>JBGUYA010000142.1:0-21974 GCA_045118435.1 Quinella sp. | reverse complement strand
ATTCCTAATTCCTAATTCCAAATTGTTCAGCCGCGACCGTTCGCGTCGTTTCGGCTATCAATCCTCCTTTTGAATTCAATTTTGTTCGACTCGCAAGCGCATTTTAACAGATTAACTTGTCAATGTCGATCCCCCCACCATTAGAATTTCATTAGATTTCATAAAAAAAGAACCTGTGCACTTGCACAAGCTCAAAAAATTTTTATTGCGTTGAAATTTATTTCATGGTGATTAAGGGTTTGCCGGTCATTTCGGCGGGAATGTCCATGTCGGCTAGCGTTAGGAGAGTCGGGGCAACGTCGCAAAGCGCACCGTCCTTGACTTCCGCAACTCTGTCACTGACAACGATAATAGGCACGGGGTTTGTCGTGTGCGCGGTGAACGACTCCTTAAGGTCGTAGTCGTACATTTTATCGGCGTTGCCGTGATCAGCGATAATGACGACTTCGCCGCCGACTTTCTTCATGCACTCAATGAAAATGCCGACGCACACATCAACCGTCTCGACCGCCTGAACAGCCGCTTTCATAACGCCCGTGTGACCGACCATGTCGCCGTTGGCGTAGTTGAGGATAATGAAGTCGTATTTCTCGGAAAGAATCGCCTGCGCGACTTTAAGCGTGACAGTCGGCGCACTCATCTCCGGCTTGAGGTCGTAAGTCGCAACTTTGGGACTGGGGACAAGAATTCTGTCTTCGCCCGCGTACGGCTCCTCGACGCCGCCATTAAAGAAGAAAGTCACGTGCGCATATTTTTCCGTCTCGGCGATACGGAGCTGAGCCAAGCCCGCTTTGCTGATTGTCTCGCCCAAGCCGTTTTGAACACTTTCAGGTGGATAGGCGACGTCAACATTCAAGCCTTCCTCGTACTGCGTCATCGTCGCGAAGGGAATTCCAACAATCTCTTCGACGCGCGGGAAGCCGTCAAAAGCTTTGTCCGTAAAGGCGTGCGTCAACTCGCGAGCGCGGTCGGGGCGGAAGTTGAAGAAAATAATTCCGTCGTCCTTGCCAATGCCGGGATAGTCGCCGATAACAACGGGATTGACAAACTCGTCAGTAACTTTGGCGTCGTAGGAGGCTTTAATAGCAACGTCGGAGGCGGGTTGCTTGGGAGCGTCGGATTTTGCAATGGCGTCATAGGCTTTCTGAACGCGATCCCAACGTTTATCTCTATCCATTGCGTAGTAGCGACCGCTGATTGTGGCGATTTGACCCGCGCCGATTTCTTTAATCTTCGCCTCAAGGTCAGCGAGATATTCTGCGGCACTGCTCGGCGGAACGTCGCGCCCGTCAAGGAAACAATGAACATAAACTTTCGCGACGCCCTTTTTCTTTGCAAGTTGGAGCAAGCCGTAAAGGTGTTCAGTGTGACTGTGAACGCCGCCCGGCGAAACCAAACCCATTAAATGAAGTGCGCCGCCAGTAGCCGTAGCTTTATCGATAACGCCGACAAGAGCTTTGTTCTCGAAGAAGTCGCCGTCGCGAATGGCTTTGGTGATTTTCGTCAGCGGCTGATAAATGATTCTGCCCGCGCCAATATTCATATGCCCGACTTCGGAGTTGCCCATTTGCCCGTCAGGAAGTCCGACATATTCGCCAGAAGCCTGGAGTTTGGCGTTGGGATATTTTTTGACGAGTTCATCGAGAACAGGCGTATTGCCGACTTGAATCGCATTGAACTTGTCTTTCGCCTCGCCAATTCCCCAGCCGTCCATAATGATTAAGCAAATCGGTGCGTGTTTAATTTTTGCCATCGTAGCACTCTCCTTTGTTGAAGAAAAGCCGCCAACCTAACAACTAGCAACTAGTTACTAGCCACTAAATTGGCGGCTCAACTTATTTCGTATTCGATTTAAACTCACTTTAAGAAAACGGCGACGACCATTGCGGCGATACCGATTATAGCGACGATAGACATATTGCGAACATGCTTGCCCATCCCGTCAATTTTGGAGTCGAGATTTTGTTGCATGTTTTTCATGTCTTGTCGCAATTCACGGATGTCAGCGTCTTGCCTTTGACGAGCCTCCCGACTTTCCGCAATAAACATATCAAGCTTAGTTATTACGTTGCTTACTTGCTGTTCAAGAGACGTAACTCTATTTACCAGCTTTTCAACTCTTGGCTCAAGGTCTGCCATAATAATCACCGCCTTTCTTGAGAGTGGTTTGAAAGGTCGTTTAGAAGTTTACGATCTCGCTGAAGTCTTTGGATTTGAGGCTTGCGCCGCCGACCAATGCGCCGTCAACGTTGGGTTGTTGCATAAGGTCTTTAATCGTGGAGGGTTTGACCGAGCCGCCGTATTGAATGCGAATAGCGTCCGCCGCCTCTTGACCGAACTTTTTGGCAACAGCCTCGCGAATAGCTTTGCAGACTTCCTCAGCCTGTTCAAAGGTCGCAGTCTTGCCGGTGCCGATAGCCCAAATCGGCTCGTAAGCGATAACGAGTTTTGCAACTTCTTCAGGAGCAAAGCCGTCAAGGTCTTTGTTAATCTGGTCAACGACGTGCGCAATGTAGGTGTTCGCCTCGCGGATTTCGAGCGGCTCGCCGCAGCAAACTATCGGGGTAATGCCGGCTTTGAAAGCGGCTTTGGCGCGTTTGTTGACGCCTTCGTCTGTCTCGCCGAAGTAGTCGCGGCGTTCGCTGTGTCCGAGAATGACATATTCAACGCCAATTTCGTTAAGCATTTCGGCGGAGATTTCGCCGGTGTACGCGCCTTTTGCTTCCCAGTGAACGTTCTGCGCGGCGACGTGAATGTTGGTGCCCTTAACGGCTTCGGCAACAGCGGCAAGCGCGGTAGCGGTCGGAGCAACGACTATGTCAACAGCCGCATTGTCTTTTACGAGCGGAGCGAGTTCGCCGACGAGTTTTTTACCCGCCGCGATAGTGTTATTCATTTTCCAGTTGCCTGCGATAATCGGTTTTCTTGCCATTTTCTAAATCCTCCCAGACTTTCTTATCTTGAATTAGTTATTTGCAATGGCGTCGATACCGGGAAGAACTTTGCCTTCGAGGTATTCGAGGGTTGCGCCGCCGCCAGTGGAGATGTGCGAGATTTTCTTGTCAAGACCGGTTTTCTTCAACGCGGCAATGGAGTCACCGCCGCCGACGATTGAGATTGCGCCTTTTTCGGTCGCGTCGGCAACAGCCTTTGCAACTGCGAGCGTGCCTTTTGCAAAGTTATCAAACTCGAAAACGCCCATAGGTCCGTTCCAAATAATCGTTTTCGCGCCTTCAAGGGCTTTAACATATTCTTCGGAAGTCTTTTCGCCGCTGTCAAGTCCCATCCAGTCAGCCGGGCACTGGTCAACGGGAACAGTCTTGAATTCCGCATCAGCCGCGAATTTGTTGGCAACAACGAGGTCGACGGGCAGGACAACTTTAACGCCTTTAGCCGCCGCTTTTGCGAGGAGTTCTTTGGCAAGTTCGATTTTATCCGCTTCGAGGAGCGAGGTGCCGACTTCGTAGCCTTTAGCTTTGTCGAAGGTATGAGCCATGCCGCCGCCGATAATGATCGTGTCGACTTTGTCAATCATGTTGCTGATGACGCCGATTTTGTCAGAAACTTTCGCGCCGCCGATAATACCGACGAACGGGCGTTCGGGAGCCTCAAGGGTTTTGCCTATGTAGTTAATTTCTTTTTCCATAAGGAAACCGGCGACAGTTTCAAGATATGCGGTTATGCCGACGTTGGAGGCGTGAGCGCGGTGAGCCATACCGAAGGCGTCATTGACGGCGATGTCGGCAAGCGAGGCGAGTTTCTTCGCGAAGTCGGGATTGTTCTTCTTTTCTTCTTTGTGATAGCGAAGGTTCTCAAGCAAGAGGATTTCGCCGGGTTGAAGAGCGGCGGCGGCTTTCTCTGCGGGTTCGCCAATGCAATCTTCTGCCCATTTAACGTCTTTACCGAGAATCTCGCCGAGTTTCTTGGCAATGGGTTTGGTGGAGAATTTCGGCTCGCGGGCTTCAGTCGGGCGTCCGAGATGGCAACCGATAATGACAGCCGCGCCTTGATCGAGCAGATAGTTGAGAGTCGGGAGCGTCGCGTCAATGCGTTTGGTGTTGGTGATGTTCTGATTCTCGTCCATAGGAACGTTGTAATCGACGCGAAGGAATACCTTTTTGCCTTTCAAATCAACGTCTTTAATAGTCTTCTTACTCATTAGATAACCTCCCCAAAATAATGTGAAATTTGAAATTAGGAATTGAGATTATCTTTTCATTCCACATTCCTAATTCCTCATTCCTAATTGAAACAGCCCGGCTCAACATTGACGAAGAGCCGAGCCGTCACATTTTCAAAGCGTGTTCAGTTTACTGCAGAAAAAATCTTACTTCAATTCCGCAAAGTACTTAATGGTGCGAACCATTTGGCTGGTGTAGCTGTTTTCGTTATCGTACCAGGAAACGACTTGAACGAGGGTGTTGCCGTCGCCAATGGGGCTGACCATAGTTTGGGTTGCGTCGAAGAGCGAGCCGAATCTCATGCCGATGATGTCGCTGGAAACGATTTCTTCGTCGCAATAACCGAAGGATTCGTTAGCCGCCGCTTTCATGGCGTCGTTGATTTGCTCTTTGGTGACTTCGCCTTTAACAACTGCGAAAAGCAGAGTGGTCGAGCCAGTCGGGGTAGGAATGCGCTGAGCTGCGCCGATGAGTTTGCCCTTCAATTCGGGGATAACAAGACCGATAGCTTTAGCTGCGCCGGTGCTGTTGGGAACGATGTTGCATGCGCCTGCGCGGGAGCGACGGAGGTCACCTTTACGCTGCGGACCGTCAAGAATCATTTGGTCGCCGGTGTAAGCGTGAATGGTAGCCATGATGCCGCTTTGAATCGGAGCGAGTTTGTGAAGAGCTTGAGTCATGGGAGCCAAGCAGTTGGTGGTGCAGGACGCCGCCGAGAGAACTTTCACGTCGGGGGTAAGGGTCTGATGGTTGACGTTGTAAACGATTGTCGGGAGGTCATTGCCAGCAGGAGCCGAAATAACGACTTTCTTTGCGCCTGCTTCCAAATGCGCAGAAGCTTTCTCTTTGCTGGTATAGAAGCCTGTGCATTCGAGGACAACGTCGACTTCGTGTTTGCCCCACGGAATTTCTTTGGCGTCTTTGATGGCGTAGATGATGATCTCTTTGCCGTCGACAACGATGGAGTTTTCTTTAGCCTCGACAGTGTGTTTGCCTTCGCCGATCTTGCCGCAGAAACCGCCCTGTGCGGTGTCATACTTCAGAAGGTGAGCGAGCATTTTCGGGCTGGTGAGGTCGTTGATAGCGACAACTTCGTAGCCCTCTGCGTCAAACATCTGACGGAAAGCGAGACGACCGATACGACCGAAACCATTGATAGCAACTTTAACAGCCATTTAAAAATACCTCCCTATATTTTGAAAACTCTTGAACTGTAAGTCTCAAGTTACTGCTATGTTACACCAAATTTTTTTGAGTGTCAATAAATTTTCGGAACATTTTTTAATTTCATGCCCGTTTCATTTTAGCCGCCCAAAGGTCAATCGCGAATCAATTCCTGCAGTGTCGCATAGAGCTGTTCGGGGTCGGCGGGCTTGGTCAAGTGCGCGTTCATGCCAGCTTTTAGCGAGCGTTGAACGTCCTCATCAAAGGCGTTCGCCGTCATTGCGATAATCGGCACGGTTTTTGCGTCGGGGTGGTCGAGTGCGCGAATTGCGGCGGTTGCCTCCAAGCCGTCCATGACCGGCATTCTTATATCCATTAACACCGCGTCATAAAAGCCGGGCGGCGACGCGGCAAATTTTTCCACAGCGATTTTCCCGTTCTCGGCGTGGTCGGAAATCATGTCGCGCATTTCCAGAATCATCATCATTATTTCCGCGTTGACTGGCATATCTTCCGCGACCAAGATTTTGCGCCCCTTCAAGTCGGCAAGTTTCTTTTCGGGCAAAGTCTGTTTCTTGCGCAGGAAAGCTTGTTGGAATTCGTAAAGCGCGTTGGCGGCGGCAAGCGGCTTCGACATGAAAGTATCGACGCCCGCTTGAACTGCCTCGTCTTCGACTTCGTACCAGTCGTAAGCCGTCAAGACGATAACCGCCGTTTCGTTGCCGAGTATTTCTCGAATCTTGCGCGTAAGTTCAATGCCGTCCATTTCCGGCATGAGCCAATCGACAAGAATCAAGTTGTAATCTTCGCGGCGACCGTGACGCAACTTTATCATTTCCAAAGCCTCTTTGCCGTTCGCGCAGATCTCCGACTCTATGCCGACTTCGCTTAAAACCGATTTGGCATGTTCGCAAGCAAGTTGCTCGTCGTCGACAATCAACACGGAAAAATCTTGCGGGCGCATTTCGTGTGATTCAATCGAGTCGCCGCGTGCCGAGTCTTTAAGCGGCAAGTTCACAACAACTTCCGTGCCGACGCCCTTTGTCGACTCAACGATTATGGAACCGTTCATCATCTGCACGATATTTTTAGTAATCGCAAGTCCCAAACCCGACCCGCCGTAGCGCGAAGTCGTCGTATCGTCTTCTTGACTGAACGGCTCAAAAATTCTCGGCAGATAATCTTTGCTCATGCCGACGCCCGTATCTTTAATCGTGAAACGGAAATTGCTTTGCCCGTCGAACTGCGCGGTGCACTCGATAAGCAGGGAGACTTTGCCGCCCGCGTCGGTGAACTTGACCGCGTTGCCGAGAATATTAACAAGCACTTGCTCAAGCTTGGTGTCGTCGCCGATATAATACTTGCCAATCGTACCCTTGAGTTCGCAATCGTAAGTCAAGCCCTTATCTTGGCATTGCGCGTCCATCAAGCTATTAATCTGATAGACAAACGACGTGAAAGAAAATTCCTCGTTGCGGAAACTCATGCGCCCGCTTTCAATGCGGCTCATGTCGAGTATGTCATTGATAATCGACAGGAGATAGCGGGCACTCGTCCCGATTTTTTCGAGATAACCTTTGACCGTCGCCGACAAATCTTTTTCATGCAAGGCGATATTGTCAAGCCCGATAATGGCGTTCATGGGCGTGCGGATTTCGTGGCTCATGCGCGACAGGAAGGCGGTCTTGGCGACGTTGGCTTGTTCGGCTTCGTTGAGCGCGACTTTCAGGCGTTCGTTCTGTTCGATTTGCTTGCGTTGAATTGCAGTCGTGTCACTTTTGAGAAGGATAAAGAATTCTGCGCGGGGGTCAATGGTATAAAAGTCGAGCCGCTTATAAAAAATCTCGCCATCGATTTTACAGGCAATGTTGACGATGTAAGGCATCTCCGTTTTAATTTTTTCTTTAATCGTAGAGAGCTTGAGCGCGTCGCGCAGATTGTTTTTAAAATTTTCGTCGCCGTCGAGAACAGGGAAAACTTGATCGTGCAAATATTTTTCGTAAATGCCCGCTTTTGTCTTGGGGAAAATGCTACCCTTCGTAGTAAGCGATGAGTCGCCGACAACCACGCTGTACTTGTCATTGACGAGGTAGGCAACCATATCGAACTGCCGCGCCAAAATTTTATCAAGTAATGCGCCTTCAACTTTTTCTCTGCCCGCCTCCTGCTCCGAGACGAAAACTATCATTTCCGCCGTGACGGGGTGGCGCGTGAAGACTGCGCGATAATTCACGTAACAATAATTCCCGTCCTTGCGCCGCGAGAAAAGATATATTGAAAAATTCGTATCGCCGCGCTTGAACAGGCTCATGATATTTTCCGCGCTGAAGGTATGCAAAAAAGTTTCGCGCTCCTCGTCAATGGGATAGTTCATTGCGCGGAGGTTAATCAGCTCGGAATAGGAACGAATCGCCGAATCAGTCCCGAACAAATCTTTGCCTTGAATATCTTCAATCTTGTTGCGCGTGAGATTTGCGCGGAACATGGAAAGCGTCCGCTCGTTGGCACGATAGAAATTGTCGCCGATTGACATGTAGGTTGTTTGAAGACGCTGTTCATAAACTTTGACCGAAGTCACGTCGAAGAATCGACAGTAAACGTAATGCTCTTCAAAGTCGTCAATGAACGTGAAATTTATGTTACACCAGACGATGTTGCCCTTTTCCGTGACTTGGCGAATCGTCAAATCTTTAGTGCTGTCTTCGGAAATGCGGCGGCGGAGCATTCGTCGGAGCGCGAGGCGGTCGTCGGGGTGCGTGAAAATTACAACGCTACGTTCGTTTAAAAGTTTCATGACTTTGGCGACGCCGCAATCCATAAGCCGCGCGTAGCTTTTTGAGACTAAGACCGCCTCAAATTTCCCGTCCTTTGTTTCGTGTAGGAGGACAGTTGCGCCTTCCATTTTCCAGATTGAACGCATGAAGTTATTCCGCGCAGATTTTTTCTCGTAATCGGTTAGGTCGGTCAAGACGTAGCCGACGTAAGGCGCGGGCAGATTTTTTAATGGCGTCGATATAATTTTCCCGCCGCCGAGCAAATTATTTTCGTTGACAAGCTCGCCAATAAAATCATTTGCTTTGCCGCGACCTTTCCACAAGTCGACAAACGGCTCATTACCGAAAACAATACGATAATCATGCAGGGAACCGTCCTCATTTTTCACCGGCTCGCAAATAATTATGCTGATTGGCAGTTCTTCAAATTTTGACTTATCGAACGGCAATGAACTGTTCATGAATCCTTCCTCGCTCTCAAAAATTTTGGGACGAGACTCAATCCGAATCTCGCCCCGCATTATATCAGCATTTTGCGTTTTTGCGAAGAAAAATTTTTCTCATACTTTTTTTTGGAAGCTTTCAGGTGTCAGCTGTCAGCTTTCAGGAGGTACTCTTAAAGCTAAATTTCCTTTAAAAATGCCGCGTAACCTTTTTTCGTCTCGTAAATGTCAATTTTGGAAGTCGCCTCCCACGGCGCGTGCATACTCAAAACCGCAACGCCGCTGTCGATTACTTCCATGCCATATTTCGCCATCATGTAAGCGATTGTGCCGCCGCCGCCCAAGTCAACCTTGCCGAGTTCGCTAAATTGATAGTGAACGTTATGCTTGTCGAGAATCGCGCGGAGCTTGCCGACGTATTCGGCATTGGCGTCGCTTGAGCCGCTCTTACCGCGCGAACCCGTGAACTTGTTAAAGACCATGCCTTTGCCGAGATAAGCGACATTGCGTTTTTCATAGGCAGAAGAATAAAGCGGGTCAAAGGCACTCGAAACGTCCGAGCTGAGCATAAAAGAATTTCTCAAGGCGCGGCGCACGGCAAGTTCGCTGTATTGCCCGCAAGCGTTCAGAAGTTCGGCGAGCGTGTTTTCCAAAAAGAAAGACTGCATACCGGTTGCGCCGTAACTGCCAATCTCCTCCTTGTCAACGAGAAGACAGCAAGCCGTTTTGCCGAGCATTTGATTGCCCGCCTCAAGCATTGCGACAAGCGACGTGTAGGAGCAAACGCGGTCGTCCTGCCCATAGCCGAGCACCATACTTTTATCAAAGCCCAAGTCACGCGCCTTGCCCGCCGGCACAAGCGCAAGCTCCGCCGACAAAAAATCTTCCTCTTCGACGTCGTACTTATCCTTTAAAAGTTTCAGAACGCCGTTTTTGACTGACTCCTTGTCATTTTCCTTGAGCGGGTAGTTGCCGACGAGTATATCCAACTTTTCGCCCTCAATAACTTTGTCGGCAGTCTTTTTCATTTGCTCTTGCGACAGGTGAATCAGCAAGTCCGTCACGCAAAAGACAGGGTCGTTCTCGTCCTCTCCGATTACAATTTCAATGACGCGTCCGTCCTTTTTGACAACGACACCATGCATTGCCAGCGGCATCGTCACCCACTGATATTTTTTTATGCCGCCGTAATAATGCGTGTCGAGATAAGCAAAGCCGCTGTCTTCGTAGAGCGGATTTTGTTTGAGGTCAAGGCGGCAAGTGTCAATGTGCGCTCCGAGAATTTTCAAGCCGTTTTCAAGCGGCTCCGTCCCGATTTGGAACAGCGCGACAGTTTTTTTCATGCACACCGAATAAACTTTATCGCCCGCCTTGAGCCGCGTCTTATTTTTAATCACGTCGTCGAGATTTTTATAGCCGACAGCCTCCGCCTGCTTGACCGCCTCAACGACGCTCTCGCGCTCGGTTTTGCAACGGCTTATGAAGTCAATGTAATCCGCCGCCAAATTTTTCATTGCAATTTTATCGTCGTCGGTGTACTCGCTCCAAATGGAAAATTTCTTGTCTTGCTCTTCAGCCATTTTTCGTTTCTCCTTTTCAACTCGTATCTTTTTCCACTCGCGCAATTTTTCTCGTAGCTCGGAGACTTGCGCACTCATCGTTTTATCGTCCATTCATAACCTCTATAATTTTCAAAAAGTCTTCGGCGGAATCTGCGCGGTTGAATAAATTTCTAAGCTCCGCGCCGCCCGTCAAGCCCTTTGTATACCAAGCGGCGTGTGCTCTCATTTCGCGAACGCCGACGCGCTCGCCCTTGTAGAAAATAATTTTCTCAAGGTGACGTTTCATAATCGCGGCGCGTTCGTCGAGAGTGGGCGGCGAAAGTTTTTCGCCCTTCAAAAAATATTTCAGCAAGCGATTGATAATCCAAGGGTTGCCCTGCGCGGCTCTGCCAATCATGACGCTGTCGGCTTTGGTCACGGCAAGAATTTTGTCAAGCGAATCAAAATCTTTAACGTCGCCATTGGCAATGACGGGAATTTGAACGGCGGCTTTGACTTTTGCAATCTCTTCCCAGTTCGCCACACCCGAATAGAATTGTTCGCGCGTCCTGCCGTGCACAGTTATAAAATCGACGCCCGCACTTTCGGCGCGTTTAGCGACTTCTACGGCGTTAATATTTTCCGCGTCGTAGCCGAGCCGAATCTTGACGCTGACGGGAAGTTTAACAGATTTCTTGACGGCTGACAAAATTTTTTCGAGGAGCGCGGGATTTTTCATGAGCGCGGAGCCTTCGCCGTTCTTGGTGATTTTGGGCGCGGGACAGCCCGCGTTAAAGTCAATGACGGCAGCCGAGCCGAGTTGTTCGACGTAAGCCGCCGCTTCCGCGCAGATTATCGGGGCGGAGCCGAAAATTTGAATTGCAACGGGACGCTCCTCCGCGACAGTCTCAAGCATTGTGAGCGTCTTTTCGTTGCGGAAGTGAACGCCCGCCGCGCTGACCATTTCCGAGAACATTAACAAGTTTTTTCCGTCGTCTCCCAAAATTTCCCTGACCAAAACTCTGAACGCGGTATCAGTCACGCCCGCCATCGGCGCAAGGAATACAGGGAAGTAGGGAAATAGGGAATTAGGGAAATAGCGTGTCATTGCGAATTTCTTTCATGAAGTACGCGCAAGCCGCTGAGCGTCAAGAAGTGGTCGATTTTGTCAATGGTCTTTGACTCTTTGTGAATCATCTTGGCAAGCCCGCCCGTCGCGATAACTTTTGCCTTCCAATCCGCGCCCATCTCCTCGCGAATTTTTTCAACGATAGTATCAATCTGCCCGACGTAGCCGAAAATAATTCCCGCCTGCATACAAGTTATGGTGTTGTGCCCGATAATGCTTTTGGGTGGGACAAGTTCAATGCGCGGAAGTTTCGCCGTCGAATTGAAAAGCGACTCGGCACTTGCCATAATGCCGGGCGCAATGACGCCGCCCAAAAAGTCGCCCGTCTCCGAAACAATATCAAAGGTCGTCGCCGTGCCAATGTCAATCACAATCAGCGGTCCGCCGTAATGTTCAAACGCGCCGACGACGTTAACAATCCTGTCCGCGCCGATTGCTCGCGGGTTCTCGTAGTTAAGCTTGATGCCCGTCTTGATGCCGGGACCGACAATCAGCGGGCGCACTTTGAAATAACGCTCGCACATTTTTGTTATCGGCACAATCAGCGGCGGCACCACCGACGAAATAATTATGTCCTTCACGTCGGAAATCTTGACGCCCTGATAGCGGAAAAGGTCGTTAATCAACATGCCGTATTCGTCGCCGGTCTTTTGGTGGTCGGTCGAAATGCGCCAGTGTTTCATGAGGTTTTTTCCGCTGTACGTCCCCATGACGATGTTGCTGTTGCCAATGTCAATAACTAAAAGCAAAGAATCAACTCCTAAAATTTTTTAACAGCCGCTGAATATAATCCAGTTCGACAAAATCCTGCCATCGACTGTTTAAGCGCATGACGTTCATCATTTGCGGGATAATGTGCAGACACGTCCCGCGCAGTTCCTCGACTTCGGGATAAGACAAGCTCAAAAGGTTTGGCAACTCGCTGAGCAAAAGCCGCATGTCCGCGAAACTCGTCCCGACCTTGACGGCTTTCAGCAGGGCTTTAAGCGATGCCTCTTCAAAAAATTTTGCGGGAGCCGTGTCCGTGAGTCTTGTTTGAAGATAGGCGGCGACTGCGCGGCACGTCAAGAATGTTTCAACTTTGCCCGTATAAAAATCTTGCGGCGTGTTCGGTAAAAATGTCGGCGATAAATTTTTTGCAAGCGCGGCAAATAATTTTTCGTCGGCATGAGATTTGTCGGGCGGTCGAAAGTTTTCTGCTCGGGCGTCACGATACTTCAAAATTCCGTCGTCGAACTCGTCGTTCTTGTCGTGACCTTCAAATTGTTTATCAGAGTAATTCGGACCAGTGATATTAGTTGCAATTCCTCTTCCCCGCTTAGTTCTGTATTCTTCCCAAGACTTACAATGATAATGATTGATGACAATTTTATCAGCCGTCGCCGTCTCGTTGAAAGGTCCGTTGACGACTTCGCCAGTTTCATCAATAACATAAACACCTTCAAAATAAATTGCGGAGTGAGGATTACCGAAAAAATTTATTACACGAGGGTTGGCAACGGTTTTAACATGCTTATTTATTTTATCTTCGCGCCGCGTAAATCTTTCCAAGACGCCGCGACTGTAATCAGCTTTTTCCTCGCCGTTCGAGCCGAAGAGTTGCCAGTTGATGGCTAAGCCTGCCGCGTTTGAGTCACGTGATAAAATCTCGTCAACGACATCAATAATCGCCCCCCCAGTCAACTTCGGATAAATGAACTCGTCACCATCTATGAACGCGATATAACGGCTGAAAAATTTAAAACGGTTGACGGCGTCATTATAAACGACGTACTGCATAGATTTACCGGACGCAGGAATGTAATCGACGAGACCCGCCTCGACATAGGGCGCGGCAACTTCCGCTTGATTGTCGGGGCTTTCGTTGTCATAAAGATAGAAGTGGTCGACGCCCGCGAGCAGGTGATAGTCGAGCCACTCTTTGAGATACGGAGCCTCGCATTTCAAAATCGCTACAACCGCCAAGTCGTGAAGGAATAAATTTTTATCAACCTCCATAAACTCTCCTCCTAAATTTTCTGCAAGAGCCGCCGCAAATGTTCCAAGTCCGAAAAATCTTTCCAGAACTCGTGCTCGCGCATGAAGTTCATCGTCTGCGAAATGATTTCAATCGTCGCGCCGCGCAGTTCGTTCACGGCGTGATAGGGCAAGCTCAAAAGTTCGGGCAACTCGCTGAGCAAAAGCCGCACGTCCGATAACTTCATGCCGTCAAAAGATTTCAACACCGCGCCAAGCGATGCCTCTTCCAAAATTTTCTCGCCCAAATGATTGCTTGCGACTCGGCAAGTCAACGCCGTTTCCAATGAAAATTCTTCCGCCGTAAGATTCTTTATCAAAGCGTCGGTCATGCGCCGAACTTTTTCCGCGTCGGTCTCGACAGAAAAATTCTCTGCGCGGGCGGCTCGGTAGCTCAAAATGCCGTCGTCGAAAACTTCGTTGCGGTCGTACATGTCGAACCAATCAAGCGTGAGATAACCCGAAACTTTGCCGGCGCGTCCACGTTTTATCTTGATTAAAAACTCCTCGCGGCTCTTAACGTTGTAATGATTGATTGCGATTTTCTCCGCCGTGACAGGTTCGTTGCAGTAGTTGGGAACGACTGCGCCGCGCTCGTTGACAGAAAAATTTCCCTCAAAATAAATCGGGAAGTGCGCACTCGTGAAGAAGGCAACTCTGCGCGGGTCGGCAATGGTTTTGACTTGCGCATTGCCGCCGGGTATGTCGCGATTAGGAATGGGCACAACCCAATCAATGGGCGCACGACGAGTAAATCTTTCAAGTACGCCGCGACTGTAATCAGCTTTGGATTCACCGCTTGAGCCGAAGAGTTGCCAATTAATCGCCAAGCCCGCCGCCTCTGTTCGCGACAAAATTTCTTCGACAACCTCCGCGACGCTTCGATTGCTTTTTGGATAAATAAACTCGTCCAAATCAATGAACGCCATGCGCCGACTTTGAAATCGAAAATTTAAAACGGCATCGGCATAAGCCGCGAACTGCGCCGAGCCGCCCGAAATTTTTTTACTTGTAACCAAACCCGCCGCAACGTACGGCGCGATAATCTCGTTGTAATTGTCCGAACTGTCATTGTCATAAAGATAAAAGTGGTCGATGCCCGCAACCAAATGATAATCCAACCACTCGCGCAGATACGGAGCCTCGTTCTTCAAAATCGCTACAACCGCCAAGTCGTGAAGGAATAAATTTTTATCAACTGCCAAAGGAATTTCCTTTCTAACAAAATTAATTTCAAGTAGCGGTTAGTGAAAACCTGGCGCACATGGACGTGCGCCGCCCGCGTCTTGTCGCGTGATGCGACAACAGCGGGGACAACGCCCTTTCTTTGCATACTTTCTTTGGGCGTTGCAAAGAAAGTATGAAATCACCCGCGCCGAAGTACTTCCTCAATCAGCGACAAGCCCTCCTCATTGATGTCGGGCTTTTTCATATAACCCGCCGCCTCCGATTGCTCAACTTCGCTTAAAATTTTCGCGTCGTTCGTGGCGGTCATGATTATCACGGGGATATTTTTAAGCCGGTCATTCGCTTTGACCAACGACAAAAATTTCAACCCGTTGACAAAGGGCATATCCAAGCTCACGAGAATCAAATCCGCGCCCATGTTCTCCAAAAGCTTCATGCCCTCAACCGCGCTTTGAGCCGTCGTCAGTTCGCACGGAAATTTTTGCTTAATCGTATCGCGTTCTTGCCGCAAGTCAAAAATGTCATCGTCAATTAGCATGATATTAAACAGCGTCTTCGCGTTACCGAACTCCGAATAATTTTTCACCTTGTCAGCAAGCATTTTGTTAATGCGCTCGATAATGTCCGCCGGCTCACAAGGCTTAGCGAGATAATCTTGAACACCGAGCGAGAAAATTTCCGCGACGAGTTCGCGCCGCGTGTAGCCCGACAACATCAACACGGGCACATCTCTAAATCGGCTGTCACTGCGAATCCGCCGCAACATATCCAATCCGTTAAAATCCGCGTCCAAAATGACTAAGTTTATCGCGCGGCTTACCAGCGTGTTAATCGCCGTGAGCGGGTTGTTCGTCGAAATAATTTTGTATTTCGGCAGGCTCCTTTGCAGAATCAGTTTCATGACATTTAGATTGAGTTCGTCGCTTATCACGACCATCAGCGCAATCTCGCGAATATTTTCGGCTACCTTTCTTAAATCATTGCTCTTCATTACCTCAATGAGCCTGCCTTGACTTCTTGCACGTTCACGAAATTTTTCAAGGCATGCCGAGCAATACAATCCGCTTTGTATCGGCTTGCCGCAACCGGCGCACGGTCGCCCGCCAAGTCGATTCTTGCCGTCTGAAGCTCCTCTTCTCATCATTTTCTTCCAAGCCCTTTCTGAAAATCGAAAGCCACTATTGCCTCCTATGTTTTTTATAAGTTTACAAAAATTTTTCGTTATGTCAATAAGCCCGTCGTTGTTGCGAAAAAAAATCTACTGTGTTAATCGCGCGATACAATGGCTCCCAATAGCTACAATCTCACTTATCTATGCGAATATTTGTCGTGCTTGTCGAAAACATATAAGAGCGGGCGGTTATCATTGGCGTTACGTTGATACTCCGCAAGCGTAAATCATTTCTTGTCATCGACGCCCCAAGCATGAACGCCTTCTTTGCTCGGCATGATATTAACGTCAAAGACCGGCTCCTCAATGCCGCGATTCTTTTGAGCCGTGTAATCGTCAAGCGCAATGAACGAATACTTGCACAGGCGAGCAATCGCAAAGAGGTTTGTCAGACAAAGAAACCCCATCGCGAGATCGGCGGCGTCCCAAACAAGACTAAGCTCCGCAAAACTTCCGAATAAAACCATTGCCACGACACCCACGCGGAAAAAATTCATGGCATTGCGGGCAACGGCACTCGGCAAATAGCCACTTTCGTCGGATTCCAGGAATGGAATATTAATCTCTGCGTAAAAATAATTGCCAACTATTGAACTAAATGCAAACATAAAAATTATCAAAGCGAGGACGTGCGGCGCATAAGCTCCAAAGACGCCAGCTAACGACATTTGAACAAGTGCGACGCCCGTTAAGTCGCCGCCAATCACATATTCGCCCGTAAGCAAAACAGAAAAAGCCGTCGCCGAACATACAAGCCACGTATCGAACAGGACGCCCACCGACTGAATCAAAGCTTGTCTTGCAGGGTGCTTGCCGCTTGCAGTAGCCGCCGCGTTCGGAACGGAGCCTTCGCCCGCCTCGTTTGAGAATAAGCCGCGACGTACGCCCGTCATGAAGACTGCTCCGAAACCGCCGCCGACAGCCGCTTGAGGCTCGAAGGCGTCATGAATTATCAGCGCGAACATTCCCGGCACTTTGTCAATGTTCATGATGATTATCACAATCGCGGCGAGCAGATAAAGCCCCGCCATTGACGGTACGAGCATTTCTGCAAACTTCGCAATTCGCGTTACGCCGCCGAAAATTACAAGAGCCGTTAAGCCCGCGACTGCAACCGCCGTTATCGCGTGGTCAATGCCAAATGCCGTCTCGACCGCGCCGACAATCGTATTCGCCTGCACCGAAACATAAATCCAACCGAAGGTCACCGAAATTAAAACCGCGAACCATTTAGCCAAGCCCGTCATGTGGAGCGCGTTCTTCATGTAATAGGCGGGACCGCCGAAAAATGCGCCGTCGCCTCTGGGTATCTTGTAAATCTGCGCGAGCGAACTCTCAACAAAACCCGTCGCGCAACCGATAAAGGCGATCAACCACATCCAAAAAACTGCGCCGGGACCGCCCGTGACGATTGCGATTGCAACGCCCGCAATGTTGCCGACGCCTACGCGCGACGCCGTGTTGCCCCGCGCTCCCGAAAATCAGCCTGATCATCTCGCCGAGCAAGCGCACTTGAACAAATTTTGTCCGCAACGTGTAAATCACGCCCGAACCAATCAGCGCGACAATTATAACGTAAGTCCAAAGAAAATTGTTAATGTCGTTAATCACGCCGTGCAATGCTTCCATAAAATCGCCTCCCATTTTTTGATATAAGCATTATAACACAAAGAAAGCCGCTTGACTTGTGAAGAGCGATTTTTTTATGTGGCTTGCACATTTTGAAATGGTTTTATAAAATATGGGAAAAATTTTGGAGGTTAATGATGGCAAAACTTTTAGAGACGCCCTACGGCACACGAGACTTTTTACCGCAAGAGGCGGCGGCAAAACGCGCGATAGAACAAAAAATTTTCGAGCGGTTCGCGAGCTTTGGCTATGAAGAAGTCGTAACGCCGACAATGGAATATCTGGAGACGCTGACGACTTCGAGCGGGCGGGCGATTGAGTCGCAACTGTTTAAAATGTTCGACCTTAACAATCGGACGCTGGCACTGCGCCACGAAATGACAACGCCGATTGCGCGGCTGACCGTCAACCGATTAAAAGACGCGCCGTTGCCGCTGAAACTTTCTTACAACACAAATGTCTTCCGTTTCCGCAAGAATCAAACGGGACGGCATTGCGAATTTTATCAAGCGGGCGTTGAGCTATTGGGAGTTTCAAACGCCTTCGCCGACGCGGAAGTTATCGCGCTCGCCGCGCAGGCTTTAAAAGTTTCGGGGCTTGAGGAGTTCAAAATCTGCTTGGGGCAAGTCGAGTTCGCCAACGGCTTAATGGAAGAAAAAAATTTGTCGCCCGAATTGCAAGCCGAGATAAAGGCGGCGATTGAGCGGCAAGACATGGTCGCGCTTGACAAGTTGCCCGTCGACGACACGCTGAAAAAATTTCCAAGACTGCAAGGCGGACGAGAAGTCTTATCGGCGGCTCAAGCCCTCGCGCAAAATGAACGCTCGCGCCGCGCTCTCGACAACTTGACGGAAATTTATCGTCTGCTTGAGATTTACGGCGTCGCCGACAAAATTATCTTCGACTTGGGCTTGATTCGCGACTTTGAATATTATACCGGCATGATTTTTGAGGCGTACGCGGCGGGCGTCGGCTACTCGCTGGCGGGCGGTGGTCGCTATGATAATATGTTGAAGGATTTCGGCGCGGCGTGTCCCGCAACCGGCTTTGCATTGGGCATTGAGCGAATTTTATCTGCGCGGCAGTTTCAAGGTCTCGTCGAGAATTCTCACGTCAAAGATTTTTATCTGGGCTACGCGGCGGGCTTTGAAGAGGCGGCGATTAAAAAGGCGGCAGAATTTCGCGCGGCGGGGAAAGTTGTCGAAGTTGCTTTGACCTCGCAGAGCAAAGCCGACGCCGAAAAATCTTGCGCGGGGAAAATTTGTGCGGAGTTAATTTATTTGGCATGAGTGTTTTTGGAAGGATTAAGCAGTTTATTCGAGCGTTGACGGCGCGAGTGACAGTTGACGACGGCAAGTATATTTCCGCGCACCTCAACGCCGACGAGCAGAAAATTTTTTTTGCAATGAGCGTCGTTGACCAGGCGCACAGCTTGCGCACCGCCTACACGATTGAACGCTTGGTTATCGAGGACAAGCGCGGCGTCGACAAAGAATTTCTGATTCGTTGCGCACTCCTTCACGACACGGGCAGAAAAGCGGGCGACTTGACAATCAAGGGAAAAATTTTCGTCGTGCTGATTACAGCCTTTGCGCCGCAATTCGCTGAACGCTTGGAACTCAACGGCAACCGCGCCTTGTATGTCTATCATCATCACGCGGAGCTTGGGGCGCAAAAACTTCAGCGGCTCGGACTTTTCAAAGAGGCAAAAATTATCGCCAAACATCACGCACCGCCCAAGCCCGATGACCCGCCCGAATTGAAACTTTTGCGCCTCGCCGACAACGAAAACTAATTGCCTTTCAAACGGGCACGCGATTTTCTATGGCTTTGGCGATTGTCAAGCTGTCAGTGCCAGAAAAGTCCGCGCCGACCGCCAAACCTCGCGCAAGTTTCGTGACCTTGACGCCCGAAGGATTTAACAGCCTCGATATAAAAAGCGAAGTCGCGTCGCCCTCAACTGTCGGCTCAAACGCGATTATCACTTCCTGAACGTCGTCATCACTCACGCGCTTTATCAGCTCGCGCAGGCGAATATCATTCTGCGAAACGCCCGCCATTGGCGAGATCAAGCCGCCCGTCACGTGATATTTGCCGTCGAAAGTGCCCGCGCGTTCGATTGCGTCGAGGTCTTTGGCGTCTTTGACAACGCAAATAATTTTGCCGTCGCGCTTGTTGGAGGCGCAAATGTCGCAGATATTTTTTTCGGCGTCAATCGTGTTAAAGCAAATCTCGCAAGCGTGAGTATCAAGCTTGACCGAGCGGATTGCCGCCGCCAAATTTTCCACGTCGTCGGCTTTCATTTCGACGATATGATAAGCGAGCCGAGCGGCAGTTTTCACACCGACGCCCGGCAGTTTAGTTAGCGACTCCACAAGAGCCGCCATTGCTTTTGAACTCATAAAATTTCCCTGTATAAAATCTATAGCGGTTCGTCGAAAAGCAGAAGGGGCGGCATGGACGCCGCCCCACGACGCCACTTTTCAACAGGATGTTGAAGTGGCGTCGCCCTTTTCTTTTGCTTACTTTTCTTTTGGGCGTGCAAAAGAAAAGTATGTTAACTCACGCTTTAGGACCGCCCAAGAACTTCCCGATAAGATCTCCCATGTTGCCGAGATTGCCAAGATTGCCGCCGAGCGCGTTGCCCGCGAAGGAAGCCATGTTCGCGTTAATCTTCTTCTCGATTTCGGCATTGGCGGCGTTGACCGCGCTGACAACCAAATCTTCAATCGCGCTGACGTCGCCGTCCTGCACGAGTTCAGGCGCGATTTTTATTTCCTTAACAACTTTCTCGCCGTCGACAGTTGCGCTGACCATGCCGCCGCCGACCTGCGCGGTTGCCGTCTCGCGTTTGAGCTGTTCCTTTTTCTCCTCGAAACTCCGTTGCAAAGCTTGCGCCTGTTTAAGTATCGCGTTCAAATCGAATCCCTGTTGTGCCATTAAAAATCTCTCCTTAATCGTTAAGTTTCACGGCGTCGGTCGCCTTGAAAATTTTCATTGCGCCGGCAAGGTTTGAGCGGGCTGGCTCAGTCAAGCTGTTCACAACTGGCGGCAATATGTTATCGTCGACGACGACAGAAATTTTTATCGTGCGCCCAGCACTCTGCGCGGCAAGCTTTTCAAAATCTTTCTGAGCCTTTCTAAGCTTGTTAGCAAAAAAATCTGTCTTGAAACCGACAGTCAAAGTGTCGCCGACAAAATTCATGACAACGCCCTTGTCGCGAATAAATCTTAACTCGCTGTCTTCCTCGCTCAATTTATCTGCCGTATCATAGAAAATTTTTTTGCCTTCGTCAAGATTACCGGCGGGCAAAGAGACCTGCGCGGGCGTAGAAGTCATGACAAAGTTTTGAACGGGCGCGGCAAGTTTCATCAGCGTCATTTCCAAAATAATATCGGGAATGCCGGAGCCGCTCATCTCGCCGACGGATTTTCTCAGCGCGTCGATAAAGTTATCAAGCTCGGAAAAATTTTTCTCGTTGCGTTCGAGCATGTCGTATTCAATATCGCGGAGCCTAGTTATCAAGGACTCGGCGATAAGATTTGCCGACAAGCCCGAACGAAAAGCATTAGTTATCGCCCGCGCAGTCGCCGCCCTGTCCTTTGCTTTGACGGCAGAAATAATTTCGTCAAGATTTTCATCGGAGATTAAGCCGAGCGTCTCGTTCACGTTGTCGAGAGTGATTACATCGTCCGCCATAGCATAGCATTGATCAAGGTAAGTCAGCGCGTCGCGCATTGAGCCTTCCGCAAGCCGCGCGATTTTTTTAGCCGCCTCCTCCTGCAAGCCAACTTTCAATCTTCCTGCCAAAGTCCCCAGATACGTCGCGATTTGCGTTTGCGGGATAAGTCGGAAGTTCAAAACTTGACAACGCGAGCGGATTGTCATTGGGACTTTGTTTAGTTCGGTCGTCGCCAAGAAAAATGCGACGTTGGGCGGCGGCTCCTCGATTAGTTTTAGGATTGAATTAACCGCCTCGAACGACAGCATGTGAACTTCGTCGATTATAAAAGTTTTGACACGGGCGCGGAGTGGCGCAAGGTAAGCCGTCGACAGCAATCTTGTAACGTCCTCGACTGAACGATTGGACGCGGCGTCAAACTCTACATTATCGGGCGACGAGTCGAACGCCAAGCACGATTCGCATTTGTTGCAGGGAATTTCTTTTTTGTCAAGCGGGCGGGCGTTGAGTTGCGCGTCGTGAACTTTGTCGCAGTTCATTGCCTTTGCCAAAAGCCGCGCAGTTGAAGTTTTGCCGGTGCCGCGCGTGCCGACGAGTAAATAGGCGTGTGAAAGCCTGTTGCTTGAAATTGCTCGCGCCAACGCGTTTGAAATGTGCTCCTGCCCGATTAGTTGCGATAGCGTTTTCGGGCGTCCGCGCGTGTAGAGTGCCTCATACGCCATAAACTTTCCTCCGTGCAAAAAAAATTTCAGCTGTCAACGCAAAGACCTGACCTCAATCCGAAGCTGCGCTACAATAACCGCTCGTTGCTGCGTATGCCCTGGCGAGCTTGTCAGTACAGTTTGTGTTCGGCGAAACCAAGTCTCTGCGTTCACAGCTGAAAATCAATTCGTAATTCGTAATGCGTAATTCGCAATGACTTAAGCTTTAATTACACATCACGCATTGTGCATTCCTAATTGCAGTACTGGCGGAGAGTGAGGGATTTGAACCCTCGGTGCGCTATCAACGCAACACACGATTTCCAGTCGTGCTCCTTAAGCCGCTCGGACAAC
>JBGUYA010000141.1:0-11424 GCA_045118435.1 Quinella sp. | reverse complement strand
GAAAATTTCTTGGGGCTTGACGGGGAAATTTTCTTCGCCAAAGCGTGGGAAGTCTTCAAGCGTAATGACGGGCACATCAACCAACTTTCTCAGCGCATTTGCTTGAACATCAGCGAGGACAATCGCGCAGTTGACATTCAAGTCGGCTTTGAGGAGCATTTGAACATTCGCCGCCGCGTCGCTCGGAATCATGACAAAGCCGAAGAAAATTCCGCACGGCGTCCGATTTGTGACGAGTTCGCCCAAGTGCACGTTAAATCTTTCCTCGTGGAGTTCGGAAATCATTTTGATAAATTCTGTGCTCATGTTAAGCCTCCAATTTCTTAGCCAAAAGTTGATTGACGAGTTGAGGATTTGCTTTGCCTTTGGTGAGTTTCATGACTTGCCCGACGAGTGCGCCGAGAGCTTTTTTCTTGCCGCCGCGATATTCTTCAACGGCTTTGGGATTTTTGGCAATGACTTCATCGACTGCACCTTCAATCGCGCCGGTGTCCGTGATTTGAACAAGCCCCTTGTCCTTGACAATCTGCGCGGGCGCGTCGGGCGACTTCCACATTTCGGCGAAAACCGTCTTGGCAATCTTGCCGCTAATAGTGCCGTTGGCAATCAACTGAATCATTTCGGCGAGGCGTTTGGCGTCGACGGGCGAATTTTCAATCGTCAAGTTGTCGGCGTTGAGATTTTTGGAAAGGTCGCCCATAATCCAATTAGCGGCAACTTTGGCATCGGCTCCGCCGTCAACAACCGCGTCGAAGTACTCCGCCATTGCCCGCGAGCTTGTGATAATCCCCGCGTCGTATTCGCTCAAGCCAAAACTTTTTATCAGACGTTCGCGGCGAGCGTCGGGCAATTCGGGCAGTGATTTTCTGAACGCCTCAATCTCCTCCTCGGTCGTGACAATCGGCGGCAAGTCGGGTTCGGGCATGTATCTGTAATCGTGCGCGTCTTCCTTTGAGCGCATTGATTGAGTAATTCCCTTTTCGGGATTCCAAGTGCGCGTCTCTTGAATAATCTTGCCGCCGTCGTCGAGAACTTCCGCCTGCCGCTCAATCTCGTAATTAATCGCGTCTTCAAGAGCCTTGAACGAGTTTATATTTTTCATTTCCGTGCGCGTACCGAGCTTATCACTGCCGACAGGTCGCAAGGAAACATTTATATCCGCGCGAAGGTTGCCTTCTTCCATGCGGCAGTTGCTCACGTCGATATATTCGAGAATAGATTTAATCTTCTCCATGTAGGCGCGGGCTTCGGCGGCGGAGTGCATGTCGGGTTCGCTGACAATCTCAATCAGCGGAACGCCCGTGCGGTTGTAGTCAACATTGGAGCTGGCGGAGTCCTTAATCGTCGTTCCGCTGTGTACGAGCTTGCCCGCGTCTTCTTCCATGTGAATGCGCGTGAGGCGAACAACTTTTTTCTCGCCGTCAACGTCAATCTCGACATGCCCCGCGTAAGCTATCGGCAAATCGTATTGCGAAGTTTGCCAATTCTTGGGCAGGTCGGGATAATAATAATTCTTGCGGTCAAACTTGCTGTACTTGTTAATCTTGCAGTTTGTGGCAAGTCCGGCTTTGATTGCGAACTCGACAACCTTTTTATTAATCGTCGGCAAGACGCCCGGCAAGCCCAAGCATACGGGGCAAGTGTGAGTATTTTGCTCCGCGCCGAAAGTCGTCGCACAACCGCAGAAAATTTTCGTCGCAGTCTTTAACTCGCTGTGAATTTCCAATCCGATTACCGCTTCATACTTCAAAATAAATCGCTCCTTTTAACCAGTTTTTTTGTCGCTCTGCTTGCCAATGTTTATCAAAATGCCAATCGCCGCCATTGTGACGATTAGCGACGTGCCGCCGTAACTTATAAAAGGCAACGGTACACCCACAACCGGAATCATGCCGCCGACCATGAACAAGTTGGCTATCGCTTGCCCGACGATTAATAAAATTATCCCCATTGCAAAGACTTGTCCGAACTCGTCTCGCGCCTTGTTGGCGATTCTCGCCGCGTACACCGCGAACGCCGCGAACAACAGGAAGACAAAAATCGCGCCCAAAAATCCGTTCTCTTGGCAGAAAATCGCGAAGGCAAAATCCGTGTGCGCTTCGGGTAAGTAATCGTACTTCGAGACGCCGACGCCAAGCCCCATGCCCGTCAGCTCGCCCGAACCTATCGCCGATAACGATTGAACCATTTGATAGCCGACGTCTTGCGCGTCCGACCAAGGATCGTAAGCTATCAGCAAGCGTTTAAGGCGATATGGCTCGCGATAGATTAAATAAGCCGCGCCGCCAACTGCAGCAGTCAACAGCATCAGAATTCTTTTTTGGCTCAAGCCCGAAATTATAAGCATTAAAAGCGGAATACCTATGATTATCGACGCCGTGCCCATGTCGGGTTCAAGCTCCGTCAATGCCGCGAACACTCCTATTACCGCCATTTGCACTGTCAAAAAATGCAGTTCCTGCTCCGATTTTATTTTAAAAGAAATGTACGCCGCCGCTATCATTATCGAAACGAGCTTTGCCAACTCCGCCGGTTGGAATTGCCCGAACGGTAGCGGCAACCAACGTTGCGCTCCGTTCACGACAGGTCCGAAGAATAAAACCGCCGCGAGTGCAAGAAACGTTCCTATCACGATAAAAGCTATCGCCCTGCGCCAAACGTGATAGTCGAAACGAAGACACACGCCGAACGCTATCAGTCCGATAAAAATATTTAAGACGTGCCGTTTCAAAAAAAAGTAAGGCGTATCGAACTCCGCCTCCGCAAAGATAAAACTTGAGCTGAATACATTTATCGTGCCCAAAATCAACAGCACGAGCGTTATCGCGATTATCGCCTCCATGTCGCTTGTCCAAAACTTTTTCGCGGCGGCTTGATTCAGTTCCTTTTTCTGAACTTCAGCCATCAAATCACCTCTTTAAACATCTTTTCTGAACATAATCGGCAACATTTTTAGCCGCAAATGATTCTTCATCAGCCAAACCGTCATCAAGCGTTCGGAGATTAACCCGATTGAACGATACTTGCGCGGATTATCGAAATTAGCAATGTCGGTTGCCGATAAAACTTCGTCCGTTAGGTCGATTATAAACGAAAACAGCCACTTGCAATACGCATCAAAAACATGCCGCCGCGCGATAAACATCTCGTACATGTATTCGGAATAACTGCTCGACACGTAGTTGAAGGCTGCCAAATAATCGGGTTGCCTGAACGAAATATATTTGCGGAAGACGTTTTCTACGTATTCATTCAGTTTGGAATCCAAAACGATTTCCTTAAGTTCGGTTTGAGTAAATATGAAAATAAAACTCTTCACGATAATAACGTCGCAATCGCGCAGAGTTTCTTTTGCTTCCTGCGCAGTTAAAATCTTGTCGATGTCAAAAGGCAATTCTTCTTGATAAAGGGTATTTGGGTTGTAATTACTGCGAGTCGTGAAAAAGCGGCGGTAATGACACAGCCCGACAATCGAGTGGCTCGTATTCTTCCAAATCCAATAGAGGGCGGTGATCTCGTTCAAGTAACGATTGAGGTGGCTGATATTGTCGCCCGTGTCGTCGCCGAGATAGCCAAATTCCTCCTTAGCCGTTGCATGTCCCGCATGAATAATCTTGTAGCCTTCGGGCAGGGCGGCGGGGTCAAGCTTAACGTCCTTGTGCGTGACGACGTAACAGGCGAAGTCTTCGGGCGGTACGCGCTTTTTTATATAGAGCAAATCGCCATTAGTCTGCGACGAACGCAGAATTTCTTTAAAAACGGATCCGTGCAACTTGAGCCAAAAATTCAGTTCTGACTTTTTCCCGACGAACATAAAAAGATGGTCAGACATGCCTTCCGTAGCTTCCAACAATTTCAAAAAGTCGGCGGGCTCGCGGTCGTCTGTGATAAAGAGCGCGTCGTAACTCTTCAAGCGGCACTCGTCGAGCGAACTATAAATTTTACTGTAAAGACTTTCAACGACGGGATACTTTTTCGCTAACGAATTTTTATCAATCGCTTCAATTTCGACGTCAGGGGCAAGCCACATATAAAATAAATCGTTCTTAGCGAAAAAATTATCTACATCAAGCAGGCGCGAAATTTTAAAATAGGATAAACTGTCTATGAACGCCTGAAGATTTTCCTGCGAATAGAAATTGTTGCGTCCGTATTTTAAAAGAGTTTGTGTCGTGATAATTTTTTTCCCAAAATCCAGCAGGCAAAGCTCATCGTAACGAACGCAAATTTCGTTGACTTCATCGAAGACGATATAATTTGCAACCTCATCCATAATTTTTTTGAGGTCTTCGACAGAAATTTCAAAGCCGTCCAAGAAAATATGAAAATCTTTGACTTCTTTAGGCTTCGCAACAACCATCGAAAAATACGTAACTTCGCCGCGTTCATATGCCCCCTTAAAAGAAATTTGCCCGATAATATCAACTTTCATGTTGCCTATTCTTTTAAGAAAGTTTTCTCTGTTGCCGGAAAGCAAAATTCGTGGAACGTACAAAACTTGTCACCTCTTTAAATATTGTCGCGAAAAATTATCGGCAGGGTTTTAATCTGCAAGCGGTTTTTAATCAGCCAAACCGTCATCAAATGTTCGGCGACAAAACTTATCGCGCGATACTCTCGCGGGTCGTCGCGACTCGCAAGGTCGGTTGTCGCCAAAATTTCTTCCGTTGCGTCGATTATAAACGAAAACAGCCACTCGCAGTAAGCCTCGAAGATTTTTCGCCGCGTAATAAATATTTCGTAGCAGAAGACGCCAAAACTTCCATTGACTCGGTCGAACGCCGCAAGATAATCGGGTTGCCGCGCCGCGATATACTTTCTAATCGTGTTGATAACTCTTTCTGCAAGCTCGCGCCCACTTTGCATAATCTTCCAGTCGTAAAGCGCAATGTAGCCAAACTTGCAATCGTTAACGATAATATCATTCTCGCGCAGAAGTTCTTTCGCCTCGTCTGCCGACAGAATATTTTCGCCGTCCGCCGTGAAAAACCTGCGATAGTGTACAAAACCAATCAGATTATGGTGCGTGTGTTTCCAAAGCCAATACAGCGCAGTTATCTCGTTAATGTAAAGATTGAGGCGGCTGATATTGTCGCCCGCGTCGTCAGCAATGTAACCGAACTCCTCCTTAGCTTGCGCGTGTCCCGCATGAATAATCCTGTAGCCGTCGGGCAAGGCGGAAAGTTTGGTGTCCTTGTGCGTGACAACGTAACATGCAAAATCTGCGCGGGCAATCTTTTTAAGCAGGAGCCAGCTCCCGTTGACGGCGGGGAAGGTCTGAACTTCTGAGAAGATATTTTCATGAGCGGTCAAAAAATTTTCGAGCGCGGAGTTTCTCCTGGCGAAGGTCAAAATATTTTCGCTCAAGGCGTCAGTCTCAATCAGCGCGTCGATAAATTCACTCGGCTCGCGGTCTTTGGTCAACAATATCGCGTCGAAAAACTTGTAGCGACAATCGTCGAACGTCCGATAAATTTCTGCGTAAAAATTTTCAAGCGCGGGATATTCAAAGTCACCGACGCCCGCGATTTTGGATTTGAAGTCGGGGAACATGTAGTAATCGTTCGCGGCAAAGTAACCGTCAACGTCGAGCGTTCGCGGCAAGTTCAGCGCGTGAATCAGATTGAAAATCTGCACGGCGTTATTGAGCGAGAAAAAATTATCCGTCGCGTAAGTCGTCAGCGTCGGCAAGGTGATAACGCGGTCGATAACTTTAAGCGCGTACAACTCTCTGAAACGCAACAAAATTTCGTCGTGACTTTCAAAGACAATGTAGTCTGCCGCGCAGTCCAAAATCTTTTTAAGTTCGTCGGCAGAAATTTCCGCGCCGTCAATAAAAATTCTGAAGTCGCCCGCGTTGAGTGTGAAACTTTCAGCCGCCGCCGCGTGAGCTGGCACAATGAATTCTCCGCGCTCCGCCGCGCCTCTGAAAGAAATCTTTCCGACGACTTCAACGTCCGATAAATTTTCCTCGCGCCCGCGCAGAAGAATTCTCGGTTTGTACAAACTCTATCGCCTCACTTTAAATATTTGTTGAGCATGTCGATAAGCTTTGGAATATCGAGCGGCTTGGCTAAATGATCGTCCATACCCGCCTTAATCGCGTTTTCCTTGTCTTCCTCGAAGGCGTTCGCCGTCATCGCGACAATCGGAACTTTCTTTGCGTCATTGCGGCGAAGTGCGCGAATATTTCGCGTAGCGTCGTAGCCGTTCATCACCGGCATTTGAACATCCATTAAAATTATGTCGTAGTGATTCGGCGGCGAGTTCTTGACCATTTGCACGGCGTCGGAGCCGTCGCGGGCGTCTTCAACATCAAGCCCAATCTCCATTAAAATCGCCTTCGCAATCTCGCGATTGACTTCAATATCCTCAACCAATAAAACGTGCTTGCCGCTGAAGTTCGTCAAAGACAATTCATTGTGACTTTCCTCTTCCTCGTTTTGTCCGTGAATTGCGCGGGACAGGGCATTTTTCAAATCGCTCATGAACAGCGGCTTTGTACAAAAAGTTGTGACGCCCGCCGCCTTTGCCTCCGCCTCAATGTCCGAGTAGTCGTAAGCCGTCAAAATTATCACGGGCGCGGTGTTCCCGACGACGCGGCGAATTTGCCTGACCGTTTCAATGCCGTTTTGTTCGGGCATGAGCCAATCGACAATGTACGCGCTGAACGGGTCATCGTCAAGCGCACGCCCTGCGCGGAAGACTGCCTCGCGCGGCGAAGTCGTCCACTCTGAACGCATACCCATTTGCTTAAGCATTGTCGTCACCGATTCGCACGTGTTAAAGTCGTCGTCGACAATCAGCGCACGCAGATTATTCAACTCTTGAATTGGGACTTGCTTAACGTTCTTTTGAAGTCGCAGGTCAAGCGTAACGGTGAACTCGGAGCCTTTGTCCTTCTCGCTCTCAACTTGAATATCGCCGCCCATAAGCTCAACCATTTTTTTAGTTATCGACATGCCAAGCCCCGTACCTTGAATGCCGCTCTTCGTCGAAGTCTCTTCGCGCTCGAAGGCGTCGAACACGTGCTTTAAAAATTCCTTGCTCATGCCCAAGCCGTTGTCCTTGATTCGGAATTCATACTTTGCAAAGCCGGGAATTTTCGATTCGCTTTGAGAAATGCGGAAGAAAATCGAGCCGGTCGAAGGCGTGTACTTAACCGCGTTGCTCAAAATATTTATCAGCACTTGATTAATCTTGAGTTGGTCGGCGTAAACGTCTTCGTTCTTGACCTTGAAGGCGTCGATTTGAAATTTCTGTTGCTTAGCGTTAATCTGCGGTTGGATAATGTGAATCAGATTGTGAACGAGGTCGGAAAGGTTGCACTCCTGCTCAGCGACTTCAATGCGCCCGCTTTCAATGCGGCTCATGTCGAGAATATCATTTATCAAGCCGAGCAAGTGATTACTCGACGACAAAACTTTTTCCAACGAGTCGCGGACTTGGTGACGATTTTCAAAGTGACGCAGTGCAAGGTTTGTAAAGCCGATAATCGCATTCATGGGCGTCCTTATATCGTGGCTCATGTTGGAAAGGAAAGTTGTCTTTGAGGCGTTGGCGTGTTGAGCCTGCGCGAGTGCGTTGGCAAGCTCCTGATTTTTGGCGAGAGTGTCGCGCGTTTGCTCGTCAATATTTGCAAAGCCGACGCCCACCGCGTGAAGTCCCTTATCAATTTTGGCGACGCGGAGCAACATAAAATGTTCCGCGCCATTGCGCGTCATCAGGTAGCGTTGCGAGATCAATTCGTCCTTTGCCAAACGTGCGCGAAGATTTTCCGGCTTGACGAACTCCAAAAGCTTTTCGCGGTCACTGGGGTTGACGTATTCGTGAACATAATTTTTAAAAGCCGCTTGAAACTTGATAACGTCGCTTTGCTTGCGCTTGAGCCACGTATTTATTTCGGGCGCGGCGCGATAACAAACTGCCTCGTCCGAATCCAAATTCAAATGATAAACGAGCCGATAATCTGCCGTCAACGCCTGAATCATTTCGCTTTGTCGACGCCGCCGCTGTTCCTCCGACAGCAATTTTGTTTGCAAACGCAATTTCTCTTCCATTTCCTCGCGCTTAACTCTATTTTCCGTTTCGATAAGATTTTTTTGATGGAGGAGCTTGGAGTTTTTCTTTGCCTGCGAAATTATCAGCGCGAAGACAAGCAACATTGACGCGACCGTTAAGACGATTTGTAATAATGAGCGGCGAAGAGTTTCATTATTCACGGCGGAAATTTGTTCTTGAATTTTATCGTCGCGGGCAAGGTAGGATAGAACCCAATCCGTATGCGGGACGGAACGATAATACAGCGAACTTTTCTTGCCGCGATAAGTGAACGTTGTCATACCCTGCCGGTCGTTTTCAAAGTCGTTGCGGATTTTTTCGAGCGAAAAATTTTTATCGAAGGTCGCTTTTTCGAGAGCCTTCAAAAGATTTCCTCCGTTATCGGAATATCCCAAGACTGACTCGGTGAGCGTGTCGCCGTTTGCGTAGTAGAGGTTGAAGAAAGTTGCCTCTTTGCCGGTAATGTTCGCCGAAATGCCTTCAAGGAACTTGGCAACAGAAATTTGCAGGAAACAATTTTTAATCGGCGTGCCTTGAAAGTTTACATTCTCGACTGGCGCGACGAAGGAGATAATTTTGTTCGCGGTAAAAATTTTCGGCTCTGTGAAAGTTTTATCAGCAAAGGGATATTTTTCGGCGTCGGGCGCAAGACCTTCGGGCGTGAAAATCTTGCCGCTTGAATCAGCGAGCGCGAATTGGTCGACGTCGTAAAGCTTTTTCATTCGGGAGAGGAACGCGCTCAAAGTTTCGACGCTTTGCAAATCGGCGGGCGTCAAAGACCTAAGAGCGGCGCGGAGATTTCCGCTCCTTAAATTTATTCGGGTGTTGAGGACTTGCACTCGGCGATTGGTCATCTCGTAAAGGTAAAGTTCGCCCGCCGCGTGAACCGCCTCTGATATACTTCTCAGATTGCTTTGATTTATCCAAAACGTGGAAAGAATTAAAAGCACGGCGATAACCGCGCCGCCGACAATCGCGACCGATATTGTGCGCTTGTCTTTTTTCTCTGTTAAATTTTTCTCTTCCATGACTTACCTCGTGCAAATTTTTCTACGCAGATTTTATTAGAATCGGTTAAATATATCAAGCTAATTTTGCCGTGCGGCGCGAATTCTTATTGAGATTTTAATTTGGGTCTGCTATATTAAAAAAAACTGTAAGGAGGAAGTTTTCATGAGGAAAATTTTTGCGGCGATATGCGCGTTGATGATTATGATATTTTCTGTGAACTGCGCCGCCGCTCCAAAACTCGTCGCCGTCATGCCGCTTGAAAATGTTTCGGGCTACGAGGCGGAAAAAATCGCCGAGATCATGACCGAACAACTTATAATTGCCATACACTACAGCGGAACTTACAGAGTTGTAGAGCGGACGCAACTCGGCGCGATACTTCGCGAGCAGGGGTTTCAAAATATCGCCGTTGACCCGAATCAAGCCGTTGAATTGGGCAAGTTGAGCGGCGCGGATTATAGTTTGGTCGGCAAGGTGACTATGGCTCATATCGAACAGAATCCGACTTCAACGGCGATTTCTACAATCGGCGCGGCTTTGGGGCTTGAAAATGTCAGCGCGACGGCGGGCGAGTTCGTCAACAAGTTCAAAGGGCGAATCGGCTTTGAATATCGTTTGGTCGACAACACGACGGGCGAGATTATCACTGCCAACACGATTGAGGGTAGCAAGAGCGGTTCGAGTATTGCCGCCGCCTTTCACAACGCTTGCAAAAATGCCGCCGATAACTTTCTGAAGGAAGTCCGCAACATTAACCCGTTCCGCGCCCGTGTCGCCGAGATTGACGGCGCGAATATCTACATTGACAGGGGCACGGACGGCGGTCTTCGGCAGGGCGAAGTTTTGATTGTCTGTCGCGAGTCTTCGCCGATTGTTGTCAATGGGAAGATTGTCGGCATGAAACAAAATGAGGTCGGCAAGATTAAAGTTGTCGAGGCTTATTCGGATTACGCGATTTGCAAGGCGGAAAGTCACGCGAGCGATATTCGCAAGGGCGACGTAGTCAAGAGAAATTGACGCCCCCTTTTTGCCAAAAAGTGGGAACGCAAAACCTGCTGAGGTTGCCGTTGCTCGTCACTTCGATTAAACGTTTTATAACTTTTGTGTTTAGAATCTACTTTCTTTCACTGGCGAAAGAAAGTAGCAAAGAAACCTTATGCAACACCGTTGCATTCGCCCTCGCAGGGGCGTCGCCGCTTGAACTTCCTGTTCAAACGCGGCGTGGCGGGGCGTCATCCATGACGCCCCCTCTGCCTTTCGACTAAATTTAAAGGGAAGTGATTTCATGAAAAAATTTCTGGCAATGCTTTTTATGTTGATGATAATCTGCGCGGGCGCGTCGGCTAAAAATGTTACGGTAACAGGGACGGGCTTAAGTGCGGCGGAGGCGGAAAATGACGCACTCCGCGCCGCCGTCGAAGATACATTGGGCGTACTCGTCGACGCGCAGACGATTGTTGAAAACTACACGCTGATTAGCGACCAAGTTTATACGCAGTCGCGCGGCTTCGTCAACGAGTACAGCGTTATAAGTCGTGAACAAACTGCGGGCGGCTGGCGCGTCACGATTAATGCAACTGTCGACGATCAACCCGATTCAAAACTCATGAGCGAGTTGACGCGGCTTGGTATTATCAATGTGCAACTGCGTAATCCCAAAATCGCGGTCTATGTCCCCGAACAGCATTTGAATTACAGCGTCGGCGGCGCGGGCGGCGAGGTTGCCATTGTCAAAACGCTCCTCAACGCGGGCTTTTCAAACGTCGTCGAAGTCGGCACGGGCTTAAATTATCAAAGCCCTATGGCGATGAACGTCGCGCAGATGAAGGCGGCGGCTGAAAAGTTCGGCGCGGATATTATGATTGTCGGCGAGAGTTTTTCGGAAGGCGTCGGCGATATGGGGAATTATTTGCCCGGCAATCAGCGCACAAACATGGAGGCTTGCCGCGCTCGCGTCGAGGCTAAGATGTTTATCGTGAAGACAGGGCAAGTTATCGCGGCGGACGGCAAATACGGTTCGGCTTACGACAACTCGCAGGCAATCGCCGCCAAGAAAGCTTTGACTTCGGCGGGTGAGCAAATGGGCAATTACTTCGTCGAGCAGATAACCGGCATGTACACTTCGCGGCAGGGCGTCGAGGTCATCGTTTACGGCGCGGACTTTTCCAAGATAAATGTTGTGCAAAGTGCTTTGGGAAAAATCGGGCGCGTCAAGAATTTTAATCTGTCGAGCTACGAGAACGGTCGCGCGGTCTTCAACGTCGGCTATGGCGGCTCGCCGCAAACTCTCTTCAACGAACTGCGAGCTGTCGCGACTGCCGACTTGACTTTGCAAGCTCTGACTTACAACAC
>JBGUYA010000140.1:0-4897 GCA_045118435.1 Quinella sp. | reverse complement strand
CTATGGCGGCTCGCCGCAAACTCTCTTCAACGAACTGCGAGCTGTCGCGACTGCCGACTTGACTTTGCAAGCTCTGACTTACAACACCCTGACTATTTACGTAAGATAGGTATTAGGTGTTAGGGGTTAGGTATTAGGGGTTAGCTAAAACCTAAAACCTAATACCTAATACCTAAACTGGAGGAACAAACATGATTGAAATTGGTATCGGATTGGTCGCGGGCATTTTGATAATTCTCGCGTTGAAATTTCTTATCGAGCTACCGTTCAAAATCATTTGGAACAGCATAATCGGCGCGGCGATTCTCTACCTCGTGAACTTGACGGGGCTTATCATGATAAAAATTACGTTCATTCACGCGCTGATTGTCGGCGTGTTCGGCGTACCCGGCTTGATTGCGCTGGCTATTTATCTCAACTTCATAAAGTAGATTGGCGGCTAGTTAATGACTAAGATTAAACTTCTCGACTCGAACACGATAAACAAAATTGCGGCGGGCGAAGTAGTTGAGCGTCCCGCCTCCGTCGTCAAGGAGCTTGTTGAAAATTCAATCGACGCGGGCGCGAAACGCATTGAAGTTGAAATTCAGAACGGCGGCAAATCTTTAATCCGCGTGACTGATGACGGCGCGGGCATGTCTCGTGATGACGCCGCGCTTTCTGTTCGACGACACGCCACGAGCAAGCTCACGACTGCCGCCGACCTTATCCACATTTTGACGCTTGGCTTTCGCGGCGAGGCTCTCCCGACAATTTCCGCAGTCTCGAAATTTACTCTGCAGACCCGCCGCGCAGATGACGAACTCGGCACGAAACTTTTAATCAACGGCGGGAAACTCTCCGACACGCACGAGATAGGTTGTCGCGTCGGCACAAGTATTTTGGTTGAAGATTTATTTTTCAATACGCCTGCGCGGCTGAAGTTTTTAAAGGCGACGCCGACGGAGGCGAGTAAAATTAGCGACTACGTTGTCAAGCTCGCGCTCAGTCGTCCCGAAATTGCCTTCCGCTTTATCAACGGCAACCGCAACGCACTTTCAACGCCCGGCAACGGAAAAATTCTCGACACGCTCAGCGCGATTTACGGCACGGATTTAACCGACGCGCTCTTGACTTTGCAAGCCGACGTTGAAGATTTAACTTTGCGCGGCTACGTCACCAAGCCTAACATTTTAAAAAGCTATCGCTCATGGCAAACGCTCATTGTCAACGGGCGCGTCGTCGAAAACAGAATGATTGCAAAGGCACTTGACGAGGCGTACAAGTCGCTGATACCCAAAACGGGCTTCCCGTTCGCGCTGATAAAAATCGACGTGCCGCAGAACTCAATAGACGTGAACGTTCACCCGCAGAAGATTGAAATAAAATTTGAAGACGAGGGCAGAATTTTCAAGGCGGTTTATCACGCGGTGCGCGAGGCGGTCGAAGGCAAGCAGGAAGTCAAAGACTTGAGCGAAGTCGCCGCGCCGCCCGAAGTCCCGCAACTTAAACAGATAAATCTTGTCGAAGTGCCTGAAGATAAGCCGCCCAAAGTTTCCGAGCACAAGCCCACTTCTCAAGACGACTTGGATTTTGAAATGTCTTTAACAAAACCTTCCGCACCGCAGAAGAAAATTGAACCGCCTAAAAAATCTGAACCCGCTAAAAGATCTGAGCCTAAATCATTACGCATTACGAATTACGAATTGCGCATTGCCTTTGAGCCTATTGGACAGGTTGCACTTTGCTACATTTTGGCGAGGAGCGGCAATGACTTATACATTGTCGACCAACACGCCGCGCACGAGCGGATTTTGTTTGATAAGTTGAGCGGCTACGCCGAAAGAATTCCCGCGCAGGGCTTGCTGATTCACCGCGTCTTGAAATTTGATTCGCGCGAGGCGGAGCTTATCGAAAAAAATCTTAATGTCTTTACGGATTTGGGCTTTACAATGGAGCCGAGCGGGGAGAATGAATTTCGACTCACGACGGTTCCCGTTGACGCCGCCGACGCTGACGCCGAAAATCTTCTGCGCGGCATTGTCGAGGAAATTTTCAACGGCATAAAGGACGCGGACGACATTGCAAAGAAAATTCGTCAAGCGGTGTTGGCGACGACAGCTTGCAAGGCGGCGATTAAAGCCGGTCAAGAACTCAACGCGCGGCAAATGGAAATTCTTTTGAAGGAACTAGCCGAGACGCCGCACCCACACACTTGCCCGCACGGACGACCGACCATTATAAAATTTTCGAGCGGCGACTTGGCTAAGATGTTTAAACGCACTTGAAAAATTTTTAAGCCGACACTCGTCGGCTTTTTTTGTTGCAAAAGGAATTTTTCCGCGCACGTCAAAATATTTCCGAAGATATTTTAGGGAGGATTTGACATGAAAGTTTTATTGATTAACGGTTCGCCGCGAGCCAAAGGCAACACGAGCATCGCGCTCAACGAGATGATTAAAATTTTCGAGGCGGAGGGCGTCGAGACCGAACTGATTCACATTGGGCACAAGGTTATTCGCGGTTGCATTGCCTGCGGAAATTGTTTCAAGCTTGGTCGTTGCGTCTTCGATGACATTGTTAACGAGACCGCGCCGAAGTTCAAAGCGGCGGACGGTTTGGTTGTCGGTGCGCCTGTTTACTACAGCGCACCCAACGCAACCGCGCTTGCCTTCCTCAACAGATTATTTTTCAGTACTCAATTTGACAAAACTGCCAAAGTCGGCGCGGGTGTCGTCGTTTGTCGGCGCGGCGGAGCCAGTGCCTCGTTCGACGTGCTCAACAAATATTTCGCCATTGCTGGCATGCCCATTGCCACAAGTCAATATTGGAATATGGTTTACGGGCGCGAAGCCGGCGAGGCGGCTCAAGACGGCGAAGGACTTCAAACTATGCGGACGCTTGCGCGGAATATGACGTTCCTCATGAAGAGTATCGCGCTCGGCAAGGAGCAATTCGGCTTGCCCGCCAAAGAAGAATGGATTCCGACGCACTTTATCAGATGAAAATTTTTTGTCCGAGTTATGTCAAGGAATTCAAGTGCGACGGCAAAGCTTGCAATTCGCGCTGTTGTCGTGACTGGAAAATTTTTCTCGACGAGCCGACGCGTTCAAAACTCTCGACGCTCCCCGACCGCGAAGAAATTTTTTCTCACGTCGACGAGTCCGCGCAGGCGTTCGCAATGCAAAGTTCGGGCGCGTGTCCTTTCCTTGACGAAGATTTTTTGTGTAAGTTGCAACTTGTGCACGGCGAAGATTTTCTGCCGGAAATCTGTCAAAGTTTCCCGCGCGTCACCTACAAACTCGGCGAAGAAATTTTTATGCAGGCAATGACGCTGACTTGCCCCATCGCCGCAATCTCAATCCTCCTGCGCGGCGACCCGATAACTTTTGACTTCGCAGAAAATCTTAAGGCGCGAATGATTTTAGATTTATCAAGGAAAATTGCGGAGCCGGAGAAATTTTTGGAACGCCAACAAGCCGCAATTAAAATTCTGCAACGACGGGACTTGCCGATAAACGCGCGGCTCAAAAATCTTTGCGAGTTCTTCGGGATAAAAATCTGCGCGGAATTTGACGAAGTTAATCACGCGGCGGCTTTGGCAGAAATTTTTTCCGAGATGTACGCGGCGAACTTGACCGCCGCCAAAAAGAATCAACTTGCCGCAACGTATCGCGCCAATCGTCGAGACATTTTGAATCAACTGCGCGTGAATTTTTCGACCGTGCTTGAAAATTATTTGGTCAACGAATTTTTCATGCGGTGTTATCCGAATGCGTTCATCGGCGGCGAGGCTTTCAACTGTCGCGTGTTCGTGACTGCTTATCGGGCGATTGAGTTCGCGGCGGTCTTAACTGCAATCTCGCGGGCGCGGCTGACTTTGGAAGATTTTTTGGAAATGCTGTGCGCCTTGAGCGACAAACTCGACCACAGCAAAGGTAGCATGAACGCGATTAAAACTTTCGCCGCGCAGGAAGAAAATTTTCATTTGATGGTTGAGAGTTGGAGAGATTGAGAGAAACTCTATACTCTTTAACTATTAATCTTTCAATCTACAAAATGAGGTGATGTTCTATGAAAGAAATTTTGGAACTACTTGAGCACAACTCGCGGCTCACGACGAGCGAGCTGGCGTCAATGCTACAGAAGTCGGAGTACGAGATTGAAAAGGAAATCGCCGTTCTTGAGAAGGAAAAAATTATCCTTAGCTACGGCGCGTTGATTAACTGGGAAAAATTCGGCGACGACGTTGTTACGGCGATAATCGAGATAAATTTGACGCCGCAACGCGAAGTCGGCTTTGACGCCATTGCCGAGCGCATTTATCGTTTCGACGAGGTGCGCACGGTTTATCTGATGAGCGGCAACTTCGACCTGCTTGTTATAATCGAGGGAAAATCGCTAAAAGACGTGGCAAATTTCGTAGCAACGCGCCTTTCGACAATCGAGGGCGTCACGCAAACGCGCAGTCACTTCATGCTTAAGGCGTACAAGAAAGACGGCGTGATAATGGAAGACTCCGACGACGACCGCAGGTTGGTGGTTGCGCCATGACTTGGGAAGATAAGTTATCAACTTCGGTTAAGTCCATTGCGCCTAGCGGTATCAGAAAATTTTTCGACATTGCCGCGAAAATGCAGGACGTAATTTCATTGGGCGTTGGCGAGCCGGATTTTGTGACGCCCTGGCCGATTCGCGAAAGTTGCGTTTACGGACTGGAGCGCGGCTACACGAGCTACACCGCCAATCGCGGCATGTTGAAACTTCGCGAGGAGATTGCCCGCCACTATACAGAAAAATTTAACGTGAGCTACGACGTTGACACGGAAATTTTGGTTACTGTTGGCGTGAGCGAGGCGTTGGATTTGGCGTTGCGAGCTATCCTAAATCCCGGCGACGAAGTTTTAATTCCTGAACC
>JBGUYA010000139.1:0-2545 GCA_045118435.1 Quinella sp. | reverse complement strand
AACCCGACGGGCGCGATTATGGAGCGCGACGACTTGTTGAAAATTGCCGACTTCGCGGAAGCGCACGACTTGATTGTTATCAGCGATGAAATTTACGGCGACTTGACTTACGGCGGGGCGCATGAATGTTTTGTCTCGTTGCCAAAAATGCGCGACCGCACAATTCTTTTGAACGGCTTTAGCAAGGCGTACGCAATGACGGGTTGGCGAATCGGCTACGCGCTGAGCAATCCCGACTTTATCGGAGCCATGACGAAAATTCATCAGTACACGATACTTTGTGCGCCGATAACCGCGCAGATGGCGGCAGTCGAGGCACTCAAGCGCGGCGAAAAGTACATGAAAAAAATGGTTGCCGACTACGACAGGCGGCGCAAGCTGATTTACGACGGCTTTAAGACTTTGGGTTTGGAAAGTTTCGAGCCGCGCGGCGCGTTTTACATTTTCCCGAACATTGAGACGAGCGGTTTCACTTCAGAAAGTTTCGCCGAGAAATTGATTCAAGCCGAGCACGTCGCGCTTGTACCCGGTACGGCGTTTGGCAAATGCGGTGCGGGTCACGTTCGTTGCTCCTACGCCACGAGCATCGACAAAATTTCTGAGGCGTTGAATCGTATCGAGCACTTCTTGAAAAATCACAAGTGAGGTAGCGTCTGTGGAAGTTTGGGAAATTTATGCGGAGGCGGTCTCGGAGTATCAAGCAAAAAATTTCGACGCGGCTTTGAAACTTTTGGCGGAGATAAAAAAAGTCGCTCCGGCTTACAGGAAAGCTTACCTGTTGGAGTCCTGCATTTGGCACGAGCGTTGCAACTTCGTCCAAGAATACAATGCGCTTGCAGGGTTAATGCCGTTTTTAGATTTGTCGGATCCCGAACAATACGGTTTGGCGACGTTGGCTTTACATCTTTTTTCAAAAGTTTGTCGCGAACTTGGCGTGAACGAGGAGACTGTAAAACTTTGCGTCTTGTCGGCTGACAGATTTGAAGAACTGAGACCCGGAGCTTGCGGGGAGCTTAACAACGCAATTTTTTCGGCGGCACTCGTCGAGAATTTTTCTGCCGAAGACTTTCAAAAGCTTTATGCCACGTATAGAAAATACATGTCGGACATCACGCCTTATCCGAAAAAATCTTATGCTCATGAAAAAATTCGCGTTGGTTTTTTGTCGGCGGATTTTCGTTTGCATCCCGTCATCAAATGGGCGTGGGCTTTGGTTCGCGGACTCGACAAAAAATTTTTCACGACCTATTGTTATTCGTCGGTTGCAATTCCCGACGACGTCACCGAGCGGATTAAAGCGAGCGCAGATAATTGGCGCGACATTTCAAAGCACGACGATGCGGCGGCGGCGAAGCTTATTCGCGACGACGAGATTGATATTTTATTTGATTTGTCGGGTTGCACGGAGGGCAATCGGTTGCGCGTGGCGGCGTATCGACCGGCTACAGTTCAAATCAGCGGCGTTGGATTTGTAACGAGCACGGGGCTTGATTGCTTTGATTACTTTCTGACGGACGAGACCTGCGCGGGTGACGAAAGTTTTTTCACAGAGAAATTACTTCGCTTGCCGAGCAGTCACATTTGTTTTGAACCGTCGAAGACTCTTGAAATTTCTCAAACTCCCTGCTTAAGAAACGGTTACGTGACGTTCGGTTGTTTCAATCAATATTGCAAGATAACCGACTCTATTTTGAGCGCGTGGAAAAAAATTTTGGACGCCGTGCCCGACAGCCGCCTGATTCTCAAAAATATCCTTCAGAACACTGACGACGGCAAAAATTTTGTCGGCAACAGGCTAAAGGACTTCGGCATTGACGTTTCGAGAGTGGAACTGCGCAGTTTCACGGTGGAATATCTTCACGAATACGCCGACATTGATATTGCGCTCGACACTTTCCCCTACACCGGCGGCATAACGACTTGCGAGGCGTTGTATATGGGGGTGCCGGTCGTCAGTCTTTACGGCGACAGGATGGGGACGCGCGTTGGCTACAGCATTTTAAAAAACATTGGAATTGAAGAGTTGGCGGTCAATTCTTACGACGAGTATATTAATATAGCTGTCGCGTTGGCGGGCGATTGGGAGTTGTTAAAAATTCTTCGGAAAAATCTGCGCGGCATGATGAGAAAGTCGCCGCTTATGAATTCAAAAAATTATCTTCGCGAGATTGAGGCGGCTTTCAAAAAAATTTTGTAATGCAAAAACGCCGCCTTGTCCCCACGCAGGAGATTGGGCGGCGTTTTTATTTTCGATTAATTTTTAAAGGAGATGAGCGCGAAGTTCCGCACCGTCTTGAGCCGAAAGGTAAGCGGGCGCAATGTCAAAAACAGTCTTGCAACCGTTGTTGCCTTCTTGATTGAGGCGATAAGCGGCGCGGGCGTAAGCGACAAGGACGCTCGTCGTGAATTCGGGGTTTGAATCGAGCTTGAGATTGAACTCGATAATGTGATTGTTTTCCTTCTGCATGCCGGTTTTGCCGGAGCGAATCACGAAACCGCCGTGAGCAAGTCCCGCGTGTTTGGTCAAAAGTTCTTCCTCGCTGAT
>JBGUYA010000138.1:0-15452 GCA_045118435.1 Quinella sp. | reverse complement strand
ATTTCGCCCGTCTCGACTTTGAGCGATACTTTGTTTACTACCGTGCGCTTTTTAAATGATTTGACTAAGTCTCGCGCTTCAAGATTCATGCTCTTCGCCTCTGTGAAAATTTGCTTAATGATAACAAAAAAAATCCCTCGCCGCAATTTCGACGCGGGAATTTTTTTACGACTGCTCAAGTTTTTTCTTGCGAAGAATTTTCTTCCGGCTCAATAATAATTGTCTCGTCGGCAGATTTTTCTTCGGCAGATGTTTCTTCAACCTGCGCGGGCTTGGTTTGTTCCTTGTCAAAAACTTTGTCGGCGGTCGGCATTGGCGGCATTTCAAATTTCGGAGTTTCGGCTTTCAAGTTGCCGTCATCAGCGAGATAAACCGTCAAGCGGTTGCCGCGAATCGTGTTGTTATTTTGAATAGCCCAAGCGTTGCCGCTCAAAACCGCCTTGCCCGCGTCCTTGCCGTCGTAATCGACTTGGTCGCCGCCCGCTTCCATATTCCGCGCGGTGCTGACCATGTGCGCGTTACCACTGCCGATATAATGCTCGTCGTCAATCCAGCCCTCGATTTGGTCGGCAGTAAAAGTTCCTTCAACGCGGCTCTCGGCGACGCCGCCCGTCGGTATGACAAAATGTTTTCTGTCGTCGGGGAAATAGTCAATGTGTTCGCCGTTGAAAGTGCGCGTGTCGCCGTCGGGATATTTTTCGTTAGGCGCGAGATTTTGAGTGGCGATAACATTTCCGTCCGCCGCCATGTGACCTTGCCCGTTGCTCGCAAGCGTTTGGCAAGTTATGCGCATGTCCTCGCGCACGACAATCACATTGCCGATAAGTTGCGCCGCTTTGGTGTTGACATTGAACAGCGCGTGAAGTCCCGTCGCCTTTGTCAGCCCGTGTTTCAAAAGAACATTGCCTTCCGCCGTGACAATCCCTGTGTTCATGTCGTATTCGATTGCGTCCGCGTTGACTTCGGAAGGCTCGTTATCGGTATCAGCCGCCGTCGCCGCAGAACTAACAAGCATTGCCGCTAAAATCGCCGCGCAGATTTTTTTCTTCATGTTAAGTCACCACATTATTAAATTTTTTATTCCAAAAGCCTAAAGGAATTTCGTAACGGAATTTGTCGTTTGGCTCGTCAAGAGGAATGGGCAGGGAAATATTTTCGTCGTCGACAAGCTCATAATTTGAAGTCTTAACGTACGTCAGCTCCAAAACGTTAGGCACCAAAATTTTATCGTCCAGAATCAAAAGCGAGTTACAATTATTCGCGTGCAGGTGAACAAGCGAGTGCGTTTGATTTATCTTGTTTTATGCAAGCCAACGTCGCATTCATGACACTCTGATCTTTCGGCATGATAAGATCATGAAATTCAAAAATCATTTGGTCGAACTTGCTCAGAGTTTCGGAAGAAACCGTCGCGAGAAAACTCCACTCCGCGCCCTCAACGTCCATTTTCAAAATCATATCAGTCTTGTCCTCGTGACCGTTGCGCCTGATAAAATTTTCGAGCGTGTTCAAATTTTTGTCGGGGAACTCAAAGCCGGCAATGCCTTCTTTAAAAAAGTGGAAACGCTCATTTTCCTGCGGCAAGCCGTCAATCGTCGGGTCATACATAAAAACTTCGTAGCCGCGATTCGCCATGCCCAAATCCCAAGAAACGTCATCGGCAATTCCGAACGAATAGGCGACGTTGCCTTTGAAGTCGTCAATCATGATATAGCCGCCATCGTTCGGTCTGCCGACGCGCACAAAATTTTTGTCAACAACTTTGTGCATGTGAAGCCGTGCGCGAAGTGATTTATAATATTCTACCATTGCATTGACTTTGACAAGCCGATTAAAATCAAAATAGATAATGTTCATGATCTCTAATTCCTCATTTAATTACGCATTGCGCATTACGAATTATCTTTGACTCCTTTTAAAACTTTGGCATTGCCCATAAGTCCGAAGTGTTTAAAGTTGTTGTCGGCATAAGCGAAGTCGCCGAACGCCCGCATGTCGTCTTTGGCAATCCGCACGTTGCCCGTCGCGATAATCTTGTCTTCTTCGGAGAACCAATCAACTTTGTCGCTCAAAAGTTTTGCACCGTCGCTGTTGGTCACGTCGACATTGCCGGTCGCACTGATTTTGTCTTCCAACGCGAGCCACTCGATTTTATCGCATAAAAGTTTCGCGCCGTCGTTTCTAGTCACGACAACATTATCCGTCGCGCTCAAAGTCTGTTGCTCAAAAAACCAATCCAGAGTGCCACAAGTCAGCTCGTTGTTGTCGCTGTTGGTAACTTTGGCGTCGCCTTCGACGTGAATATATTTTTCTGCTTGATAATAAGTGCCCTTCGCCGCCGTGAGTACCCAAGTCATTTCCTTATCGTACTGATGAAATTTCCAAGTCACGTCGTCGAGCGTGGCGTTTTGCGTAATGCTGTCGACTGTCATTTTTGAACAGGTCAGCTCCCAAATTATCTTGCCGTCTTGCTCTTCGACGATTGTATTACCCTCGTACTCGACGGTTGTCGGCGGCTCGACTTTTTCAACGGGCGGCGGCTCGGAAGGCGTCGTTCTCACGACCCACACCACCAAGCACACGAAAAAAATTATTATCGTCGCCGTCAAAAGTTTTTCTCTTGTGCTCATGATGTCTCCTCTTTGGGCTTGCGCCGTACTTTAACCGTGTGATGTTTATTTATCTTCTGCATTTCGGGCGGCGTGTTCCAACGCTTTTGAAACCACAGCCACTGTGTCGGGTGCTCGCGGATAACTTCTTCCAAAATTTTTGTCATCTTCTCCGTGAATCGTAACAAGTCGGCGTCAGTGTCGCCCGTGTCCTCGAAGTGCATAACCTCGCCGATTTTGACGAGGTGCCGCCCGTCTTCCTTGCGAATGATAAACGCGGGCAGAACCGGCGCATTGAATCGCCTTGAGAAAACGGCGGGACCCATTGGCGTCGACGCGACTTTTCCTAAAAAATTTATGAACGCGCCGCCGGGTCCTGCGTCTTGGTCGGCGAGAAAACCTAAAATTTTCCCGTCCTTCAAAGCTCGTCCTGCCGCTCGTAGTTCGTTTGTGCCGCGATTGAAAATTTCTACGTGAATTGTCGCTCGCAAGTCGTCAAGTGCCCGCGAGTACTCGGCATTTGGTTGGAGCTTTGCTATCGCTGTGACGGGCATTCCGTTTAGCGAGAACGCCGCGCTTAACCACTCCCACGTTCCGACATGCCCCGTCAAAACGACGACGCCGCTACCTTCCATTAGTGCCATGCGCATTCGTTCCAAGTGGTCGATTTCTATGTACTGCGACAAATTTTTTTCGTTAAGGTTTGGCATGTAGAGTATGTCGAGCATGTTCCGCGCCAAGTTCACGAACGATTCGCGCACAAGTTTTCGCGCCTCCGACTCCGTGACGTTGAGCGCGGGCATCATTTGCGAAACCGCCCGCTCCCGCTGTTTTTTGACGAGCAAATAATACAAATTCCCGAACACCCGCCCCAACATTAACAGCGCGTCATAGGGCAGGAGGCAAATTATTTTGCTCATCAGCATCAGCGTTTTATAAAGCATGTTGTCCTCCGAAATTCATTGATTAAGCGCGGTCAAATTTTTGTCGTCGAAGTCGGGCGTCGTGTAGCGCGTGATAATTTCCTGCCACAGTCCTTGCGCCTTCAAGATAAATTCTATGATCTCGCGAACGGCTCCGCGCCCGCCAAAGTTATTCGCCACGAAATGCGCCCGTTCCTTTACGTCTTCCGAAGCGTCGCCGACTGCTGCTCTGAACCCGACTTGAACAAAGACAGGTAAGTCAATCACGTCGTCGGCAACGTAGCAAATCTGCGCGTCTGTCAAATTGAACTGCGCCTTGAGCACTTTATAAGCGTCGCGCTTGTTCATTTGCCCCTGCATGACGGCGGAAATTTTCAACTCGGCGGCGCGATATGCAGTTATCTCCGATTTGCGCCCCGTGATTATCGCCGTTTTAATTCCGCAAGAGTGAGCAAGAGTAATTCCGAAACCGTCGCGGCAGTGAAACGGCTTGAAAAGTTCGCCGTTCGCGCTGTGATAAATGCCGCCGTCAGTTAAGACGCCGTCAACGTCGAATATTATTAGCTTAACTTGCCGCGCTCTGTCAAGTGCCTCCGCAGAAATTTTCATTGGCAGTCTCCTTTGATTTAGATAATCATAACTTTTGTAGTTAGGATCAACTTTCTTTGACCGGGCAAAGAAAGTTGCAAAGAAACCCGCCTCGCAGGGGCGTCACCGCTTGAACATCCTGTTCAAACGCGGTGTCGTGGGGCGGCGTCCATGCCGCCCCCTCTGCCGCTCGACTACTCATTGTATTTTTTAGACGACGCCTTGTCTTAGCAAGTCGGTTAAGTGAATCATGCCGACAGGGAAATTGTTTTCGTCGATGACGGGCAAGACGGTTATGGGGCGCGGCTTGTGCTTTTCCATAACCGAGAGAGCCGCCGCCGCCAACTTGTCCGCGCTGATTATGAGCGGCTCCTTGAACATAATATGTTCGACGGGTTCATCAATAAAACTGCGGCTTTTCTCAAGGGCGCGGCGGATTATGCCGTCCGTGACAAGACCGACGAAATTATTTTGCGCGTCGATAACCGAGACTGCGCCCAAGCCCTTTTCCGTCATTTCAAAGAGCGCGTCTTTGGCGGTTGCGCCGACTTTGACAATCGGATTATCTTTGCCGCTGTGCATGACGTCGCCGACAGTCAGCAAAAGTTTTCTGCCGAGTGCGCCGCCGGGATGGAAGAGTGCAAAATCATTCGTGGTAAATTTTTTCTCGTCCATTAAAGCCATAGCGAGCGCGTCGCCCATAGCAAGGGTTGCAGTCGTCGAGGCGGTTGGAGCCAATCCCAAAGGGCAAGCCTCGCGTTCAACGCCAATATCAATAAAGTAGTCGCAATTCTTGCCGAGCGTCGAAGTCCGCTTGCCGCTCATTGCGATAATCTCCGCGCCGATTCTGCGCACGACAGGCAAAATATTTACAATCTCGGAAGACTCGCCGCTATTTGAAATTGCAATCAGAACGTCGTTTTCGGTGAGCATACCCAAATCGCCGTGATAAGCTTCGGCGGGGTGCATGAAAAATGACGGCGTACCCGTTGAGGCAAGAGTTGCCGCAATTTTTCTGCCGATGTGTCCCGATTTGCCCATGCCCGTCACAGCCACGCGCCCGCGACAGCTCATAATCTTCTTGACCGCCGCGATAAATTCGTCGTCAATGCGCGGTATCAAATGCTCAATCGCCGCCGCCTCAATCTTTAAAGTCTCTATCGCTTTTTCTTTAATCATTTCAAAACCTCATGAACTTTTAATTACGAATTACGCATTACTAATTACGCATTGAATTTTTAATGCGTCCGCCAAAATTTTTTCCAAGTCGTCAAGGGCAATCATATTCGTACCGTCGGAAAGTCCTTCTGCCGGATTGTCATGAACTTCCAAAAAAAGTCCGTCGATGCCGACCGCGCAGGCGGCTTTGACAAGTGGCGCGACGAATTCTCTTTGACCGCCCGAACTCGAACCCGCGCCGCCCGGCAGTTGTACGCTGTGGGTGCCGTCGAATATCACGGGGCAGTTAAAACCGCGCATTATCGGCAAGCCGCGCATATCGACGACCAGATTGTTGTAGCCAAATGAAGTCCCGCGCTCCGTCAGCAAAATTTTTTCCGTTTCACTGCGCAACTTCTCCACGACGTTTATCATATCCCGCGCAGATAAAAATTGCGCCTTCTTGACGTTTACGACTCTGCCCGTTTTCGCGGCGGCGAGCAGTAAATCCGTTTGTCTGCAGAGGAACGCGGGGATTTGTAAAATGTCGGCAACTTCGGCGACCTGCGCGGCTTGATAACTTTCGTGAATGTCCGTGACAATCGGGACGTTCAACTCGCGCTTAATCGCCGCCAAAATCTTCAAGCCCTCGACAAGTCCCGGTCCGCGATAACTTTTCAACGACGAACGGTTAGCCTTGTCGAACGACGCCTTAAAAATATAAGGTATGCCCAACTTGTCGGAAATTTCTTTTGCGCGTCGCCCGATTTTTAAACTGCGCTCAAAACCCTCAAGCACACAAGGTCCCGCGAGCAAAACCAACTTGCCGCCGCCGAACTCAATATTTCCAACCTTGACAATGTTCATCAAATTTCCTCCCGACGATAAATTTCATTGACGAGTTGCAAATCCTCCGCCGTGTCGACGCCCACGAAACGGCACGAACTTTTTATCACGCGAATTTTAAAACCGTTCTCAAGGGCGCGGAGTTGCTCCAATGATTCGGCTTGCTCAAGCGGCGTCGACTCCATTTTTGCATAAGCCAACAAAAAATTTCTGCGGTAAGCGTAAATGCCGATGTGCTTAAAAACTTTCGCCTTGCCTGCATTTCTTGGATAGGGAATAAGCGAGCGCGAGAAATACAGCGCGTCGTTGTTCTTGTCGAGGACGACTTTGACGTTGTTTGGATTGTTCATTTCGTCGGCGTCGGTCAGCTCGGTCGCGACAGTCGCCATTTGCAAATTTTTATCCGCAATGAACTCCGCGATAAGTTCATCAATCAAACTCGGCTCAATCAGCGGTTCGTCGCCCTGCACGTTCACGATAACTTCAACGTCGGGAAATTTTTCTGCGACTTCGGCGAGGCGGTCAGTCCCCGTCTTGTGATCTGCGCGGGTCATAATCGCCCGCCCCGAATTTTTTTCTACGGCTTGAAAAATCCTCTCGTCGTCGGTTGCAACGATAACTTCCGACACAGATTTTGATAAACTCGCCCGCTCGTACACGTGACAAATCATCGGCTTGCCGCAAATGTCTTTTAGCGGCTTGCCCGGCAGGCGCGTCGAAGAATATCGCGCCGGTATCACGCAAATTGCCTTCATGTTCAAACCTCCGCTTTTTGTCATAAATATAACCGCCGCCGCAAATTTTTTCAAGACTTAAAGCTCGGCAGTGAAAATAACTTTGCCCTTGTCGGCGTGAACAGAATATTTTATCCAGCCGCGCTCCGTTGTCCAATCGTAACTGCCTTCTGTCGAAACTTCCTTGAGCATTCGCAAATCGCGCATGACTTCGCCTCTGTCTTCCGCGTCGAGTTCGGGATTGAGCGTCGCAATCAGCAAGCCCAACACGTTGATAACTTTAAAGGACTCGTCTTGATTGGTCGGCTCAGTGAAAATCTTCAGCTCGGAAATATTTTCTCCGTCAAGCGTCCCGACCAACTTCAACTTTGGCGCGAACTCGTGAGTAAAATTTTTCCCTTCAACAGTCAACGGCGCGTCAATCGTCAAATTTAAATTCGGCGCGAGTCTCTGCGCGGCGGCGTTGTATTTTTCGCGAAACTGTTCAGTCGTCATGCTCCGTTCAAAACCTTTGCCGCCCAAAATATTTCCCATGTTGCCCGCAGAAATATTCGCGTAGATAAAAAACGCCAGGCACGCGACGGCAAGGATAACATTAGTTTTCTTGTCGAAGGTGGAGTATTTATACATGACGAACCAGCCGAGCGGCGGAATAAATATGCACAGCGTAATTATCGCCGCAGTTTTTATGTAAGAAGTCAAAGCGATTGCTCCTCTCGTTGTGTTTGAAATAATTTTAGCCGCGCGACGGCTTTTGTCAATTCTAAAAATTTTTCGTTGCGCCGCGCCGCGAAATTGGCTATAATCCCCGCATGCTTTAAAATTCATGAAAGGAAGTTTTATTTTATGACTAAACCCGGCAAGGCGTTCATCTTCTTCAACTGCGACGCCGCCAAAAACGAATCATCCATGAATATTTTCTACAACCGCGCTGTCTACAAGGATACCAAGACTTCGCGCAAAAATCTCTGGAAAAAAATTAAGGAAGAGTACGGCGCAGATCGAATTCAAATTCAAGCGGACGATCTTCCGAAAATCGAGCTTGCGATTACCGAAGGCGACCCCGTTGCGGCGAGTGATTTTATTCAATTCGGCGCGATTCGTGCGGTTGAGTGCTACTGAGGTTTCAATATGTCGTCTAAAAAAATCGCGCTCTTTATTGACGCCGATAACATCTCCGCCAAGTTCGGCAAGCAGATTATCGAGACTTTGGAGCAGCGCGGCGAAATTTTTATCCGCAGAATTTATGGCAACTGGGAAAAATCTTCCCTGCACGGTTGGAACGATTGCATTCTGAATTTTTCCATCCGCGCAGTTCAACAGCCCGATTACGCGGCGGGCAAGAACGCAACCGATATGTCCTTGACGATTGACGCAATGGACGTGCTTTACAGCGGCAAGGCGGAAATGTTCGCGCTCGTCTCCAACGATAGCGACTTCACGCCCCTTGCAATTCGTCTTCGCGAAGGCGGAATTAAAGTTATCGGCATGGGCAACGCTCAAGCCTCCAATTCTTTTCGCATGGCTTGTAGTGAATTTATCGACCTCGACGCGCCCGCCAATGTCGAAGTTCCCGCTGAGCCTAAGAAAAAAATTCACGCGCCCGATAAAAATCCCGCTGTCCAACTTAATCTGTTCGCCGAAGAAAAAATGCCGCCCGTCACGAATCCAAAAGTCATCTTGATTAACGAGCGGCAACTTCAAAGCGATAACGATAAAAAAATTCGGCTCATTCATAATATCTTGAATGAGGCGGCGAGAATTCACGGCGACGATTCGGGCTTTGCGCTTTTGAACTGCGCGGGCACGGAGATTAAAAGCCGAAGTCTCGACTTCAACGTTAAAGATTTGGGCTACGGCACGTTGCAAAGTTTCATTGAGGCTTTTCCAAAACTCTACGAAGTTCAAAAGCAGGGGAATATTGCCCGCTATCGTTGCCTGTCGAACAAGAAAAAAATCACCTCGCCAAAAGTTGCCAATGATAAATTGCAACCGATTCATGACGTTTTGCGCGAGACAGCTAAAACTCACGGCGACGATTCGGGCTTTGCAACGTTGAGCTGGGCGGGCGACGCTATCGGCAAAAAAAATCTCAGTATAAAAGGTTCGGGGCACGGCACGTTGAGTAAATTCGTCTCCGCCTTCCCAAATCTTTATGATGTTAAAAAGGTCGGGAAAATTTTTTCTTACCGTTGCAAAAGTTGAGTTCCTCGTTTATAATTGTCGCAAATATTTTTTGCAAGAGGAGGAGGCTCATTACGGGTCATCCTCCTTTTGCAAGAGGAGCAGGGTGGGTCTAAGCTCCAGATAAAAACAATAAAACTAAGTGGGGAAGGAGGATAATTTTCACTCGGAAGATTTTTTGTTTAAAGGTAAGGAGGTTTTAAAATGAGTGAAGGAGGAAGTTCGGCATTTGCCGTAGCGCAACAGATCGGTAAGTCGTTGTTCCTGCCGATTGCGGTATTGCCGTTCGCGGGCGTCTTGTTGGGTATCGGCGCATCGTTCTCGAACCCGACGACAATCGCGGCTTACGGCTTGGAAGCAACTCTCCATCCCGGTAGTGCGCTGTTCAGTTTCATGGTTATCCTTTCCAACGTCGGCGGTGCGATCTTTGGTAACTTGCCGCTGATTTTCGCTTTGGCTGTCGCGCTCGGCATGGCGAAGAAGGAAAAAGGTATTGCAGTTCTTGGCGCAGCAATTTTCTATCTCGTTCTTTTAACGACGATTCACGTTTTCTTGGGTCTCGACGGCTCGATTCATGCCGACGGCTCCATTGACCCCAGTGTCAAAGAAGGCGCGATAACTTCGGTTCTCGGTATTGTCACTTTGCAAATGGGCGTTTTCGCGGGTATCGTTACGGGCTTGGTTGCGGCTCAACTTTGTAACAAGTATTATAAAATGCAACTCCCGCCCGCGTTCTCGTTCTTTGGCGGCACGCGCTTTGTCCCGATTGTTTGTATGATTTTCGGCACGATTACCGGCGTCATCATGTATTTCGTTTGGCCGATTGTGCAGACAGGTATCTTCGCGCTTGGCGGCGTCGTTCAAGCGGCAGGTTACTTCGGCACCTTCTTCTTTGGTTGCTGTGAACGTGCACTGATTCCTTTTGGTTTGCATCATATCTTCTACCTGCCCTTCTGGCAGACGGGTCTTGGCGGCACGGCTGTTATCGACGGTCAAACCGTCATGGGCGCACAGAACATTTTCTTCGCGGAACTCGCCTCGCCGAACACGGAGCACTTCTCGGTTGACGCTTGCCGTTTCTTGATGGGTAAATTCCCCTTCATGATGGCGGGTCTTCCGGCGGCGGCGTTCGCAATGTACACCTGCGCACGTCCCGAAAAGAAAAAGGCGGCAGGTTCGTTGCTCTTCTCGGTCGGCTTGACTTCGTTCTTGACGGGTATCACCGAGCCTATCGAATTCACGTTCCTGTTCCTTGCGAAAGAACTTTTCATGATTCACGTATTCTATGCGGGCGTTTCCTTTGCGGCTTGCCATGTCATGGGCATTGCAATGGGTACGACATTCTCCGACGGCTTGATTGACTTTATCCTTTATGGCGTCCTGCCCGGCAACGACAAATCCAACTGGGTTATGATGTTGCCGCTGTTCGCCGTGTTCGCAGTCCTCTACTTCATTACGTTTAAGTTCTTTATCATGAAGTGGGATCTCAAGACTCCCGGTCGTGAGGCTGACGACGAAGAAGTCAAGATGATGAGCAAAGACGAATACCGCAAAGCGACGGGCGTTGGCGTTGTCGGCGGCGGCGCAGGTAGTGCGGCTCTTGCAAATCTTACTCCTGACCAACAGAAATCTGCTACGATTCTCGGCGGTGTTGGCGGCGTCGATAACGTCACTGAAATTGACTGCTGCGCAACTCGTCTCCGCTTGACTTTGGTTGACGGCTCGAAGGTCAACGAGGCTGTCTTGAAGTCGACGGGCGCGGGCGGCGTTGTTATCAAGGGCAATGCTATCCAGGTTATCTACGGACCGAGCGTCACGATTGTTAAGGCGAACTTTGAAGAGTTTGTTGAAGACATTCGCGCGGGCAAGATTGACCGTTCGATTCTTGAAGGCGCAAGCGGCGGCGGAGCTTCTGCGGCGGCGGAACCCGAAAAACCCAAGATGCAAGACGCGACGTTTGGCGCACACCTCACCGGTCGTATGATGCTCATGAACGAAGTCCCCGACGACGGCTTTGCGTCTCGTGCAATGGGCGACGGCGTTGCTGTCGAGCCGACTGAAGGCAAACTCGTTGCTCCTGCCGACGGCACAATTACTCTTATCTTCCCGACCAAACACGCTATCGGCATGGTCACGCCTGAGGGCGCGGAACTTCTCATGCACATTGGTATCGACACTGTTAAACTTGACGGTCAGCACTTTGAAGTTCACGTTACCGACGGTCAAGAAGTCAAGCGCGGCGACTTGCTCGTCACCTTCGACATTGACGCAATTCACAAGGCAGGTTATCCTGTCACTACGCCGCTTATCGTCACCAACTCTTCGGCTTACGGCACTGTTCGTCCGCTCAAGACTGGCGACGTCAAAGCGGGTTCCGACGACTTGCTGGAGGTTCTCGGCTGATTCAGTTTCAAAATTTCGAGTGAATAATATTCTTCCTTAGATTAAGCCCGTCACCATGGCGGGCAATTTTTTTGCATTAATAACAAAAATCCTCCGCCGCATTTCGTGACGGAGGATAAAAGTTTTTACGAGCTAAATTTTATTTGTAGGAGAACTCGCCGAGCTTCCAGACTTCGCCGGAAATTCTCTGCATGGGTTTATCGGCGTCGAACTTGAGAACGGGCGCAACGTCTTCTTCGGGGTAAACAAGGAGACTGCAAGCTTCCTCGCCGTCCTGCAGGAAGAGTTCAATAACGGACTTGTCGACGAACAGGCGGAAATTAAGTTCAAGATTTGTGAAGAGCTTAAACTTGCGCGTGCCGATATTAACGTCGGTGTTCTTACCGTCGTTGAACGGGCGAATGCCTTTGCCGCCGAGTTTCATGCCTTCGCGGTCGAGCATCAAAAGTTGGGTGTCGCGGTCGTACTTAATGACGAACTTTTCTTCGCCCCAGTTGACGGAGAATTCAACCTTGCGAGCCGCGCCGAACGTGATAGTAATATCGGTTTCGGAGGCCTCCGGCAGATTGATATTGGTGTTCTTCGCGTTGGAAACGTCAACGTCAGTGCGTTCCTTGCGAAGAGCTTCCATTTCTTTGACGGGCTGACTGCGAACTTTGCCCTGATGAATGGTGAGTTCGCGCGGCATGGTCAAGCTGTAAAGCCAGCCGTCTTTTGCGGATTCGACTGTGTCGGTGAGGTCGGGCATACCAATCCAACCGATCATGATGTGGCGAGCCTCGTTGGCGAAAACTTGCGGAGAATAGAAGTCAAAGCCCTTGTCGAGTTCATGGAACTTGCCGTGAATCATGTCGAGGCTGTCAACCGAGAAGTGACCGATAAAGTAACCGGCGAGGCAGTGATTCTGATGTTTGAATTCTTCATGCTTGGCACCTTGCGGGCAAACAATCAGCACGTCCATATCTTCAAACTGCAAGAGATTGGGGCATTCCCACATGTAGCCGAAATCGTAGTAATCGGTCTTGACTTCGCCGAGAAGTTCCCAGCCGCCTTCGGGTTTTTCCTTGTAGATAAGGACTGCACCATTGGTCGGACGCGAACTCTTAGCGGGGTCACTCATGCGCTGAGCCGCCATTGCGAAGTAGCGGACGCCATTGCGATAGAAGAAGTTAGGATCACGGAAATGCGCGGTGTAACCTTCGGGGTTGCCGTAAAGTTGGATCTCGTCAAGAGTAATGGAGCCGTCTTCCTGGAGCGTGCCGAAACGCTGTGCAACCGTACGAACATAATTTTCGTCACGGGCGTTGCAGGTATAGAACACGCGGACTTTGCCGTCTTCGACGAAACCGCAACCGCTGTGGCAGCCGTCTTTGTCGTGCTCGTCACGCGGCCAGAGCGAAAGTTCGGGCATGGTGTAGTTGATGAAGTCCTTCGTGGCGGTGTGCATCCACGACTTATTTTTGTGCCATTGCTGATTTTCGGGAACGGGGTTCCACTGACAGAAAATGTGGTAAGTGCCGTCGCATTGGCAGAGACCGTTGGGGTCGCTAATCAGAGAGTGCGGCGCGTCGATGTGAAATTTGTTGTGCCAGCGCGAGGTGTACGGGATTTCGCTACGAACGCGCTCATCAACTGCTTGCTTGTTGAACTTAGCCTTGATAGCCTCCAAAGTTTCGCCGGATTTCTTCGCCATAAAAATTCCTCCTTAACTTTTTAAACAATTTCGCTCAACTATTTAAAAGAGCCGCGCCCGCATAAATCAAGGTAGACGAGCGCGGCGTCATTTCTAAATAAGAGGTGACGACCAGAAAATTATTCTTCCGATTTGTAAAGCATGTAAGTCAAGCCGAAACCGCCCGCGAAGGCAATCAGGTTGACGATAATGTACTGAACAATTTGACCGTTCATGTAAAGGAGCATACCGGGCAGAACCGTAATGCCCATACCGGTACCGGCGAGACCCAAGAAACTGGAAACCGCGCCGCCGATAGCACCGCCGCAGCAACCGTAGATAAACGGCTTCATGAGGCGGAGGTTAATACCGAAGATAGCCGGCTCGGTGATTCCCAAGAACGCGGGAACAGTCGAGGAAATGTAGAGAGCGCGTTTCTTCGGATCTTGAGTTTTGAGTGAGACAGCCAACGCCGCGCCGCCCTGTGCAATCGTCGCGCAGGTGATAATCGCGTTGAAGGGGTCGGAGCCTTGAGTCGAGAGGAGGTAAATTTCCAACGCGCTGAAGACGTGGTGGACACCGAAGATAACGATGACCTGTTGCAAGCCGCCGATAATCAAGCCGCCGACAATCGGTATCGTCAAGAAGTTTTGAACCGCGCCGAAAACGAGACTTTCCAAACCGTGCATGATAGGACCGACAACGAGGAAACCGAGAGCCATTGATACGGTCAAGGTCAAGAACGGAGTAACGATCAAGTCAATCATATCGGGGATAAAAGTTTTCAAGAATTGCTGGAATTTGGCAGCGAAGATACCGAGAACGAGAGCCGGAAGAACGGAGCCTTGATAGCCGACGAGCGGGATAGTTACAAAGCCCAAATCGAGCGGAATAGGAGTTTTGCCGGCATATTCGGGCAAGGCGGACGCCTCAACCCATGTGAGACCTTTCTCGGCAATTTCACCAGCCGCGCCACCGACGACATACGCGTTCGGCAAGCCGGGGAAGACGAGCATCAAACCTAAAACGATACCAATAACAGCCGTGCCGCCGAACTTATTCATAGTCGACCAGCAGACCAATGCGGGCAAAAATGCAAACGCCGTATCAGTCAAAACCTGCGTCATGAGCAAGAAGTTGGGATCCCATTCGCTACCGAGAGAAAGGATAGCACCACGAGCACCCATGAAAAGACCTGTTGCAACGAGAACGGGGATAATCGGGACGAACACGTCGCCGAGCGTACGAGAAATTTTCTGCATTAAGCTCATTTCGGCATAAGCGGCTTCCTTACCGCCGCCGCCCGCCAGTGACGGTTTGAGCTTGATAAATTCTTCCGTGACCTTGTCGACAAAGCCGGTACCGCAGATAATCTGATACTGCTGAGCCGCGAAGAATTGACCTTTAACGCCGTCGATGTTCTCAACTTTTTTCTCTTGGATCTTCGACTTGTCATTGACGATAAGGCGGAGACGAGTCGCGCAGTGCTCAGCCGTGCGGACGTTGTCGGGACCACCGACGTAGTGCATAATCGACTTAGCAACGCGTTCCGCATCAGGCAATCCCGCAAACGACTTAATGACGTCGTCATCATCAGCGGGTCCAGCGGCAGAGCCTGAGTCTTCGGCGGGAGCCTTCGCCGTGATTGACTGCCCGTCAAGTTCAACCGTGATGTCGCCAAAGTCCGCATGGTTCGTGACGACAACCGGCGTCGTGGTTTCGTAGCCCGCCTTTTTAATTGCGTCGGGACTGAATTCAAGCAGGAGCTGACCGCGTTTGATCTTGTCGCCCGCCTCTGCTTTCGGCGTGAAACCTTCGCCGTTCATTTTGACCGTGTCCATGCCGACGTGAATCAAAAGTTCGATACCGTCGTTGGACTTGAGTCCGATTGCGTGTCCCGTCGGGAAGAAAACAGTTATCTCGCCGTCAAACGGGGCGAAAACTTGTCCCTTCGGATTCTGTACGGCGACACCGCGTCCCATTGCGCCGCTCGCGAAAACGGGGTCGTTGATTGAATTCAACGGCACTAACTTTCCGTTCAGCGGGCTGCTAATTCGGATGTCTTTTGCCATAAAAGTACCACACCCTTCTAAAAATTTAACCCACAAAGTATTTTATTTGGTTGTAAAACCTTCAACATTATACTTTCAGAAAGTTGCAACGTCAACGAAAAAAAATTTTTTTTATTGGCGGCGTATTCCTGCGCGGCGTGTTGACAGTGAAAAATAAATATGATTTAATCGACGCGGCGGATGTGGCGGAATTGGCAGACGCGCCGGACTTAGGATCCGTTGCCTTCGGGCGTGAGGGTTCGACCCCCTCCATCCGCACCAGA
>JBGUYA010000137.1:0-24329 GCA_045118435.1 Quinella sp. | reverse complement strand
ATTTGCATTTCAAAGAAGAGGGGGATTGTATATTCGCTTATCGGAAGAGTGCCTATCAAGATTTTGCCTCCGCCCAAATGAATTTTTTCCGGCACTTCAACGAATTCAAACGCCATTGGTTCTTCTTGAAATAAAATCAGCTCCGCCGCGACGGGGCAAGTCAACGTCAGCGACCTTTCAAAGAATTTTCCAAAGTTAAAGGTGTTTCGCGGGTAAGTCGCGCAGGTCACGGACAAAAAATCTTCGCCGTGTTCAAGTTGCAAGCGGCACAATTTTTTTTCAGTCAGGAAGGGACAAGGGCGTTTTGTCAGCAAATATTTTCCTATTTCTTTGTTAAACTCGAAGAACTCGGTAGTTTGCGGCAGACACTCAAATATTTTTTTGGAGGTCGTTTCGTCAATATCGATTTCCCAATTACGCTCGCAACAATTATTATTGCACTTGGAAGAATCGCATTTGAACTTGCCGACGTATTCGGGTTGAAAGTACAGATATTTTCTTTCCATTAAGCCAAACCGTTGGCAATCATGTACTCGGCAATTTGCAGGGCATTGAGAGCCGCGCCCTTTCTGATTTGGTCACCGCAAACCCAAAGGTTCAAGCCGTGTTCAATGGAAAAATCTTTTCTGATACGACCGACTTCAACCGCGTCTTTGCCCGAAGTTTCGAGCGGTTGAGGATAAATCATTTCGTCGGGGTTGTCGCGAACGATGACGCCGGGGAATTTTTCCAAAGCGACGCGAGCCTCTTCGACTGAAACGTTGCCTTCAAACTCGATATTGACCGACTCGGCATGAGAACGATAGACAGGCACGCGGACGGTTGTCGCCGTGACTTTAAGTGCGTCGTCCTCCATAATCTTTTTGGTCTCGTCGACCATTTTCATTTCCTCTTTGGTGTAGAGGTTTTCCTTGAAGACGTCGATTTGCGGAATTAAATTCGAGGCGATTTGGTAATGCTTGTCGAGTTTGGCGACGGGCAAAACTTTTGCAACGACTTCCTCGCCGCGAGCCAACGATTCGAGTTGCGCTTTCAATTCGTCCATGCCTTCGCGCCCCGCGCCCGACACCGCTTGATAAGTCGACACGACCACGCGCTTGATTCGCGACAAGTTGTAAAGCGGCTTGAGTGCCATGACCATGATTATCGTTGAGCAGTTCGGGTTGGCGATAATTCCCTTGTGCCGCGCGATTGCCTGCGGGTTAACTTCGGGCACAACCAGAGGAACTTCGGGATCCATTCTGAAATTTGACGAGTTGTCGATAACTACCGCGCCTGCTTTAACCGCCGCCGGTGCGAATAATTTACTTGCCGCGCCGCCCGCGAACAGTGCGAATTTTATTCCGTCGAAAGATTTTTCCGTTGTCTCCTCGACGGTGTACTCCTTGCCCATGAAATTTATCTTCTTGCCCGCCGAACGCGACGACGCCAACATTTTCAGTTCGCCGAACGGGAAGTTGCGCTCCGCGATAAGTTTCAAAAACTCTTGACCGACTGCGCCCGTTGCGCCGACTATTGCCGTGTTAAATTTCTTCATAAAAAAATCCTCCTTTGTGCCGATTATTTTAGCAAGTTAATTTTTCAAGGTCAATCTGCGCGGTGTTGAAAAATTTTTTCGTCTGCTATAAAATTTATTGCAAAAGGAGGAAAGATTTATGATAAGAAAGGGAATAATTTTGGCGGGCGGGAGCGGCACGCGCCTTTACCCGCTGACGGAAGTCGTCTCGAAACAACTTATGCCGGTTTTCGATAAGCCGATGATTTATTATCCGCTGTCGACTTTAATGTTGGCGGGCATTCGCGAAATTTTAATCATCACGACGCCGCAGGACAGTCATTTATTTAAAGCGTTGCTCGGCGACGGCTCGCAACTCGGCTTGAAAATTTCCTATGCGGTTCAGCCGAAGCCCGAAGGTCTCGCGCAGGCGTTTCTTATCGGCGAGGAGTTTATTGACGGGGAAGGTTGCGCGTTGGTTTTGGGCGATAATATTTTTTACGGCGCGGACTTTGCAAAGTTGGTTCAGCGGGCGGCGGCTCACGACGAGGGCGCGACAGTCTTTGCCTATTATGTCAACGACCCGCAGAATTATGGCGTGGTGGAGTTCAACCGCGAGACGGGGCAAGCCGTCAGCCTTGAAGAAAAACCTAAGGAGCCGCGTTCAAATTACGCGGTCACAGGGCTTTACTTCTACGATAAAAATATTGTCGACGTTGCAAAAAAAATCAAGCCGTCGGCTCGCGGCGAACTTGAGATTACTGACGTGAACAAAATTTATTTGGAGCAGGGAACTTTGCGTGTTGAGAAAATGCGGCGCGGCTATGCTTGGCTCGATACGGGCACGCATGAATCATTGTTACAGGCGGGCGCGTTCGTGCATACTATTCAGACGCGGCAGGGTTTGAAAATTTCTTGCATTGAGGAAATTTCCTATCGCATGGGCTACATTGACGAGGCGCAACTTTTGAAACTCGCCGAGCCGCTCGCTAAGAATGAGTACGGAAAATATTTGCAACGCCTCGCGCGACGCGGCAAATAGTCACGACTTAAAAATCCAAATAATAATGCGTGGAAAGTTCGACGAGTTCATCGGCAACAAGCGAATGAAAGCCCGCGAACGACAAATTTTCAGCCTGCGCGGAAAAAGTGTAATGACCGACAGCCCACGCCGCAACTTGTTTAGTTTCAGAAATTTTGGCAATGTAAATCGTCGTGCCCGTCGAAGTATCCACGCGCCACTTGATGCCCGTTACGCCGCTAATGTCTTTAAGCTCCTCGCCTTCGGCTCGCTTGTGCGTTCTGATTGTCAATGAAACTGTCGGCTCCCACCTGCGCCCGTAGCGAACTTCGACGATACCGGGTTGCGAGTAAAGAGCCGTGATCTCGTAGCCGGATTTTTTGGGAACATAAAGCGGAATGAACTTTGCCGCGCGAGCGACTTCGGCGAAATTGTTATAAATGATTTTTTCGTCGGGGATAGTGACAGTCTCAATTGTTTGCGGCGCGATTGTCGGGTTTGTGGTTGAAAATTGTTGCGGCTTTGAAGTTGCCGGCTCAACCGCCGGCGTGATTATTATCGGCTCTTCCGGCTCAACTGTCGGCTCCGCTTGGTCGATAATAATTGTCGGCTCATCTTTGCGCGGCTTATCAGATTTTTTTTTACTATCGGCTAGTTTGCGCTCGTTAGCTTTTTCCTTTTCCTTGCGCGACTGCTTGAGTTTTTTCTTGCGTTCTTTAATCTCCTTGTCGGTCTCTTGCGATTTTTTTGTTGAAATGCTCTCGGTCAGCGCGGGATTTATTTCGTCGAGGCGTTCACTTTCGCCCGATTTTTCCTGCTCCGCCGCGATTAGTGCTAAATCTTTATCTTCCTCCGCCGCCTGTACCGCGCACGGTATTTGAATCGCCGCCAAGATCATCAGCAACGCGATTTTCTTTTTGAACTTCAAAAAATATTCCTCCCAGTTGATCACAAAATTTTTCATGCGCCGATTATAATTCAAAAAAGTTTTTATCGCAACGAGGAAGATTTTTGACGTACTCATTCGGCAAAAAAGTTCGGGTAAGAAATATTCACGCAGTCCGTATCGTCCAACTCGACGCCGCTCGCCGCCATGCCCATTATCCCTAACGACATTGCAATTCGATGGTCGCCGTAAGTTTTGCAAGCGTTGAAAATTTTTTCCTTGCCGCCGTGAATTATCAGCGTGTCGCCGTCAACTTCGACTGTACCGGGCGAAAGTTTGTTGAATTCATTTTCAATAGCCGCCAAACGATCACTTTCCTTGACGCGCAACTCTCCGACATTGTGAATTATGCTCGTGCCCTCAGCAAACGACGCCGCCACTGCTAAAATTGGCAACTCGTCAATGAGGCGCGGAATTTCTTCGCCGCCAAGTTCAATCGCTCGTAACGCCGAACTTTTTATCCGCAAGTCAGCCAACGCCTCGCCGCATGACCTGCGCGGGTTGAGGAATTCAATCGCGGCTCCCATTTTTATCAGCGCGTCCGTTAAGCCCGTGCGCGTCTCGTTGACGCCAATATCTTTTAAAATTATCTCCGAACCGTCAATCAGCGTTGCAAGCACAATCCAATATGCCGCGCTCGATATGTCGTTGGGAACTTGAATTTTTTCTGGCATTTGCAATCGCTCGGCAGGGTAAATCGTCAGCCCGTCGAGTTTCGCGCCGCTCGCCTTTAGCATTATCTCCGTATGATCTCGGCAACTCGGCATGATTATTTGCGTCGGCTCGCTTGCGTACAAGCCCGCCAATAATATCGCCGACTTCACTTGCGCGGACGCCAGCGTCGTTTCGTAAGTCATGCCGCGCAGATTTTTTCCGTTAATCGTCAGCGGCAACTTGTCGGCTGAAAAGCTCGCGCCCATTTTTGTCAGCGGGTCAATCACTCGCCTAAGCGGGCGTTTTTTTAATGAGTCGTCGCCCGTGAAAGTCGAGTTGAACGGTTGCGCCGCCAGCAAGCCCATTAACAATCTTAGCGTCGTGCCGGAGTTGCCCGCGTCTAAAATTTCCGTCGGTGCTTTTAAGCCGCGCAGTCCCGCTCCGCGAATCAGCAGAGACTTTTCCGCCCGCTCAATCTTTACGTCCAACTTTTCCATGCAAGCAAGCGTCGAGAGGCAATCCGCGCCCGCCAAATAATTTTCAACTTCGACGACGCCCGCGCCAATGCTCCCGATAATTATTGCCCTGTGCGTTATCGACTTGTCGGCGGGGATTTTTATTTCGCCGCGAAGTGCGCCGCGTTTTACAATTTCCATTGCAATCACTCCTTTTTTCTGTATAATAAGCGATTGACTAAAAGGAGGCAACACAATGAATCAAAATCAAAGACGAAACGTCGCAATAATCGCGCACGTTGATCACGGCAAGACGACGCTTGTCGACGCCCTGTTGCGGCAAAGTCACATCTTCCACAAAAATGAACAGGTCGCCGAGCGAGTCCTCGACAGCGGCGATTTAGAAAAGGAGCGCGGCATTACTATCCTTTCAAAAAACACGGCGATTTGGTACAAGGGCATAAAGATAAATATCGTCGACACGCCCGGTCATGCGGACTTCGGCGGCGAGGTCGAACGCATTTTGAATATGGTTGACGGCGTGTTGCTTGTCGTTGACGCTTTTGAAGGGCCCATGCCGCAGACAAAATACGTCTTGCGCAAAGCTCTGGAGCATAAGCTTAAGCCAATCGTCGTGATAAATAAAATTGACCGCCCCGAAGCACGCGCTGATGAAGTTTATGATGAAGTTCTCGAACTTTTTATGGAACTCGACGCCGACGACGAGCAGTTGGATTTCCCAGTCATTTACACGGCGGCGAAGGCGGGCATTGCCAAGAAAAATATCGACGACAATTCAAAGACAATGGAGCCGTTGCTTGAGGCGATAGTAAAAGAAATGCCCGCGCCCGTCGGGGAATTTGACGCGCCGTTGCAAATGGTAATAACGACGCTTGAGGCGGACGCTTACGTTGGGAAAGTTGCAATAGGCAGAATTCAACGCGGCGAGATAAAAAGCGGCGAGACTGTTGCGATAATCTCGGACGGTGTGACGAGTCGCGGAAAAGTCGGCAAGGTTTTCACTTATGAAGGCTTGAACCGCGTTGAGGCTCCCGCCGCGCAGATGGGAGAGATCGTCGCGCTGACGGGCTTAAGCGAAGTTTCGATAGGAGACACGATAGCCGACGTTGAAAATCCGGAGGCGTTGCCGTCAATACGCGTGGACGAGCCGACTTTGAGCGTGACTTTCGGAGTAAACACTTCGCCGCTTGCGGGCAAGGAAGGGCAATTCGTGACGAGCCGCCACATTCGCGACAGACTTTTCAAAGAGGCACAGACAAATGTCGCGTTGCGCGTCGAGGAAACGAGCAGTGCCGATATTTTCAAAGTGAGCGGGCGCGGCGAACTTCATTTATCGATTTTGATTGAGACGATGCGGCGCGAGGGCTACGAAATGCAAATCGGCAAGCCCGAAGTCGTCTACAAAATGATTGACGGGCAACGTTACGAGCCGATAGAAGATTTAACGGTCGAAGTGTCGCAAGATTATATGGGCGTCGTTATGGAAAGTTTGGGGCGGCGCAAAGCCGAGTTAAAAAATATGCAACAACCTGCGGGCTACATGCGACTTAACTTTTTGATACCTGCGCGGGGCTTAATAGGTTTTCGGTCGGAGCTTTTGACTTCGACGCGTGGCAACGGGACAATGAATCACGTCTTCGCGGGCTATGAACCTTATAAAGGCGACATAGGCGGGCGCACGCGCGGGAGCTTGGTTGCAATCGAACAGGGCTTGACGACGGGCTACGGCATTTTCAACTTGCAGGATAGAGGCGTCATGTTCATTGAACCCGGTCAGCAAGTTTATGAAGGCATGATTGTCGGCGAAAACTCGCGCGAACTCGACATTGACATAAACCCTTGCAAGCAAAAACATCAAACGAATATCCGCGCGTCGAATTCAGATGAGGCGATTCGCTTAGTGCCTCCGCGCATTTTGAGTTTGGAGCAGGCAATGGAATACATAAACGACGACGAACTTGTCGAGGTAACGCCGACTTCAATCCGCCTGCGCAAAGTGATACTTGACAGAGTAATTCGGGGACGTGCCGCCAAAAACGCCCGCAAATAAAAACGTAGCGGGTTTTCGAGACGCAGAAGGGGCGGCATGGACGCCGCCCCACTACGCCGCGTTTCAACAGGATGTTGAAGCGGCGACGCCCCTGCGAGGTGCCTTTTTCTTTGCTACTTTCTTTTGGGCGTGCAAAAGAAAGTAGATTCAAACTCGCATTTGAGCATTCCCAGCACGATCAGATTTTCCCAGACGCCGTCGGTCAAAATGATCTCGCGCAAAATTCCTTCGCGAACAAAGCCCGAACTTTCATACAAGTGGAGCGCGACTGAATTATATTCTTTGCAGTCAATCCACACGCGATGAAAATCTTTCTGCTCGAACGTCCACTTCAACAAAAGGTTCAGTGCCTCGCGCCCGTACCCGACGCCCTTCTTCTCAATGATAACGTGCGTGAACTCCGCGCAGGGCGTATCCAACTCCCGCAACATGAAATAACCGACGCGCTCGCCCGTTTCGACTTCCTCAATAATCACGTCCAACTTGTCTATGGAAGAAAAAATTTCGCGGTGATAATCTTCGTCGAACGGCACAATGAACTTTAAATTTTCGGGCGCGTATTGCAATTTCATGATATAATCCAAGTCGCTGAGTTCGGCGCGACGCAATCTCAAGCGGTTTCCTTCAATCAAAATCATGTTATCAACTCCTTCGCGCTCAATATATCAGCGTTAAAAATTTTTTCAAGGTTAAATTTTTTCATTACGCATTGCGAATTACGCATTGCTTTTTGGAGGTGTCTTGTTTGGAATATTTTCAAAATATCGATTGGCTGTCTTTAGGTCAAAAGCTGATTATCCCCGCGTGCATTTTGGCGTTCGCGTTCTCTGTAGGCGTCGTGCTCAACAGAATGCTGACTAGCAAACTGGAGCGGCGCGTCAAGGCGAGCGAGTCCGAGATTATGGAAATCTTTTTCAGAGCAATGCGCGGCGTCCCGATTTATCTTTGCGTCGTAATCGGACTTTATTGGAGCGTCACGACTTCAAGCTTGCCGCCGGGTCTCGAAAGAATTTTCTCGTACGTACTGTTCGCGATGATAGTCTTTTCAATCACGCGAGTTTGTGAACGGACATTGTCGGGCTTTATCCGCCTGAAATTTTCCGGCTCAAGCGACATGACGCAATCGACGCTACTCGATACAATTTTCCGCGTCGCAATTTACGCGTCGGGCGCACTCGTTATCCTCGATTACTTCAACATATCAATCGCGCCGATTATGGCGGCAATGGGCGTCGGCGGTATGGCGGTTGCCTTCGGTGTACGCGAGACTTTGGAAAATATTTTTTCCGGCTTGCAACTTATCATTTCAAAGCAACTGCGCGTCAACGATTACATTAAACTTTCCACCGGCGACGAAGGGCGCGTCATTGACATTAACTGGCGATACATTACGGTTATGCCGCCCAATGAAGGCAGTGTCGTTGTCATTCCTAATAAAGTTATTGCCAACGCTGTTACGTCGAATTTTTCTCAGCCGCGCGATGATATTGTCGTCGTCGTTCCTATCGGCGTTTCTTATGACAGCGACCTTGAGAAAGTCGAGCGCGTGACCGTTGAAGTTGCCCGCGAACTGCAGATTAAAATCGACGGCTACGAGCCGCATTTTGATTCGGAAGGCATTGACCGTGATAAACTCGCGCCTGTTGTCCGCTATCAATGTTTCAATGACTCGTCGATTGACTTCAACGCCGTCATGCATGTTCAAACTTTTACCAATCAATATCTGCTTAAGCACGAATTCATTAAGGCAATTACCAAGCGTTATCGCGAGGAAGGCATTAATATTCCGTTCCCGATTCGCACGCTCGATTTGCCTGATGATAAAAAAATCGATTTAAGGAAGTGATTGCTTATGGTTGTTGACGGCGTTAAGGTAAATTTTTCGGGAATTGACGACGCGACGCGCGAAGAGGCGGCGAATTATCTCGCTTACGTCAAAGAGCGCACGACCATTCCCGTCAAGAGCATTAACGTCAAGGCTTGTGAAGACGGTTTTGTCGACGTTTCCTACACCGCTCGCGGAGAAAAGTTCGAGCGCATCCGCCGCATAACGGGCGAAGCCTAACAAGATGACCCGTAAACGCTGTAAACCGCAACCAGTTGCGGGTTTCCAAAGTCGGAAAGCATTAGCTTTCAGAAGTAAAAACATAACTTTGGAGGTATCAAGGGAGTATGAGCAACAATCTTGAGTTTCGCAAAATACCGTCGCTTAAGTTTCTCTACGAAGTCAACTGCGACGGAACGATAATCAGAAATGCGCGTTCAAAGCGTTGCCTTAAATGCTTTAAGAAAAGCCATAACTCTAAAACGGAATATTGGTGCACACAAATAAATATCGGCGGCAAAGTCAGCAAAGTCTTTCTTCACAAGGTCGTTGCGGAGTGCTGGCTTGGAGCTAAGCCCGAAGGTTACGAAGTTGACCACATCGACCGCAACAGCTTGAATAACCACTGGACGAATTTGCGCTACGTGACACGCTCGGAGCAAATGAAGAATCGCGATTATAGCGGCGCACTTTGGGATAACCTTATTAGCAATTTAGCTGTAGCCAACAAAGGACATATAAATCCTGTTCGGCTAATTAGAGACGGTGAGGCTATCGACTTCCCAACAGCTCGGCGGGCGGCAAAGTACTTGGCAACGATTTATCCGCACAAAAAAGAAAAATCTTTCAATGATAAGTTTCATCTTCGCCGCCATCACATTTTTGATTATGACGTTATCTATTTGCGGAATGCAGAGACTGGACACAGCGACCAAGACATGGGTAAGGAACAGTCCACATAGTATCTTGTAGGAACGACTGACCGTTGGAACGACGCGAAAAAATCTGAAGAGCACGACCGCGTTAAGCACAACATTTTTAACTGAATCACTTACAAAAAAATTAACCCCGCCGAAATTTCTCGACGGGATTTTTTTATTGCCTGTGTTCCGGCAGGACACCAAAACCATAAATAACTTTGATAAAATTTTTACCAAAGGTAAAGAAAAAAAATTGTTGGTTTCTTAAAATGTGACCGAGCATGTGTAATAATTGGCGCGGAGGTGATGATTATGACCGATACGGCTACGGAGAAAATGTACAAAACGATTGGCGCGAATATTTACAACTTCAGAGTCTTGGAGCGCATGTCGCAAGAGAAGCTCGCGGCGAAGTCGGACATCAGCACGGCTTACGTCAGCCAGATTGAATGTTTTCGCCTACACAAGGGCGTTACGTGCACAACGATGATAAAAATCGCGCAGGCTCTTGACTTACCGCTGTGCGTCCTCATGGCCGAGACGCCTTGCCAAAAATACATGCAGTGCATAGAGCAAGCGACTTCGGCAAAAAATAGCGGGAGGTAACAACAGGTCGACAAGCCGCACGTCTGGACGGGCGAAAGGAGAAGAATTTATATGTGGCTGTTGTTACTCATATTCGGTGCCATGTTGATGATTTTCAAGGACGCAGGTCCCCTAGAAAAAGTTTTGATTATTTGTATTTTGATAGCAGAGGGAATTTACTTTCTCCGGCAATAATTTCCTGTGACAGGATAAAAAATTTTTTTAAAAGGAGATATGAACATGCCGTTTTGGAATCAAATTAAAAAGGAAGACGAGAAGAAAGCCGAAGAAGAAATTAAATCGACAAGGAAACCGAAGGAGCCGCCGATTGAGTTTGTGCCCGAAGAGCCGAAGTATTCTTTCGACGAAATAATTTTGCCGCAGTCGGTCAAGGATAAAATTCTCGACGTTGCCAACTACGCGGAGAACAGCAAGAAAGTTTTTGACGACTGGGGCTTGAGCAAAGTCTTTAAGCAGTCGCGCCGAATCGGTATCAATCTTTACGGCGAGCCGGGCACGGGAAAAACTATGGCGGCGCACGCTATCGCTAAGCATCTCGGCAGAAAAATCCTCGCGGTCAACTATGCCGACATTGAATCAAAGTACGTCGGCGAGACGCCCAAGAATATCCGTAAGGCGTTCGAGGCGGCGGCGGCTACCAACAGTATTTTGTTCTTCGACGAGGCGGACGCCATTTTGAGCAAGCGCGTTACCAACATGTCCAATGCAACGGATGTCAGCGTCAATCAAACGCGCTCGGTAATGCTCATGCTTATGAATGAGTATCAAGATTTCATCATCTTCGCGACGAATTTTATTTCCAACTTCGACCCCGCGTTCATGCGAAGAATTTCTACGCATATTGAGTTCAAACTTCCCGACATCGACTGCCGCAAGAAAATTTGGCAACATTATATCCTGCCGACCATGCCCAACAACATTGACATTGACGAGCTTGCGGAAAAGTACGAAGGACTTTCCGGCTCCGACATTTCAAACGCGGTGTTAATGGCGGCGTTCAAGGCGGCGCGTCAAAATGCCGAGCTTGTCGATAAGTCGTTGGTCTTCGAGGCGGTCGAGGAAACTCTCGCCAGCAAGAATGCCAACAAAGGCGTCACGGTTGAAAAGCGCGTCGTCTCGGAAGAATACGTCAAGGAGCAACTCGCCAAAGGTAAAGGCGTGATTAAGCAGTGAAGTCAACCTTTAACTCAATCTTGAACAAAATTTGCAATGTGCTTTTCGGCGACAGCTGGGACAAGGTTTTGTACTTCCTTGAAAAACTCGACGCGGCTTTGCGCGAGAAATACAGCGGCGGGCTTTACTTCAGTATGATTACATTGGAGAACAGCGGCGGCGGCATGGTCACGGTCAATCACAGCCATTTTCACCAAGAGGGCGAGGAGTGGCTCAAGGAAAATGCCAAGATCGATTTGCCCAAAAGCGAGTTGCCGAATTATCTTCGCACGAAACTTGCGGCAACCTTTGGCGAAGTCGACATCACGGCGGACGTTGAGCGCGAGCTTGCGATTAAAAATTCGGGAGGCGATTAAATGATTCCTGTCATTGTGGGCGCAGTCGCTTTAGCGGCGGGCGCGGCACTTCTCAACGGCGACGACAAATCTAATCAAGAGCCTAAAACTGAAAAGCAACAAGTCGCGGAAGATTACGTTACAAAACAGCTCGCCCGCGCAGGTAAAAATTTAAGGAGGTGATAAAATGATACCGTTCGTAGCGGGAGTGCTGACGGGCATGGCGGCGCAAAAAGTTTTCGGCGAAAGTCCGCCCGAACTTGAGCCTGTCGAAATGCGCGAGGTCTCGGAGGAACACGTTAAAGAGACGCTCGCCCAAGCAAAGAAGCCAATTCGCATTAACGGCTTGGAAGAAATCCCTGCGCGGGAAGTCTCGACAGATGACTTGCCCGATTATATTCGTAAGAAAATTTTTAAGGAGTGATTGGTAAATGGTACCGGTTTTAGTGGCTGCGGCAGTAGCGGCGGCAGGCGGCGCGGCCTATTACGTCTACAAGCACTGGGATGAGATTAAGGCGTGGTTCTCAAAATTCTTGACGAACTTGAAGGCGGCAATCAAAGAGAAAATGCGCGGCATCGCGAACGCGGCGGTTATCGTCGGCGAGAAAATTCGTGAGGGCGTCGCGCAACTCAAGCACAAACTTTTTTACAAGGAAGACGGCAAATGGATTCAAGAGACGACCAGAGTCGAAGTCACCGAAGACGAAGTGCCGCCCTACATTCGCGCCAAAATCGCCAAGCAAGAGGCAGACATCACGCAGGAAATGGAATTGGAACTCGGACAATCGGTCGGTTAATTTAACTAAGGAGATGACAAATCGTGAGCAAAGACGGTATCACGGTCGGCGAGGCAATCACCGCCGGCAAGGAAGTTTTGATGAACATGATTAACGAGCTGATTGAGGAATTTCGCCCAACAATGACGCTTGAAGACCTGCAACTGGTTTACATGAAGACAATCGACGAAGTGATTTTGCAGGAAGAGGACAAGAGCAACACGAAATACGTCGGCGGCGAATTCAATCTGGATTACGTCAGCGACAGGGCGTACACGTGCGGCTATCGGCTTTTCTTCCAGAACGAGCAGAAGAAAATTTTCGAGCTTGCGGCGAAGAGTCGCGAGATCAGCCTTATGAAGTTGTCCGTCAAAGTGCGCGAGCAACTCAAGGCGGAGAAGAATATCAAGTTCGAGATTCCCGAACCCGATAAAAAAGTTCGCGACAAATATAACAGCAAGAACTTGCGCAGAATGAATTGAAAGGAGTTGGGAAAATGATACCTGCAGCGTGGCTAATCGGCGCGGGACTCGTGGGCATTTTGGGCGTGGCGGCGGTCGCCTACAACTGGGACGGGATTTTGGATTGGCTCCACGATTTTATTCCGAAAGTTTCGCAAATGCTCCGTGTTGCGTCGGTTGAGTTCGGTCCGCAATTCGCGGCGGCGGCAATGATAATGTGCGGTTTCCTCGACACCGTTCACGCCAAGATTGAGCACAAGCTTTATCACAAAATCGGCAATCAAAGATGGCTTGAAGAGACGACGCGGCGCACCTTGCCCGAAAATGAATTGCCGCCCGCCATTCGCAACAAAATTCGTCGCAACCGCAACAAAGACACTGATATTACCGAAGACATCGAACTTGAACTTGGCATGAGCGTTTGACGGAGGTGTAAGCTTTGGACGAAAAAATTTTTGGCGAGCTTGGAAATCTTTTTCAAGAGATTGAAAAGCAGTTGAACCGCGTCGGCTTTTACGTCAGCCTTGAGGAGTTGCAGGGCAGGTACGACAACGCGCTTAAGAAAATTATCGCGGCGGAGGAAAGGGAAAAGAATTGCAGTTATGTCAGCGGCGAGTTCAAAATCTCGACGGTCGGCGCAGAAAATTATCAATGCTCCTACGCGCTGTACTTCGAGGACGCGGGCGAAAGTTTTCACGTACTGGAGGCGCAGACCAAGCCGCTAGATATAAATTGTTTGACGGAGGAATTTCGCAACGAACTCAAGCGCGAAACCGTCATGAAGTTTGAGATTGAGGAGCCGACGCGAAAAAATGTTCCCGTGTGAAAGATGCGGCTGTTGCTGTCGAAGGGTCGGCGAAGTTTTTTTTGCGCGGCACATTGCGAGAGCCGACGGCGTTTGCAAATACCTTGACGATGCGACGAACCTTTGCACGATTTACGAGACGCGACCGATTTTCTGCCGCGTCGATGAAGTTTACGAGAAAAATTTATCGGAGAAGATGAGCCGCGAGGAATTCTATCGCCGCAACAAGGAAATCTGCAAAAAGTTTCAAGCGCAATCATAAATCATTCGACGAGGAAAAAAGTTTTGTTGAGAAAAAGCGGCGGCTCGCCTTGCGCGTACAAAACGATTTGAATATGACCGCTACCCTGCGCGGGCGAGGCAAGTTGTCCGCCGAGCGGAATATTTAAATCGCGCGACTGCCCGTTTGCAATCGTCGGCTCGTCGAGTTCGTAATCTTCATAACCAAGATCAATTTCAATGTGCGGGCTGATTAAATCCTTGCCGCTGTGATTCTCAATGCGGAGCCGCGCAGTCATATTCGACGGAAAAAGATAATCGCCGTAATCATTCCGCGCCCACGACTTCCAATCGCGCAGATAAATCATATGCTCCTTGCCGGTCAGCTCGCCATTGAAATAAAGTTTAAGCTCAACCTCGTCCGAAGGTTTTTCTGCAGGTTGCGAAGGCGTGACGGGTTGAGGCGTCGAAGGAATTTCAACGGGCGGAGTCAGCGGCGGCAACTCAATCAGCGGCTTAAAAGTTTCATGATTAGAATCGTCGGGAGGCGAACTCTCGGCGATTTTTTCTTCTGCAATGGTGGGCGTCGGGACTTCGGGCTTTGGAACTTCATTAGCGGCGGGCGTTTCAACTTCGGGCGGCGGATAATCTTCGTCGGCAATGTTCGGGATAAAAATCATCACGAAGCAAATCAGCGCGGCGAGGATAAACTTTTTGGCGTGATAAAATTTTTGAGCATTGAGAACAGCGCGTTTAAGTTCGGCGGCGGATTGGAAACGCTGGGCGGGGTCGGGCGACGTGCAACGATTTAAAATGTCGGTGAGCTTGCCGTTATAATCTTCGCCGAGCAAATTTTTAATCGTCACGCCGAGCGAGTAAATATCACTGCGCGAATCGGTTTGCCCCAAGCCGAACAATCCGAATTGCTCCGGCGGCGCGTAACCGCGGGTTCCAAGCAGTTCAGTATCTGCGCGGCGGTCGGGCTTGAAAATGCGGGCAATGCCAAAGTCAATCAGCTTGACCGCGCCCGCCTCCGTGACCATAATGTTTGAAGGCTTGATGTCGCGGTGAACAATATTTTTCGCGTGAATGACTTCGAGGCAATCGCACAAGCTCAAAAGAATATGCGTCGCAAAATTTTCGTCAAAGGTCTCCGGCTGATAAATCGCCGTGTCCTCAAGCGTCAATCCGTCAATGTGCTCCTCGACGACAAAAAAATCTCCGTCCAACTCAAACAGCCGATAAATTTTCGGAACGCGCGGCTCCTCCAACTCCTTAAGCATTTCGTAAATCGGGCGCGAGTGCAAAGCGCGTTGCTTGATGACGCAAAGCCGCTTGGCGCGTTTGTCATAGGCGACGGCAATAAAATCCTGCGCGGAAGACTTGAGCGTCTCGACAAGCTCATAAGTGTCAGTTAAGTACTTCGCAAAAAAATTCATGACGCGCCGCCTTGCAAAATCTTTTCCGCCATTATAACATAGAAAAAAATTCAGGCGAGGTGTTCAAAGTGTTTAAGATGCCAAAGAGCACGGGCGACCTCTTTACCGAACTCAAGGACGATAAAAATTTGAACGGATATTTGCAGCGCAACCGCGAAGAATTCGTTATGCCGCTCGGCGAATACTTGGAAAAATTGTTGGCGCAGAAAAATTTGACAAAGAAAGAAGTCATCGAACGCTCCGACTTGAATCGCGAATACGTCTATCATATTTTTTCGGGGCTGAAGAAAAATCCGTCACGCTCAAAAATTTTGGCAATCGCAATGGCAATGGAGCTGAGTTTGGACGAGATACAATATCTGTTGCGCTACGCGGGCTTCGGCTTGCTGTATCCGCGCAATCAATGGGACGCGGTGATAATTTCTGCTGTCGAACAAAAATTCACCGTCACGCAAACCAACGAACTGCTTTATCGGCTTGGCGAAAAAACTCTTGGTGATTGAATTTAAAACGATGATTGAGAAACGAACGACTAAAGATTTATTGGCAGACTCGCTCAAGGAGCTTTGCAAGATAAAATCGGCGGACAAGATAACAATCAAGGAGCTGACGCAAAATTGCGGACTAACCGCGCCGACTTTTTACAATAATTTTCGCGACAAGTACGAACTTATGGCGTGGATTTATAATCGGGAAGTCGAGAAGACGATTGCGCAACTCGGCAAAAATTTTTCGTTTGAGGAAGTCGTTTATCATTGGATAAAAATTTTGCTTGATGACGAGGATTTTTATCGCAACCTTTTGAAAAACACGTTCGGGCAAAATTCCTTCCGCTACGCCACAAATGACCACGCGATAAATTTAATGCGGGCTTGGCTCAAAGAGCGTCATGAAGTTTCGGACGACGTTAATAATTGCTTGCGGTTTTACATGCGGGCGATTTCGGAGACGATAAACGATTGGTTTTTGAGTCGGTGCGAATATTCGCCGCGAGTCTTGGTAAAACTTTTGGTTGAGTGGATGCCCGCGCCGCTCAAGCCGTTTCTTTTACAGATATGAATTTTTATAAAGCTACTTTACAAAATCGTTGCTTTGTAAATTGAATCGGAGCCGCCGCCCCTGTAAAATCTTTGTAAAAATTTTCGGAGGCGATTTTTTATGCCAATGGTCAAAGATTATCTGCACAACAAATTTAAGCACGGCATCGAGGCAGGGATACTGCAATACGGCGTCGGGCAGGAAACAACTTCGGCGGAAGTCGCGGAGATTTTGGCAACGTCGAATTACGATTGGCTGTTTGTGGACGGCGAACACGGCGGGCACACGGTCACGACGATTTTGGATATTGCCCGCGCCATTGCCGCTTACGACATGACGCCCGTCGTCAGAATTCCGCAGGCTGGCACGGGAATCATCAAGCAACTGCTCGACGGCGGCATTCAAAACATCATTATCCCGAAGGTCGAGACGGGCGAAGAAACGGAAAGCATTATGTATTGGGCAAGCTATCCGCCGCGCGGCAATCGCGGCTTTGGGGCGTCGGCGGTTCGCGCAGGGCGTTTCAATCGTCACCCCGACTATTTGGAACGCAACGTCGAGGAAATTTGTATCTTGCCGCAGATTGAGAGCGTTCGCGGTTGGGAAAATCTTGACGCCATAACCAAGACGCCGGGCGTTGGCGGAATTTTTCTCGGACCGATTGATTTAGCTGTCGACATGGGGCACGGCATTAACATTTTCCACCCCGAAGTTGAAGCGGCAATGGACGACATGATTAAGCGAATCAAAGCGTTGGGCAAGCCCGTCGGCACAATCGCCTTGACGACTGAGCAAGCAAAACGCTTTGCCGATTTGGGCGTGAGTTTCCTTGCAGTGGGTGCCGATACCGGCTTTTTGACCGTCGCGGCGGACAACACGTTGAAAACTTACAAAGAGGCTATCGAGAAATGAATGACGGAGAGGAATGCACAATGGAGAATAAAGTTATTGAGGGCTTGCAGACGATAGTAACGGCACTTTCGCAACAAGCCGACGGTCATTTGATTCATTCGAGGATTTTTGCCGCGCAAGGCTTGAACAAACTCGCCGAGAAGTACACGGAACATGCGGCGGAGGAGCGCGGCTACGTCGTCAAGTGCATTGACCGCCTTATCGATTTGGGTTGCGAAGTCAAATTGGCGGCAAAGACTGCCGCGCCCGTTTATAACGATGCTATTGAATATCTCAAGCATGATTTGCAAGTTTCCAAAGACGGCTTGGCTTGGCTCAAGGAAATTGTCTGTGCCGCGCAGGACGACTTGACGACGTTCAAAATTTTGAGCGAATATTATCAAGACGAGGAAGGCGACATGTATTGGGCGGAGCAACAGCTTGCGCTCGTCGAACTGATTGGCAAACAGAATTGGCTCGCCAAACAACTCTGACAAAAAGTTTTTTCAACCCGTTGCAAAACTTATCTGCGCGGGTTATCTTTTAGGCGCATTATATTTTGGGAGTGATTAAAATGACGGAGAGCTTACACGGCTTGACGAAGGGCACCGAGCTTGAACCGATAATAGCGGCACTGGCTCAGGGCGAGGCTAATGGAACCATGATGTACTACACGCTGGCACGTCTGGCTAAAGAGCAGGGACTTGACGACGCGGCGAAAGTTTTTATCGAGTCGGCGAATCAAGAGGCGGTTCACGCGGGCTTTTATGCCACGCTCAACGGTCGCTGTCCGAAAGATTTTTGGGCATTCGTCGCGGGCGTCGCCAAAGCCGAGTACAAGGGCGAGGCGAGCATTAAAGCACTGGCGGATAAAGTTCGCGCGGCAGGTTTCGACAAGGCGGCGGACGAAATGGAAATCTTCGCCAAGCAGGAAGGTCATCACGGCGTTGTTATCGACGAGCTTTTGAAAAAGTACGCGCCTAAAACTTCCAATGCAACCGCGCAGAAAACTTTCGTCTGTTCACTTTGCGGTTATGAACATGTCGGAGACGCTCCACCTGAAAATTGTCCCGTATGCGGTCAGCCGAAAAGCGCGTTCAAGGCGAAGATTCAAGTTAAAGCTGTAAAACTTTTTGACGGCGGCTTTATGATGAAGTCGTTCGCTTGCGGCGGCGGCTTGCCCGAAGGTTCGATTAAGGAGGAAAAGCTCCGCTCAAGCTTGCAGAACTTTGTCATCGACACGGGCGACGAAGTTATTCTTGTTGACACGGGCTTTCCTGCCGAAGAAACTTTCCCCGTGACAGAAAAATCCGTGATAACTTTTGGCGACAAAGTTAATGATTACGTCGACGCGCTTAAAGTTGCAGGCTACGAACCCGCGCAGGTCTCAAAAATTCTCATCACGCACAAACACCCCGACCATACCGGCGAACTTCGCGCTTTCCCGAACGCCAAGATTTATATCTCGCGCATTGAGGCGGACGACATGAAATTGACGAGCGATAACGTCGTGCGCGTCGACTTCACCGACGGGGCATATAAAAACTTCGACGCTTGCCAAAAGATTGCCGACGGCGTTTATTACATTTTCGCGCCCGGTCACACCAAAGGCAACAGCATTGTTATCGTCGAGTCGGGCGACAAATTTTTTATGATTCATGGCGACGTGACCTACACCGACGAGGCTTTGCTTGAAAATAAATTGTCGGTCGTCTTCGAGGACTTGCCCGCCGCCCGCGACACGCTCAAAAGAGTTCGCGCCTTTATCAAAGAAAATAAAACTGTCTACCTTTCGACGCACACGCCGCTTGGCTATGAAAATCTCGACGCTCAAAAGATTATGGAACTTCCCGACGTTGAAGAGGCTCCCGTTGAAGATATTAAAGCCGACGAACCTAAGGCAAGCGGCACGGTTTGGGTTTGCAGTGTTTGCGGCTATGAACATGTTGGCGACGAACCGCCCGAAGTTTGTCCGCGTTGTAAGCAACCCAAAACCGCTTTCCGTAAAAAATAATCTGCTCATAAAAAACTTTTCCCCTGCAAAATAGCGGGGGGATTTTTTTATGAAAAATGTTTGAAGAAACTACGTTGCGTGATATAATGGCGGCGAAAAAATTTTGGAGTGATAAAGATGTTTGGAATAGGCGCGGGAGAATTCATAGTAATTTTAATCGTCGGGCTGATAGTCTTCGGACCGGGCAAGCTCCCCGAAGTCGGGCGCGGCTTGGGAAAGACTCTGCGCGAATTCAGAAAAGCACAGGCGGCACTTTCACAGACGCTTAACGAAGTCGACATTGAAAAACCAATTAGGAATGAGGAATTGGGAATTAGGAATGACAAAACTTCGGAAGTTAAAAAGTCCGTGACCGCCGACGATGTCATAAACCTTGCTAAAGAAAGTCCAATCGTCAAGGAGAATCATAATGAAAAAATTTCTGACGGCACTGCTGCTGACGCTCCTGCTGTCGACGCCCGCGCAGGCGTTGCCGGTGCAGGAGGCAGTTCAAACGGCGTTGGTAAACAATCCTAACCTGCGACGAAGTGCACAATCAATCCTCGCCGCCGAAGAGTCTTTAAAATCTGCGCGGGGCAAAAAAGGCGTCTCTGTGAGCGCGTCGGGTTCAGTCAACGCAAGCAAGACTGAAGGCGTTGACCCTTCCGAGCGAGCCTCGACAGGTTTAAGCGCGTCATTGCCGCTGTATTCGGGCAAGCGACTTGAGACGGCGATAAAGTACGCGGAGTTGGGCATTGAAGTTTCAAAGTTCGATTTTATTCAGGCGCAAGACGATTTGATTTATCAAGTGGCGACGGCTTACGTCAACGCGCTTGAAAATTTGGCAACGTCGAAGGTCGACTTAGAGACGGAAAAAAATTTAGCCGAGCATGAAAAAATGATAGCCGCGCAGTTCAACGCGGGAGCCAAAGCCAAAATCGATTTGCTCCGCGCACAAGTCGAGACGAGCAACGCTCTGCAAAACGCCGCCCGCTCCCATGCCACCTACGAAGTCGCGCTGACAAATTTAGCCGCGCTCATGTCAAACGATTCAATCGTGAACTTGACGGTTGAGGATTTTGAGACGCGGCTTGAAGTTGACGAGCTTGAAAGATATTTGACGGAGGCTACGGAAAATCGCAATGATTTAAAATCCGACGCCTTGAGAATTGAGCAGGGCGAGCTTAACGTCACGAGCGCGAAGTCCGGCTGGTTGCCGAGTGTCAATGCCAATGTCGGCACAGATTTAAACGCGGCGTCGGATCGTTGGCACATAACGCCCGATGCGTCGGCAGGAATTTCCGCGTCATGGAATATCTTTGACAGTGGCGTCACCCGCGCAGAAGTAGAGGCGGCTAAGGTCGAAGTCGAGCGGCTCAAGCTTGCAATGGACGCCGATTTGGACAGCGTTCAAGAATCAGTCGTGACGGCTCATAAAAATTTGAAAATCGCGTTGCTTAGATTGACGACGACGCAAAAAGCAGTCGAGCTTGCCGAAGAGGAACGCTACATTGCAACCGAACGCTACAACGCGGGCGAAGGTATTCTGCTTGACATTCTCGACGCAGAAGTTGCCCTGTCGACTGCGAAAAAAAATAACGTCAGCGCGAGGTACGACGTTATGAGATACAGCTTTGACCTTGCCCACGCCGCCGGAGATACGCTCCTGGCTCTCGGCAAGACTAAGGAGGCGATTTAAATGCAAACGGCACTTTACGGCGCAATTCTCGGCGATATAATCGGTTCGCCCTACGAAGGCAGGTTGCGCGTGATTAAGACGAAAGATTTTGAGTTCTTCGACGCGGGCTGTCGCTTTACCGACGATACAACCTTGACGATTGCCATTGCGGCGGCTCTGCTCAATCTCGACAAAGACGCGGGCGACGACGAGATTAAAAGCGCGGTCGTCAATTCAATGCAAAGTTGGGGCAGAAAATATCTGGACGTCGGATTTAGTCGCTCCTTCACGCAGTGGCTTTTGGAAGAAAATCCCAAGCCTTACAGGAAAAAATCTAACGGCTCGGCAATGCGCGTTTCGGCGGTCGGCTGGTTTTTCAATACGATTGAGCGCACAAGGCAAGTAGCCTGCTTGACGGCTGAAGTTTCTCACAACACGCCCGAAGGAATTCGCGGCGCGGAGTCGGTGGCGAGTGCCATTTTCCTCGCGCGAAATGCCGCCTCCAAAGCCGAGATTAAATCCTACGTTGAAAGTGAATTCGGCTATGACTTGTCGCGGACGCTCGACGAGATACGCCCGATTTATTATCCAATCGTCGCCTGCGAAGGTTCCGTTCCCGAAGCCTTGATTGCTTTCTTGGAGTCGGAAAATTTTGAGGACGCGATAAGAAATGCCGTGTCGCTTGGCGGAGACTCGGACACGCTTGCGGCAATCGCGGGCAGTGTCGCCGAAGCTTTTTATCAAATTCCTGTCGAGCTGATTAAGGAAGGACATAAGCGAGTGCCCAACGACATGCGCGGAATTTTGTTGCGGTTTAATGCGGCAGTGGGACATACTCACTGATGCCGAAGTTCAAGGAGTTTTTTTATGAAGTGGAAAATTTTAATCGTCGTCGTCTTGATTGTCGGCGCGTCGACGGGCTACTACTTTTACAACGAAACGATTGAGACTGCCGCCGTCAAGACTTACGAGACGACAAAAGTTATCCGCGCAGATTTGACAAAGACAGTTTCGGCGACGGGCACGGTTCAGCCGCGCGACAGCGTCGAAGTCAGCGGCAAGGTCACCGCGCGTATCAAAGAAATTTTGGTTGAGGAAAATGATCACGTGACGGCGGGGCAAGTCGTGGCGATTCTCGACGGCAAAGATTATGAGGCGAAACTTGACCAAGCCAACTTCACCTTGACCAATGCCCGCCAAAAGTTGGAGCGCACCGAACGGCTTTACAATATCGGAGCGAAGTCTTTGGAAGAACTTCAAGACGCGCAATATCAATATGACCGGGCGAAGTCGGAGGTGGAGCTTGCCGAAGACGACGTTAATCAAACGGTCATAACCGCGCCAATGGACGGAATTGTTGTTGGCGAGCCGAAAACTCCCGGCACAATGGCTGTGCAAGGCTCAACTAATCCGACGGTCATCATGCGCATTGCCGACTTGAGCGAGAAACTCGTTAAGGCGAAAGTCGACGAGACCGACATTGGTAGCGTGGCGGTTGGCGAACGAGCGACTTTCACGGTCGACGCTTACCCCGATAAAACTTTTGACGCGGAAGTTACCAAAATTTCACAGACCGATACCGCCAACTCGTGGGACACCAACAGCTCCACAACTTCAAGCTCCAACTCAAGCAACGCCGTCATTTACTACTATGTGACTTTCCTTGCGCCCGACGACGAAAATCTTTTGTTGCCTGCAATGACTGCGCGGCTTGATATTATCGTCGGTCAAGTTCGTGACGCGCTGTGTGTGCCGATTGCCGCCCTCAAGACTGATGCGCAAGGCTCCTACGTCGAGCGAATTGTTAAGGACGCGCAAGGCAAGGACATTGCCGAGAAAGTTTATATCACTGTTGGGCTTTACGGCGAAGATTTGGTTGAAGTCACGGGCGGCGATTTAAATCCTGGAGACGACGTTTCAACGACTTACGAAGCCGCCGCAAAAACTTCTATCACTCAAGGCGGCGGCATGGGTAGCGGGCGGCGCATGGGCGGACCGCCTCCGTTTTAAAAAAGTAGCGAGTCATCGAAAAGCAAATGGGGCGGCATGAACGCCGCCCCTCTAACGTCTGGCTATGTGCTGTCATTGTTGTAAATTTTATAAATCTCGTCGGTATAAGAACCGTCGTCGTTGTGAACGATTAGCGGCGGCAGGATTTTCAAGTTGCCCGCGTTCGCCCCAACGACTGCCTCAAGCATTATCAAGTTCGCGTCGCGCCCAATCTTTGGTTGAATCATGCGCAGGCGTTTCATTTCCATTTGATGACGATGAAGAGCGTCGACTATCTCGCACAGCCTCGACGCCAAATGAATCATGCAAAACACGCCGTGAAACTTCAAGACATATCGCGCCGCCGTTACAACGTCTTCAAGCGTCGCCGTGAACTCATGCCGCGCCCGCGCTATCCCTGAAATTTTATTCGCTTCGCCATTTCTTAGCGGCGTGTACGGCGGGTTTGCTATCGCCAAGTCAAAACTCTCTGCGCGGAAAAGTTCTCTGTGCTTGCGGTAATCGCCCTCAACGACCGAAATTTTTTCCGATAAGCCGTTGAGTTCGACGTTGCGCCGCGCCAAATCAGCCGCCTGCGAGTTAAGTTCAACCGCGCAAATTTCCTTGACCTCGTCGGCGATTATCAGCGGGATTACGCCCGTGCCCGTGCCCAAATCTATGACGCGGGCATTTTTTTTGAACTTCGGGAAGTGCGCAATCAACACCGCGTCCATTGAAAAGCAAAATTCGTTCGCGCTCTGGATAATGACGCGCCCCGACCGCATTAAGTCATCAAGCCGCTCGCCCTCTCGCAAGTTGATGTTCATTTTTTGTAATCCCGTTTGCCTTGCCGCCGAGTTTTATTACCGCGCGGCTTAGTCGGACGTTCGGGGCGATTTCCCGGCTCCAAATTTTCATTGCGGTTGTAGCGTTTGTTGAAAGCGTCGACTCTACGCGGGCGACGTTCGGACTTGGGCGGCGGCTCAGCAGTCGGCTTGACCTCCTCAATCTGCGCGGGCTCCTCAACATTTGCAGAACCTTCAACGGATTCAAAATCCTCCGCGTTGACCGGCAAAATATCTTCCCAACTCGCCACGACCGTTTTATTCGTGTCAAGAAGAATAGTCGCATTGCGCCGCGAAAAACTCACCGCAACAACTTTGCCCTCGCCGTCAGCCACGACGACGCGACTGCCTTGCTTGGGCTTAAGCGTTACACTTTGTTTTGGGCAATTCTCGCAGTACAAATCGTTTTCGTACTTCAAACAGCACATGAGCCGCCCACATACGCCGGAAATTTTCGTCGGGTTCAACGATAAGTTCTGATCCTTTGCCATGCGAATCGACACGGGAATAAACTCACTCAAAAACGACGCGCAACACAACGGGCGACCACAACCGCCCATGCCGCCCAAAACTTTTGCCTCGTCGCGAACGCCCACTTGTCGCAATTCAATTCGCGTTCTGAATATCGCCGCCAGATCTCGAACCAATTCCCGAAAGTCGACGCGTCCTTCCGCCGTGAACGAAAATATTATCT
>JBGUYA010000136.1:0-13062 GCA_045118435.1 Quinella sp. | reverse complement strand
TTTTGAACAGGATGTTCAAAGCGGCACGCCCCCGCGAGGGGTCCTTTCTTTTGTCAAACTTTTCTTTGGACAAGCAAAGAAAAGTTTGTTCCACAAGTAAAAATCATTTTAAAACCGAATCAACGAGACGCGCCGTCAACTCCTCAGCCGGTTTTGCGAACCCACTTTTTGGCAAAAAGGGGGGCGTCATTTCTTTTTGACGGCGGTCTTTATGTAAAGCTCGCGCAGTTGTTTATCGTCGACTTCGCTGGGCGCGTGGCTCATCGGGTCAATCGCGCTCTGCGTCTTCGGGAAGGCAATCACGTCGCGAATCGATTTGCGCTTTGCCATTAACATTATCAAGCGGTCAAGTCCGAAGGCAATCCCGCCGTGAGGAGGCGTCCCGAACTCGAAGGCATCCATTAAAAATCCGAACTTCGCGTAGGCTTCCTCCTGCGTCAAACCGATTGCCTCAAAAACTTTTTCTTGAACGTCGCGGCGATAAATCCTCAAACTGCCGCCGCCGACTTCGACGCCGTTCAAAACTATGTCGTAAGCGTTCGCCTTGACCTTTTCGGGAGCCGTCAGCAAAAGTTCAATGTCCTCCTCGCGCGGTGAAGTGAACGGGTGATGCATTGCCTTATATCTCTTGTCTTCCTCGACGTACTCAAACATCGGGAAATCGACAATCCACAGGAAACAAAGTTTGTCCGCGTCGATTAAATTTCTGCGCCGCGCCATTTCCAAACGCAACTCGCCGAGTGCCTGCGCGACGACCGACGGCTTATCTCCGACGACTAAAAGCAAATCGCCCGTCTTACAACCCGTCGCCTGTTTAATCGCCTCAAAAGTTTCGTCGCTGTAAAATTTCTTGAACGGAGATTTAACGCCCTCCGCCGCGTACTGAATCCAAGCCAAACCCTTCGCGCCGTAAATCTTCACGTACTCAACCAAATTATCAAGCTCGCGGCGCGGAATGTCGGCGTAATCATCAACGCGAATAACTTTTATCTGACCATTCTTTTCCAAAACGCTGTTGAAAACTTTAAAGTCCGAACCTTTGACAAGCTCCGAAATGTCCTGCAACTCCATGCCAAAGCGCAAATCCGGCTTGTCCGAACCAAAGCGCGTCATTGCCTCTTCCCAACTCATGCGCTTAAAAGGCGTCTCGATTTTTACGTCAAGCGTCGTCTCGAAAATTCGCTTTATCAAACCTTCCATTATCGTTAAAATTTGCTCTTGGTTGAGGAAGGAAGTTTCAATGTCAAGTTGCGTGAACTCCGGCTGACGGTCGGCGCGTAAATCTTCGTCGCGGAAACAGCGCACAATCTGGAAATATTTTTCAAAGCCCGACACCATGAGCAACTGCTTGAAAATTTGCGGCGACTGCGGCAACGCGTAGAATTGTCCCGGATTTAAGCGGCTCGGCACAAGAAAATCTCTCGCGCCTTCGGGCGTCGAACGACAAAGCATCGGCGTTTCAATTTCCAAAAAGCCTTGCTCGTCCAAATAGTCGCGCATAATTTTCGCGACGCGGTGGCGCAGAATTATATTCTGTTGCATTTCGGGGCGGCGCAGGTCAAGATAGCGATAGCGCAGGCGAACCATTTCATCAACGTCAACGCCGTCTTGAATGTAAAAGGGCGGAGTCTTCGCCTTGTTCAAAATCCTCAGCTCTTCGACCAAAATTTCTATCTCGCCCGTCGCCATTTTCGGATTAATCGTCTCTTCGGAACGCGCACGAACTTTGCCGCGCACGCCGATAACAAATTCATTGCGAAGCGTCTCGGCTTTTGCGAAGTCCAAACCTTCTGTCGAGCCGTCGAAAACTATCTGAACCAAGCCGCTCCTGTCGCGCATGTCGACGAAAATCAAGCCGCCGTGATCTCTGCGCCGCGACACCCAGCCCGCCAGTTGAATTTCTTTGCCAACGTCCGACTTGCGAACTTCGCCGCAATTTGCCGTCCGCTCCATTCCTGTCAATGTTTCCAATTAAATTACCTCCTTAAGTCGCTCAATCATAATTAACGGCGGCTTTTCTGTCAACGTCAAAATTGACAAGCCTTTGTTGCAAAGGTAAAATTAGCTTTAAGCTGTCAGCTTTCAGGAAATGATAGAAGCTAAAAGCTGAAAGCTAGTAGCTAGAAGCTAAAAAGGAGATTTTTACAATGAAAAACTCGGTCAAAAAAGTTGCGCTCGCCTACAGCGGCGGGCTTGATACTTCGGTCATCATTCCCTGGCTCAAAGAGAATTACGGTTGCGAAGTGATTGCGGTCTGCGCGGACGTGGGGCAGGGCGACGAACTTAACGTTGTTCACGACAAGGCGTTGAAGTCGGGCGCGTCGAAAGTTTTTATCGCCGACCTCACCAAAGAATTTATCGAGAAATATATTTTCCCGACGCTTAAAGCCGGCGCGACTTACGAGGAAAAATATTTGCTCGGTACGTCGTTTGCCCGCCCGATTATCGCCAAGAAACTCGTTGAGGTTGCGCTCGCCGAAGGTTGCGACGCCGTTGCGCACGGGGCGACAGGCAAAGGCAATGACCAAGTCCGCTTTGAACTCACGGTTAAAGCTCTCGCGCCCGAACTGAAAATTATTGCTCCTTGGAGAGAGTGGGAACTCGACAGCCGCGAAGCCGAGATTGAATACGCCAAAGCTCACGACATACCGATTGCCGCCGCCAACAAAACTTACAGCATGGACAGAAATATTTGGCACCTTTCGCACGAAGGTTCCGACTTGGAAGATCCTTGGAACGCGCCGCAGAATAAAATGTTTTTGATAAGCGTCGCGCCCGAAGACGCCCCCGACATTCCCGAAGAAGTCATCATCAATTTTGAACAGGGCATTCCCGTCGCGGTCAACGGCGAGAAACTCGGCGCGGTTGAGCTTGTGACGTTGCTTAACAAAATCGGGGCGCGTAACGGCGTCGGTATCGTCGACATTTGCGAAAACCGCCTTGTCGGCATGAAGAGTCGCGGCGTCTATGAAAATCCTGCCGGCTCGATTCTTTTCTACGCTCATCGCGAGTTGGAATATCTCTGCCTTGACCGCGCGACCTTCCACTTTAAACAGCACGTTGCAGTTAAGTACGGCGAGTTGGTTTATGACGGCATGTGGTTTTCTCCTCTGCGCGAGGCATTGTCGGCGTTCGTTGAAGAAACTCAAAAGACTGTTACGGGCATAGTCCGCTTGAAACTTTACAAGGGCAACATAATTTCTGCGGGTAGTAAGTCGCCCTATTCGCTTTACAATCAAGAAATCGTGACGTTTGAACATGATGACGTTTACAACCAAGCCGACGCGACGGGCTTTATAAATCTGTTCGGCTTGCCGCTCAAAGTTCGCGCGTTGGTGAACAAGAAATGAGCGAGAAACTTTGGGGCGGCAGGTTTGAGAAGTCGACCGACGAAATGATTAACGAGTTCCAGGCGTCGATTAACTTTGATAAGCGCATGTACCGCGAAGATATTCAAGGTTCGATTGCTCATGCGAAAATGCTCGCGGCGCAGAAGATTATTTCCGACGACGACGCTAAAAAAATCTGCGCGGGCTTGGAAAAGATTTTGGCGCAGATTGACGCGGGCGAGTTTAATTTCAGCGTCGCGCTCGAAGATATTCACATGAACATTGAGGCGGCGTTGACTGATTTAATCGGCGCGGCGGGCGGCAGACTTCACACGGCTCGCAGTCGCAATGATCAAGTCGCGCTAGACACTCATCTTTATATGCGTCGCCAAGTTCGCGAAGTTCAACGCTTGATTCTGGAGTTGCAAGCCGCGCTTGTTAATGCCGCCGAAAAAAATTCCGACGTGATTTTTCCGGGCTATACTCATTTGCAACGCGCCCAACCGATTTTGTTTGCTCATCACCTGCTGGCGTATTTCTGCATGTTGCAAAGGGACTTTGCGCGTTTTGAAGGCGTTCACACCCGCGCAGATATTATGCCGCTCGGAGCGGGCGCGTTGGCGGGCACGACTTTTGACATTGACAGGAACTTTGTCGCCAATGAATTGAACTTCGCCGAGATTTATTCCAACAGCCTCGACGCGGTCAGCGACAGAGATTATCTAATGGAGTTTCTTTCTGCCGCGTCAATTCTTATGGTTCATCTGTCGCGCTTCAGTGAGGAAATTATTTTCTGGTGCAGTCGCGAATTTTCTTTTATCGAACTCGACGACGCGCATTGCACCGGCTCTTCCATGATGCCGCAGAAAAAAAATCCCGACGTGCCGGAGCTGATTCGTGGCAAGACGGGGCGCGTTTTCGGTCATTTAATGGCGTTGCTCACGACGGTTAAAGCTCTGCCGCTTGCCTACAACAAAGATTTGCAAGAGGACAAGGAAGGCGTCTTTGACGCGCTCGACACGATTAAATTTTCTCTGGCGGTCGCCGCGCAGATTGTCAACGGCATGAAACTGCGCAAGGAGAACATGCGCCGCGCCGTCGAAGAGGATTTTTCCAACGCAACCGACCTTGCAGATTATCTCGTCAAAAAAAATCTGCCCTTCCGCCAAGCTCACGAAGTCGCGGGCAAGCTCGTTCACTTCTGCATTGAAAAAAATCTTTACCTTAAAGATTTGACGCTCGACGACTTTAAAAGGTTCTCGCCGCTGTTCGACGCCGACATTCACGACGCTATTAAGCCCGAAACTTGCGTTGCCGCTCGCAATTCTCAAGGCGGCACCTCTTTTCGTCAAGTAGAAATTCAAATCGCGGCGGCGCAGGCGTGGCTTAAGAAAGCTTTTCTATAAAAATCATTCAACTAACCGAATAAAAAAATTCCCTTCCAAATTTGGCAGGGAAATTTTTTTTACAAAAGGCTTGACAAAGTCATTTTTTTTTTTATAGACGGGCAAAATCCTTTGAAGAGATGACATAATGGAAAAATATTATCCGTACCCTTGCGAGCGTTGCGGCGATTGCTGTCGGCATGTTGACATGCTTGAGGAAATGAAAAGCTTTGATCGCGGCGACGGCGTTTGTAAACATTTGACGGCGGAAAACCTCTGCGAGATTTATTCCGAACGCCCGCCACTTTGCAATGGCGAATACTTTTACAAAAATTTTTATAGTCACATGACGGTTGCTGAGTTTCACCAGATGATGAACGAACTTTGCGAAACAGTAAGGAGTTGGGAGCTTGAAAGATTTCATAAAGAAGTATCGGACGCTGGACGAGAGAAATTTGCAGGTTGTCAAGCAAAATTTAACGACACTGCAGGCGGCGGGAGCTTATCCGAAAAAATTTAACTACCCGATAACGTTGCAGTTCGAGCTTACGGGGCAATGCAATTTGAAATGCAAGCACTGCTACAATCGTTCGGGCGACGCCGACCGCGATACTTTGATGACGCCGGAAAAATGGTGCGAACTCGCTCGGCAAATCGTTTCGGACGGCGGGATTTTCCAGTGCATAATTTCGGGCGGCGAGCCGTTGCTTTTGGGCGAAAAACTCTTTGACATAATGGACATTCTGCACGATGACGGCACGAGCTTTGTCGTTATCTCGAACGGCTTGTTGCTTACGAAAAAATTTGCGCGTCGATTCAACAAGTACAGATACTTCTGGTTTCAAATTTCAATCGACGGTTCGACGGCTCAACTTCACGATGAATTTCGCGGCGTTGAAGATAGTTTTAATCGCGCAGTCAACGGCGCGTTGGAGATTAGCGACTTGGGCATTCCGCTGGTCATTGCGCACACCGTCACGCCCAAAAATCTCGCGCACGTTGAGGAAATGATTCAGCTTGCCTATAATCTCGGCGCGAACTCGATTATTCTGGGTGAAGTCATGCCGAGCGGGCGCGCTTACGAGCACGCGGAGATTATTTTGAGCGACGAGCAGAAAAATTATCTCTACGGGCAGATTGAAGACTTTAATAAAAAATTCAGTGGCAAGATAACGATTCAGCGTTCGGCGGAATTCAAAATTCAAATGGAACGCTATCAGCAGGAAGTCAACGCGGGCGGCATTATCAGACCAAACGGCGATTTTCGGCTTGACTGCATGGCTCCTTTCATAATCGGCAACGTCTTTGAAAAATCTATCAAGGAAATGTGGTTGGAGAAAGGCATTGACGCTTGGCAGTCCGACGTCGTGAAAAGTTTTATCGCCGCAATCGACGAGAACGCTCAGACTTCCACGATTATGAATCATGTTGACGCAGACATTGCGCTGTGAGGAGGGATTATCATGGGAGAAAGATATGCGTCGCCTACGATTTTCAACGCAAGCAATATGAAATTATCGGCAACTTCGCGGGGCAATAACTCACTTGTGCTTAAGAGTCCTTTGGAAGGTGCTCTTCTTCCCGCAATTGCTTTAAGTTCATCTTTAGCAGTAGTCGTTGGCAGGAAAGACATCAGCGAAAAGATGAACGGCTTGCCGAAATAAAAATTTTAAGGAGATGTTATCATGAAAGAAACTTATTCGCGCCCGAAGGTTACGAGTTCAGGGGCAGCAAATGACATCGAAGAACTTTTTCCCGTTGTCAAAGCTCTTGGCGCAGGATATTCCGCCGGAAAAACCGTAAGAAAAGTATTCAGCGGAGAAATTTCCGAAGCGAATACTGTCGGCTTGGTCAAACGCAAAGAATATAAGGATTGAGGCGACGTAATGATTTTCTCGTGGCTTGAAAACAAAATTCCGCGTAAGTTGTTTGTGAAAAAGCGCATGAACGACGATGTGCTGATAATCTGCGCGGAGAACTTGGCGATTTATTATCTGAACGCGACGGCGGCATTTTTTATTGAGCTGGCGGACGGCAAGACTACAGTCGGGGAGATTAAAGAAAAATTCCTTGTCCGCTACGCCGTAGACGAGCGCGAACTCGAAAAAGATTTTGTCGAAATGATTCGCGACTTGCAGTGGAAGAAAATTTTAGTTTTGGAGTGATTCTTATGGAGACTTACAAAAAACCCGTAATTGGCGAAAAACTTAACAGTGAAAATGCTTTGCCTGTCGAAGCAGCTTTGGCAGTTGGTTTTTTGACAGGCTTGGCGAGCGATTTTGAGCCGCACACCGAACGTCAGCGCGTCATCACCAAGCGCAAGGCAACCTGCGAGTAAAATTTAGCGAGCGAACAAAAAATCCCCTTCAGATTTGGAGGGGATTTTTTGTTTGCAAAGGGCTTGACGAATTTTTATCACAACATGAATCTAATCCCTAGAGATTAAAATCTTGCCAATGCGCACGCCGTCCATTTCCTTGACCTTAAAGCGAAAACCATTCCACTCGTAAACCTCGCCGACTTTAGGAATATAGCCAAAGCACGAAGTCAGAAAGCCGCCCATTGTCTGAAAATGCTCGTGCTCCTCGTCGGGTAAAGTCTCAATGTCAAACTGCTCCTTGAACTCGTCAATGTCGCAAAGCCCGTCGACTGTCCAAGAATTATCCTTGTTGCGCGTAATTTGCTGTTCGACTTCATCATCGCCCGCCGTGTCGACAATCTCGCGCACAATATCATCAAGCGTGATAAAACCGATAACTCCGCCGTACTCGTCGTTGACCATAGCCTCCGTTATGCCGCTCGAACGAAACTTTTCAACAATCCTAAACGCCTCCATAGTTCGCGGCACGTAGCTTGCCTTCTTAATCAGCTTTTCCAAATTGACTTCGCGCCCGTTGCTCAACACGGCGTCGAGTAAATCTTTAGCGTAAATCAAGCCGCGACAATCATCTAAACTGCCGTAGCCGACAGGAAAAATCGTGTAGGGACTTTCCTGCACGACTTTTAAATTTTTCTCCAAATCGTCGTCAAGATCAAGCCAAACAATTTTAACGCGCGGTGTCATCAACGAATAAGCCGTCTCGTCGCCTATGTCAAAAATCCTGTCGACCATTTCTTGTTCAGACTTCTCAATCGTGCCGTCTTCCGTTCCTTGCTCGATTAAGTCCAAAACCTCGTCTTCGGTCACGGCGTCGCTCTTGGAAGAGTTCATGCCGAAAATAAAGCCCACACCGCCCGCTATTGCCGTCAGCAAACTAACAAACGGATTCATAACCGAGACGATTATCCGAAACGTCTTGAAGTTGCCGAGTAAAATTTTTTCGGGGTCGCGCTTTGCGGCTTGCTTTGGCAAAAATTCTCCGAACAGCAAAAAGATAAATGTCGTGATTCCAATGGCGATAACTACTGCTGGGACCAACGACGAATTTATCAGTCCCGCGATTGTCGGGCTTGTGAGTATCGCGCAGACGCCCGCCAATATTCCCGTGAATGTGATTCCGATTTGCGCAACGCTAAGCGGCGCGGGAGCTTCAAGCATTTTCAAAACCGCCGCCGCCTTGTCGTTTCCCTCTTCCGATAATTTTTCCAGCCGCCCGCGATGACTTTCTATCAACGCCGTTTCTATCAGCGAAAAGTAGCCGCTCACCGCCGCCGATAAAATTATCAGCGCAGGCGGGATTAGTCCTGTCTCCAAACTTCACACCTCGTTTTAGGAGTCAGGGGTCTGGAATCAGGGCTCAGGGCTTTTCTCTGATTCCAGATTCCTGACTCCTTGTCCCTATCTCAAAGAAATTCTTCCGTACTCTTCGAGCATGTCGATAAAAGTCATATGCCCGCGCTCGCTGCCCTTCGACTTGCCCAAAATCTTTATCGCCGCGTCGTAAATCGTCGACTCGACACTGCCGGGCACCAAGTTTTCCCAATTCTTATAATCGTAAGCTCGCTCGTTAATCGCGTTCTGCGGACGCCCGAAAACTTCCAACTCGCACAAAAATTGTACTTGCCGCGTCTTGGGGCGCAGATAATAATGTTCCAAGATGTACGCTTGCTGGCTCAAAACTTTTATGTCTTCGGGCGAATACTGATAACCTTGTTCACGCGCCAACTCGATTTGCGCACGGAAATTTTCCGCGCCGTAAGCCGCCATGTCGCTATCAAGAGTCTTCGGCTCGCGCTCAATCATGCGAATCCACACGTCCGCCATGTACTCGCTCGAAGAGTAAGGCATTTTTCGCCACTCGACCGCGCTTTTATCCAAGTAGTAAGTGTAGGTGTCGTCGACCGCCAACTTGACGAATCGCGGCTTGAGCATTTTCAATTCCTGTTGCGGCTTAGCTTGAGTTTGGCGCGGCGTTGAACTTATCGACGACGGCGCGACTGCAACGGGCGGCTCGACGCGCTCTTGCCACTCGTCAGATATTTGCGTCGGTTGAAACGGCTCGGCAACGACGGGCGGCGGAGGCGGTTCAATTTTTTGCGGCGGTTGCTCAAGCGGCTTCTGTTCGGGAAGTTTGCTTAGGTCGTCGAAAATCAGCGTATCGCCCAAATTTTCGTCGTCTTCAAGCGGCTGAGTTGGTGTCTCAATCTGCGCGGGCGTCAAATTTTCTTGCGGTTGCTCAAGCGGCTTGCCTTCATTCCTAATTCCTAATTCCTCATTACTAATTGCCTTTTCCTGCGGTTGAGTCGGCGGCAAATCGGGCGGCTCGACAACTTCGGGCTTGGGTGGCGGCTCCGGCTGTTCGATTGGCTTTTCTTCGGGCGGCGGCAATTCCTTTAGCGGCGCGGGTTCCTCGACTTTTTTCCGCGCAGGTTGAGGTTTCTCGTCCTCGAACTCCCCGCCGAATACGACGACTTCATCTTCCGCTTTGACTTGCGGCGAATTCATCAGCAACGCAAGAATCGCCGCGCCCGCCATTATTTTTTTTCTCACGTCAATTCCCCACTCCCAATTTTGTTTTCCTAATCAAACTCTCGCGACGCGGATATTTTTCGGGCGTCGATTTTTTTTTGCTGACGTAAATCACGGCGCGCTTTTCCTCAAGCGTCGGCAAGCTCATTTCGCGAACGAAGATTTCTCCGCCGCCCAAAATTTTAATCGCGGCTCGTGCCTCGTCAAGCTCCTCGCGGAAATTTTTACCCTTGAGCGCGACGAATTTTTTTCCGACTTTTACGAACGGCAAGCAATATTCCGCCAAGACATTTAACCTTGCGACGGCTCGCGAAGTCACTACGTCGAATTTTTCTCGGAAAATTTTTTGTCGTGCGAGTTCTTCCGCGCGTCCTTGAATTATCTCGACGTCCTCAAGCTCCAACTCCGCGACAACCCGCTTTAAAAATTCTGTACGCTTCGCCAATGAATCTATCAGGCAAAGTTTGAGTTGCGGCTTGAAAATTTTTAGCGGGATTGCCGGAAAGCCCGCTCCCGTTCCAACGTCGGCGAGCGTTTCGACGCCTTGAAAAATTTCGTCGTCCCACGCGCTCAAGCTGTCTATTATGTGTTTGATTGCGAACTCGCGAGGCTCCGTTATCGCTGTCAAATTCATCACGCGATTTTGTTCGACAACCAGCCGATAAAATTTCTCGCAACGCTCAATCTGCGCGGCGTCGAGTCCGAAACTTGCCAACGGTTCGCGAAACATTTCTATCATCTCCACTACTATTTTAATTTGCGATTTCAAGCATTGCAAGAAGAATTTTCAACATTGCGCATTACGCATTACGAATTGCAGTTTCAAGCCACACGAGCAAAACGGAAATATCGGCGGGCGACACTCCCGAAATGCGCGACGCCTGCCCGATTGAACGCGGACGAACTTCAGAAAGTTTTTCCCTCGCCTCGACGCGAAGATTTTTTAGCGCGTTGTAGTCGACGCCGTCAGGAATGATTTTATTTTCGAGGCGGTCAAGTTTCGCGGCAAGCTCCGACTGCTTTTTAATGTAGCCTTCGTAGAAAATTGAGATCTCAACCTGCGCGGCGGCTTCGGCGGAAATTTCGAGCAGGTCAAATGCGGCGCGGAGCTTTTCATACGTGACGTTGGGGCGGCGTAAAAGTTCGGCAAGCGGCATTGCGTTATGAACTTCGCCAACGCCCAAGTTTAAAAGTTTTTGATTGACTTCGACGCTCGGCGTCAATTTAATCTCGTTAAGGCGTTGCGTCGCCAAGAAAATTTCTGCGCGTTTACTCTCAAAAATTTTTTGACGTTCGGGCGAGGCAAGCCCTATTCGGATTGCGTGTGGCGTCAAGCGCAAATCGGCGTTGTCCTGCCGAAGTAAAAGCCGATATTCCGCCCGCGAAGTCATCATGCGATAAGGTTCATTCGTGCCCTTAGTTACCAAATCATCAATAAGCACGCCGATATATCCTTCCGACCGTTTCAAAATCAGCGGCTCGAAATTTTTCACGAACGCCGCCGCATTTATCCCCGCGATTAAACCTTGCGCCGCCGCCTCCTCGTAGCCGCTCGTGCCGTTCGATTGCCCCGCCGAGAAAAAGCCCGCTATCTTTTTAAATTCCAACGTCGGCTTGAGTTGCAACGGGTCAATGCAATCATATTCTATCGCGTAGCCCGCCCGCATGATCTTTGCCCGCTCTAAGCCTGGTATCGTGTGCAGGAACTCAATCTGCACGTCCATAGGCATTGAAGTTGACATGCCTTGAACGTAATATTCCTGCGTGTTCAAACCTTCCGGCTCAAGAAAAAGTTGGTGCCGCTCCTTGTCGGGGAAGCGAATTATTTTTGACTCAATCGAAGGGCAATAGCGCGGTCCAATTCCTTCGATAATGCCGTTCGCCATTGGGGCGCGGTGCAAATTTTTTCTCAAAATCTCGTGCGTGCGCTCGTTGGTGTAAGTCAAGTAGCAGTTGACGCGATTAACGGGCGGCGTCTTTGTCATGAACGAAAAATTCTGCGGAGGCTCGTCGCCGCGCTGAATTTCCATTTTGTCGAAGTCCAAAGTCCTCGCGTCGACCCGTGCAGGCGTCCCCGTCTTAAAGCGCATGAGCTTGACGCCAAGATTTTTCAAAGCGTCGGAAAGTTTCAAGGCGGCTCGCTGACCGTTGGGACCGCCGTCAAAAATACTCTCGCCGATAATTATTCGCCCGCTTAAATAAGTCCCGCTCGCCAGAATCACCGCGCTTGCCAAAAAAGTTTCGCCTGTCTCCGCCTCGACGCCCACAATTTTATTTTCCTCAACCAAAATATTTTCAATGAGCAGTTGCTTGAGGTCAAGCCCGTCGACGTTCTCGCAAAAGTTTTTCATGACGGCTTGATAAATTTTCTTGTCGGCTTGAGCACGCAGGGCTTGAACGGCAAAACCTTTGCCCGTGTTGAGAGTGCGAAATTGAATACAAGTTTGGTCGGCGGCGATACCCATTTGCCCGCCGAGCGCGTCGATTTCTCGGACGAGATGACCTTTGGCAGGTCCGCCGATTGACGGATTGCAGGGCATCATTGCCAAGTTTTCAAGTGATAAAGTCGTCAGCAACGTTTTGCAACCCAGCCGCGCAGAGGCAAGAGCCGCCTCAATTCCCGCGTGCCCCGCGCCGATTACTATCACATCGTATTTGTCGGCTATAAACAAATTTTTTCCTCCTCAGTATAAAGTTCGCAGTTAATTGACACCTCGATTAGGCTACGCTAAAATTCTTTTTAAATCAAGCAATATTTTAAAGGAGAAAAATTTTTATGGCGCAGTCAGGGACGTTGCAAGAATTTTTTTCGGACATGCTCGCCAACTTGGAGCGCGAGACGAAATTAAAATCACTGCAAGGCTTTTCGGAGGAGTTGGAAAGTTTCAAGCAACGAATCGGCGATAACTTTTTCCGGCTCGCGGTCATCGGGGAATTCAGTTCGGGCAAGTCGACTTTCATAAACGCCTTGCTCGGCAAAGATATTTTGAGCCATGCCGCGAAGGAAACGACCGCCGTTTTGACTAAGATTATTAACGTTGCCGAAGACGACCCGCGCAGTGGTTCGGCGGTCGCGTTCATGAAGTCGGGAGAAAAGTTGACGCTGAAAAATCTCGACGAGCTTAAAGATTACACGACGGCGGTTAGCACAAAATATCGGGTGGCGCGGGAAATTGACGGCGTGGAAATTTATATGCCGCTCCTGCACGTGACGCGCCCGCTGATGATAATGGACACGCCCGGACTCAACGGCATTGCCGAAGGACATTTGGAGATGACAAAATCAATCGTCAAGAAGGCGCACGCCTGCATTTATCTGATTCAACAGCGCGGGCTGACCAAAGACGATTTGCAATTCCTGCGCGAAAATCTTTTGCCGTATCAGCGGCGGTTTATCTTCGTGCAAAATTTTATCGACGAGTTCAACTCTGTTGAGGAG
>JBGUYA010000135.1:0-3236 GCA_045118435.1 Quinella sp. | reverse complement strand
CGCAAGTAGCCTTGGCAAAAGCGGACGTGGTGAAGCAGGAATGAAACATAAGAGTTTTTACAACTTTTTATAAGTTTTCAGTAACGGAATTTGTATGGCACTATACAGCGAAAAAGTAATGGATCATTTCCGCCACCCGCGCAACGTCGGTAGCATTGAGAACGCGGACGGCGTCGGCGAAGTCGGCAACGCGGTTTGCGGCGACATCATGAAGATTTATCTAAAGATTGACGACGACATTGTTACCGACGTGAAGTTTGAAACGTTCGGTTGCGGCTCGGCAATTGCCTCAAGTTCAATGGCTACCGAACTCATTAAGGGCAAGCCGCTCGCCGAAGTTATGACGTTGACAAATAAAGCGGTCGCGGAGGCGTTGGACGGATTGCCTGTCCACAAGTTGCATTGCTCGGTTTTGGCGGAGGAGGCGATTAAAGCCGCCGTCGACGATTACCGCAAAAAAAATTCGCCCCCCGACGTTCGGAAGGCAGATTAAAAAATTTTTAAGAGCAGGTCGGCTCAGTCGACTTGCTCAATTTTTTGGTGACTTTGCCGTCAAAATCATTGTTTGTTGAGCGCGGGAGTAATTTCGTAGTAGTCGGAGGGGTGCGCCGTGAACCCTTCGACATTTTTTTTCATGACAAGCGACATTTTCAAGTGGGCGGCGTAAATCAATGCGCAGTCGTCCAAAACTTGCTGTGACATTTTAATAACGAGAGCCGAGCGATTATCCGCGCCGTAGGTGTTATGCAACCTATCTTCGAGCGAAGAAATTTCCGCGCTGTCATAGTTGCCCGCGTTGTCGACCGCGCCCGGCACGATATGACTTGTAAAATAATATTCGCCGTCGCCGGTCGGAGCCGTCACGATTGCCTTAGAAAAAATATCGTAGTCGCCCGCCTTTAGGAAAGTCTTGTAGTTGTCGGTGGCGTTGACGTTTAACTTAATGCCGATAAGTTTCAAGCTCGCCTGCGCGGCTTCGGCAAGCAAAGGAAGTTCCTGCCGCGAGGTGTAAGTCAGGTAATTCAGCTCAAGATTTTTGCCGTCCTTGTCAACGTAGCCGTCGCCGTCAGTGTCTTGCCAGCCCGAATCAGTAAGAAGTTTCTTCGCGCTGTCGAGGTTAAAATTTTCCGCATGAACTGCGTCGCCGCCGAAGGGCAAATTAGCGGGGAAGGGACCGATTGCGGGCGTGCCGTTGCCGCTGAGCAGAACCTTGCAGAAATTTTCCTTGTCAATCGCCATAGAAATAGCGCGGCGGACGTTTAAATCTTGAAGCGCGGGCGTCTTGAAGTTGAAGGCGATTTGATAGACGCGCGAAGTATTTGTTTGCGAAATCTTGTAGCCGTCGTTAAAGAGTTGCAAGCTCGAATATGGCAAGCCTTGAACCGCGTCGAGTTCACCGTTTTGCATAGCCATAGTGAGCGTGTCTCCGTCGGTTATGCTCTTGACAATAATCCTGTCGAGCTTGGGCTTGACCGCGCCCCAATAATTTTCGTTGGCAACCAAATCAATCTGCGTGTCGGTGACTTTGACGGCTTTGTAAGCTCCCGTGCCGACGACGATTTTATTTTCAAAGCCCGCGTCAACGTCGACAATACAGCCGTAGGGGTCGCTGAAGTAATTCAGGAGCGCGGGAACTTTTTCGGAAGATTTAATCGTGACGAACTGCCCGTCCGCGTCAATCGAAATGATTTTCAAGTCGCGGGGGGCGCGGTCATGATTCGCAATCAAATGTTCGAGGCAAGCTTTAACCGCCGAGCCGTCAACTTTCTTGCCGTTGGAAAATTTGGCGGCGTCGTTTATTTTAATCTTAACTGTGAAGTCGTCGACTTGCTCGAAACTTTCTGCAAGCCACGGCTCAAGCTCCATGCGTTCGTTGAATTTAAAAAGCGTCTCGCCTATGCCGTAGCGAATCGCACTCCAGCCGCTGTAACTTTCGTGCGGATTCGTGCCGACATTTTCCATTGCCACGCCGTAAGCCATCGTTCCGTAAGTAAAAGTTTTTTCGTCGCTCGAAGTCTTCTCGCCACCGCAACCGCTTATCAGCATCGCCGCGCAGATGATCAGAAAAAATTTTTTTATCATAATGTACCTCCTCAAATTCAGTGGTTTTCCATGATTCACAAGGTTAAATGTTAACCCTCTTTCAGAATTCATTTCCAAAACACGGGGATTTTGGTTAACAATCGGAATTTCTTTCAGATTCAAGCCTCTGTTTCAGCGGTTTTCCAGTTTCTCCGCCCTCTTGACAAGCAGTGTATAATAAAATTTTTTCTTCGACTTGTTTTTGAACTCCGTACAGGTCGCGTTACGACTTGAAATTAATCGATTTTTTGCGTGACATTACAGTTGACTTTCATTTTTCAATTTTTCGCGAGCAAGCCGATTTTCGCAAATCCTACAACTAGCCGTCGGGGCGGTATCCGATTTTGGCAAAAATCGCCCGAAAATTTATTGAAGGTCGAATCAGCGATAGATTTTGTCTATAATCATTCCCCATTTCAAATTCAGAATTTCTATTGCCCTTCAGTAACCCCAAGTCATGAGTTGCCACGTTCCGTTCGGCTCGTAAAGCCCGAAGTACCACGACCAATTTTTATAATCGGTATCGTACTTCCAAGCGGAAAGTTCGCCGTCGTCTTGCGGTGAATGAAAGTCGCTGTAGAAAACCATACAGGCGATAAATTTCCTCTCGAAGCCGTGAGCTTCCGCCAAGTCGTTCATGTACTCGATATTCTCGGCGTTGTTGAATTCGTCGCCGCCGTATTGAATTCTTAGCGGTGTACATTTCCACTCGCGCAACTTTTTGTTGATAGCATCAATCGCGAACGTCGAATCCTCGTAAGATATCGCCTCGACCTGCGCGGTCATCATCAGCAAAATTATCAGCGTCGCTAAAAATTTCTTCAATGCTTATCACCTCCTCTAAATGAATTTTATCTTAGCGTGTAAAAAAAATAAGCCCCGCGCGGGGGATTGAAGCCGATAAAAAATTTTAACAGAGAATGAGTTTCGCGCCGTTGCCTTTGCTCAGTTTCTCCGCGCAGGCGTCGAAAACATTTTTTGCAACTTCCTCGATGTCTTCGGGGATTTTTATCTCGGTCAAACTCGCGAAAAAGCTGAAAGCACTTTCGCCAATGTAACTGTCAAGTTTTCACCAAAAATGCGCCGAGAAGCCCCCGAATTTATTAGAAATATTTGCAGGGCTGTAGTCAACCAGCCGAACGCGGCGGATTTCA
>JBGUYA010000134.1:0-10232 GCA_045118435.1 Quinella sp. | reverse complement strand
GGGCGTCGCCGCTTCAACATCCTGTTGAAACGCGGCGTCATGGGGCGTCATGCATGACGCCCCCTCAACTACTCGACAACCTGTCACGTTTTGAATATTTTGGAGGTCATAATGAAAGCAATAGTTCTTTCAAGCGGCGGCTTGGACTCGACGACGTGTTTAGCTTTGGCGGTTAAAAAGTTGGGCGCGGAAAATGTCTCGGCACTTTCGATTTTCTACGGTCAGCGTCACGAAAGAGAATTGCAAAGCGCAAGAGCCGTCGCAGAGTTTTATAACGTCACACGCTATGAACTCGACGCCGCAGAAATTTTTAAGCTGTCAAATTCGGCTCTGCTCAACACTTCAAACGCCTCACTCGAAAAAAATTCCTACGCCGAGCAGATTAAAAAGAATCGTTCGCAGAAAATTGCAACTTACGTGCCCTTCCGCAACGGCTTGTTTTTGTCAATCGCGGCGAGTTTCGCGGACAGTCTTTACGAAGAAGAGCCGGTTGAAATTTATATCGGCGTGCATTCCGACGACGCCGGCAGTGATGCTTATGCTGACTGCCGCGCTGATTTTATCGCGTCGATGAGCGCGGCTATCCGTATCGGCACTTACGAGAAAAATAAATTGGTCGCGCCCTTTCTTTGTCAAAAAAAATCCGACGTTGTTAAAGCCGGATTAGAGTTGGGTGCGCCGTATCATTTAACTTGGAGTTGTTATGAGCGCGGCGATAAGCCTTGCGGACAATGCGCCACCTGTCTTGACCGCGCAAAAGCTTTTGCGTTGAACGGCATCGCTGACCCTGCGCTTTAATAAAAAACTTCTTGAAGGCACAAGCCCTGCGCGGGAGCCGTCGCGGGTAAAAGACTTCTGTCACGGGCGTCGATAATTTTCTTGAAGTCGTCGACGGTCAAACGCTTGCGCCCGACGGCAACAACTCCCGCCACAATGTTTCGCGCCATGTGATACAGAAAGCCGCTCGCATGAATTTTTATCGTGAGGAGTTCGCCGCCGAAAAGGTTTTCATTAAAAAGTTCGGCCGCGTAAATCGTTCGGACGGGATTCATGTTAGGAGCACCGCCCGCCGCTTTGAAACTTGAAAAATCCTGCGTACCGATTAAAAGTTTCAAAGCTTCGCGCATAACTTCAACGTCAAGCGGTCGGAAGATATGCCAAGCAAAGCGATTGACAAAGGGATTTGACGCCGCGCCGCGCAGAATTCTGTAGAGATAAATTTTACTCTTCGCGCTGTGGAGTGCGCTGAAATTTTTATCTACTTCCTGCGCCTCGCGAACGACAATATCGGCGGGCAAAATCGTACTCGCGGCGAGCGGAATTTTTTCAACGGCAATTCGCCCGTCAGTAAAAAAATTTACGACTTGCCCGAAGGCATGAACTCCTGCGTCGGTACGACCTGCCGCCGCCAACTCGATTTTGTCACCAAAAATTTTTTCGAGACGCTCCTCCAAAACATTTTGAACGGCAACGCGCGGCGGGCTTTGCCATTGAAAGCCGTTGTAATTCGTGCCGTCGTAGCCGACAGTCAGCGCGATGTTCCGCCGCCTCAACTTCATTTCCTGCTTATGTTCAGTCCTCAAAATTTCCTCCTCCAAGCGAGCTGTCAGGGGACGGGAACTAAGAATCAGTGATTTTAACCCTGCCCCCCGATTCCTGATTCCTGATTCCTGACTCCTGATTCCTGACTCCTGACACCTTATTAACTTCATTATACAACAAAAGGAGTGATTGTTTCTTGACCTTGAAAAATTTATCCGAGAAACTTTTCCCGACCTTCCTAAAAAATTTTGACGCAAGTTCTTCCACGCCGTGCAAACTTTTCCTCTCCGCCTCAAGCTTGAAGGAACGCGCGACGGTTTGCAACTCCGTCGGCAACACGCCGCAAGAGGCTTGGACAACGGCTTTGATTGATTTGGAAAACTCATTGAACAAAAAGGGCATTGAGCCAAAAATTTTGCGAGCCGATTGGGTGATTAGTAGCGAAAATCTTTCTTGGGAAAAGTGTCTTGCGCGAGTTCAAGCCAAACGCCGCAACTGGTTCCGTCAAGGTATCGCCTTCGACAAGGATTATCGGCTTGCCTTCACCGAGCAGGAGCTTAACGCCAACTTGTTTTTCTTCAACCCCGACAAGGAAAAGACTAACGGCGAGTTTCAGCCCGACAAGGCGCAAGCTTATTGCCGCGAGCGTTTCAACTGCGACTTCTCGCAAATGTCCGCCGCCGCCGAAGTCGAGCTTTTCTACACGGCGGGAGCTTTTATTCAAGAGGGCATGACTGAGCCGCTGACCATTTCCGGCAAAGAATCGAGCGCGGGGCGCAGAGACATTGCCGCCGACAAAGAATTGTTTTTCAACTGGGCAATGAACGCTACGAATTATCTTTTGCGCCAGTGCGAAGACGACGGCAAATTTACTTACGGCTGGTACCCCTGCGACGATAGCATTGTTCCCAAGTACAACACGCATAGGCATTTTGGCACGTTGTATTCAATGGCGGAGGCTTACGAAGTCTGCGCGGACGAGCAAGTTAAGCAGGCTTTAGGCGCGGCGATTGAGCGCGGCTTTGAATACGCGATAAAAAATTTTCTGTGCTATCGAAGACTTTCAAACGGCGAGAACGCGGCATACTTCAGCGAAGGTCGCGCAACCACCTGCGGGATAAGCGGGCTTGCGCTGTTGGCGTTCAGTAAGTGGACGACGGTCGGCGGCACTCAAAGATATATTCCGCTGATGAATTCCATTGCTCGCGGCGTCTTCGCTATGCAAAAGCCCGAAGGCAATTTCTCCCAATCCCTAAACATTCGCGACTTCTCCGTCAGAAAAGATTTTGTCATAACTTTCTACGACGGCGAGGCACTTTTCGGCTTGTTGCGCCTTTATGCAATCACCAAAGACATTGAGTTGCTTAAGTTTGTCGAACGCGCCGTGCTGTATTTTATGAGTCAAAAGTATTGGGAGAATCACGACCATTGGATGCAATACACTTTGAACGAGCTGACGATTTACAAACCGGAGGCGCGTTACTTCCGCTTTGGGCTTGATAATATTTTGAGCTACCTGCCCAAGATTGCCAATGTGGTAGTTCACGCGCCCACGCAGTTGGAAATGATTATGGCGGCGGAAAATATGATTCGTCGTATGAAGACGTTGCCCGAAATGAAAGATTTGTTAAAGCGCGTCGACGAACGGGAATTTTATCAAACTGCCGACCGCCGCGCAGAACGTTTTGCCAACAGCTACTTCTTCCCTGAAGTCGCAATGTATTTCAAAAATCCCGAACGCATGGACGGCGCGTTCTTTGCTCGCGGCGACGCCTTCCGCGTTCGTATCGACGACGTTCAGCACACCATTTCGGGCTTGCTCGCCTACGATAAATGCTTTAAGGAAGGGAGCGTTGTTGCTTTGGAACCTGTCGAGGTTGAAACTTTCCCCGAAGAAAATCTGCGCGCCGCTCAAAAAGTCACGGACTCAATCGGTCGCACGGTCATTAAAGCGGGCGCGGTTCGCGTGACTATCGAGACGGAAGACGGCAACGCCATTGAATTTGAAAACGGCCAGCCGCAAATCGTCGAGAAGGTCAATCCGCCGCTCGTCGTCGGCATCATGAAAAAAGTCAAGAATCATTTCTGGGAGATGTCGAACGCGCGATACCCAATGTTTTTAATGGCGGCGCACTTCAACATTGAACTGCTTTTCTTCGCGCCGCAGGACATTGACTTTGAGAACAAAACAGTCAAAGCCCTGCTCATGAAGGACGGCAAAGTCATTCAGAAAGTCGCGCCCCTGCCAGAGATTATCGACAACGATATAACTTATTCGCGCGGCGAGACGTTGCCGATAATGAATCGGCTCAAGGAGTATTGCTATCTGATTCGCCCGATTGGCGGCATGGGCAAGCAGAAATTTTTCAATGAGCTGTCGAAGGACGGGCGATTCAATGAATTTTTAATCACGACGTACACGGTTGCGAGCTTTGAAAATCTGTCGGATTTGCTTGAGCAATATGGCGACGTTGTTTTAAAGCCGGGTAATGGCGTTGGCGGCGGCGGCGTCTTCAGAATCAAAATTGATGACGGTAATTACGTTGTGACCTTCAAGAACGAGACGACCACGCTAAAAAATCCGGAGGAGCTGTTGAAACTTTACAAGGAAAATTTCACGCAAAAAGTTTACCTGTTGCAACCCTACGTTACTTCGCGGACGCGGCAGGGCAATCCGTTTGACATAAGAATTCATGCGCGGCGCGGCGCGGAAGGCAAGTTCAAAACTTTTCTCTATCCGCGAATCGGCAATGCGGACGGAGTTATTTCAAACGTCATTGCGGGCGGCTTTACAATGAAACTTGAAAATTTCTTGCCCGCGCAGTTCGGTGACGACTGGAAAAAAGTTTACAATCAGCTCATGGATTTGGCGGACAAGTTCCCCGACTACTATCAATCTTTTTACGACGACACGATTTTTGACATTGGGATTGATGTTGGGATTCAAAAGCGCGGCGACGTTTACGAGTTGAAACTTTTCGAGGCGTACATTCAGCCGGGCTTTACTATTATTCGCGATGAGGTTGCCGTCACGAACTTTGATTACTATCGCTATATTGATAAAAAACTTCGCGAAGGTTCGCTTTGATAAAAATTTTCGGCTCGCTCCGGCGGGCTTTTTTTGTGAAAAATTTTTGAAGACACGGGAAAAATTTCGTGCTAAAATAAAATAAGTGGAGGTGAAAAGTTTTTGACTGACAATAAAACGAAGGCGACAGCGACATTGGCGGCGAGCGCGGTCTTTGCAGTCTCGACCTTGCCGGAAATTTCTCCGTTGAAATTTATTTTGACGGGCGCAGGCGGGAGCTTTGCACTCGGACTTTTGAATCACGGCTTTTTGGCGGCGACAATCGGCGGCATGGCGGACTGGTTTGGCGTGACGGCTCTTTTCCGCAAGCCGCTGGGCATTGGCTTTCACACGGAAATTTTGCGGCGCAACCGTGCGCGAATAATGGACGCGATTGTTGAGTTCGTCGGCACTGACCTTTTGAACACCAAAAATATTATGGAGACCGTTCGCGATGAAAACGCCGCGCAGCTCCTGATTGACTACTTCGAGCAAAACAACGGGCGCGCGAAGACTAAAACTCTTGTGCGAGAAATTTTGACCGAACTGTTTAGCGGACTCGATACGAAAAAAATTTCCGCAGGCGTCGCGACGATTCTTGAGCAGGAAATTAAAAACCTCGACGCGCAGAAACTCTTCGACGCGGTGATAAAGGTTGTCACGAGCGATAGACACAGCCGCAGAATTTTAACCGCGCTGTTCGACACGGGGCATAAAATTTTGCAAAGCAAGCACATGCAGGAGGAAATTTTAAAAAAGATAACCGAACTGCGCGAGGCTTATGAAGGCGACTCGGCGGGGCGTGCGCTTGTGCTCAGCTCAATGGATTTGACCGACGAAAAAATTTTGAACATACTCAACGAGACTGTCGACAAGAAAATCAGCGACGCCGAGAAAATTCTCAACACGCAAGGCATGGTTGACGCGGAAACTTCGCGGGCGGCGGAAGAGATGATTAAAATGTTCGGCGGGTTCGTGACGAATGCGGCGGGCAGTCTCAACACGAAAAAACTTCTCGACGACCTTAAGGTCCTGTTCATGCAAAAGTTTGACGCGGCGGGCTATATAAAGACGTGGCTTGATGTGAACGTCAAGGGCGAGACTGACCCGAAGATTTTAGAAAAGTTGCGGCGACAGCAGGCGGCTAATCCGAACGTCAAGCGCATTGTGGAGATTGAGCGCAAGCCGGTTATTTGGAAAGACGCGGTAGATTTCTTGGTCGACGCGAAGATTGACGAGTTCAAGCGCGACGAGAAACTTCAACAGAAATTCGACGCGCTGATAAAGGATTTCATAGAAAATTTGTTGGAAGAGTATCGCGGGCAGATACCGCAGATGATTCGCGAGCGACTCGACAAGTTCAGCGACGACGAGTTGACTGAGTTCGTTGAAAGTCACGTTGCGGACGATTTGCAAATGATAAGAATCAACGGTTCGATTTGCGGCGGGCTGGTCGGCATGTTTTTGTTTATCGTCGCGCAGGTCATTGAACATTTGGTTCGTTAATGTTTTTATTGCCGACGGTCGCACGTCCTGTGCGACCGGGTTTAAGCAACTCGCTACTCATTCCTAATTCCTAATTTCAAATTCCTAATTGATAAAAGGGGTTGACAATTTTTGAACAGGTGGAATACGGCGGACACGACGTTACTTTGTGCCGCGCTGTTTTTTTTAATGGCGGTCGGATTGCGAATCACATTCCCCGAAAATATTTTGGCGGAAGGCTTTTTGTTCGTGACGGAGGCGGCACTTGTCGGCGGAATAGCGGACTGGTTCGCGGTCACGGCTCTTTTCAAAAAACCGCTGGGCTTTCCTTTCCACACGGCGATTTTGCCGCGCAGGAGAAAGGATTTCGTCAAAGCGTCGGTCGTCATGGTTCAGCAGGAATTCTTTTCGCGGCGGACAATTTTTAAAAAGCTTGGCGACTTCAAGTTGTTGCCGCGCATTGTCGACTTCCTCGCCAAAGACTCGACGCGCAAAATTATTCTCGAAGATCTTTTTAACGTCGTGAAAAAATTTGTCGCGTCACAGAACAAGGAGTTGCGAGCAAAGGCGATAGCAAACGAACTGCGCCGAATCATTCGCGACATTCCCGCGCAAGGGCTGATTAACGACTTCGGGGCGCAATTCAAACGAGGCGATAAGGACAGAGAAATTTTTATCAGCATTGTTAAAGCTATTAGCAAGACTGCCGCCAAGCCCGAAACTTGCGACAAACTTCAAGCGATTCTGGAAGAGTACGCGAACGAGAAGACAAAAAATATGGGCGGCTTTTCGATTTTAATGGCGGGGCTTGCGCAAATGCTCGACCTTGTGAACTTCGAGGAGGCGGCGCGAATCATGCAAACGCAACTGCTCAAGCTCCTTGACGAACTCGCGCGGGATACGCAACTGCACAGGCGCACGCTCAACGAATGTCGCTTAAAAATTTCGGAGCTGAGTGACACGCCCGAATTTAAAGATTTGGTTGAGCGGATCCAAATCGACGCGGCGACGGAGTTGCCATTGGAAGAGGCAATCGAACTCGCGTTGATTCACATAGAAAATCAAATCACGACGACAGACTTCGACGAGTCGCTAAAAAGAGCGCAAAAGAATTCAAAGCACGAAGTCAAAAGTTTGGGCGCGTTGCTCGTGAATATCTTCAACGAGGAATACGATAGATTTTTGAAACTTATCAAAGAGGACACGGCGGCGCGGCAAGCCTTTGAAAAATTCGTAGACGAGTTGACTGCGCGGGCGGCACTTCATGCGCAACCGCTCGTTGGCACAGTCGCGCGGGCGGCACTTGACAAGCTGACGGAAGAGCAACTGAACAACTTGGTTTACGACAAGGCGGAGCAAGATTTTATCTGGATAAGATTAAACGGCTCAATCGTCGGCTCGGCGGTCGGATTGGTGATTTTTATTCTGATAAAATTTTCGGGGCTGAGCATATGAAGATAGCATTTTTTGATTCGGGAATGGGCGGGCTTAGCGTTTTGCATCACGCGCTGAAAATTTTGCCGCAGGAAGAATTTATTTTCTTTGCAGACGAAGACAACGTTCCCTACGGCACGAAGTCGCGCGAAGAAGTCTTGGGCTTTGTTGATGAGGCATTTCAATTTTTAATCGCGCAGGGCGTCGGGGCAATCGTCGTAGCTTGCAACACGGCGACATCGGTTGCGGTCAAAGTCATGCGCGAAAAATATTCACTGCCGATAATCGGCATGGAGCCGGCGTTGAAAGTCGCGTTGGATTTATTTCCAGACAGAAAAGTTTTGGTGACAGCGACGTCAATAACAATCACGGGGCAAAAAATTCAGCGACTGATAAAAAAACTCCGCGCGGAAAATTTGGCGGAGCTTAGGGCGTTGCCGCGACTAGTAGAATTTGCGGAGCGGCAGGAGTTCAACTCGTCAGCTGTCGAAGAATATCTGCGCGGCGAGTTGAATTACGACTGGGAAAAGTTTTCGTCGCTGGTGTTGGGTTGCACGCACTTTAATTATTTCAAGGACACTCTACGAAAAATTTTGCCGTCGCACGTGAAAATCTTAGACGGGAACGCGGGCACGGTCAACGAGCTGATAAGGCGAGCGAACTTAAAACCTGCGCGGGCAGAAAATCTTTCAAGAATAGAATTTTTTTATTCAAAGCGGCGTGTGACAGACGCAGGAGAACTTGAGCGGCTTGGAAAATTTTTACGGCGACTCGACGAAATGGAGGCGATAACATGAAGACTTACAAGGCGGCGATTTTCGACATGGACGGCACGTTGACTGACACGCTCGCCGATTTGCACGACAGCGTTAACGAAATGCTCGACCATTACAATTTCCCGCGCAGGACGCTTGATGAGGTTCGGCAGTTCGTCGGTAACGGCGCAAGAAAGTTGATGATTCGGAGCTTGCCCGCCGACAGGGAAAATTTTGTTGACGAGGCTTTGGAATTTTATAACGGTTGTTACGCCCGCAACTGCTTGAAGAAAGTTAAGCCCTACAAAGGGATTATGGAGCTGTTGGCGGCGTTGGAGGCGAAGAAAATTCCGCTGGGCATTTGCACGAACAAACAGCACTTTGCGGCGATTGCCATTGCGGAAAAAATCCTTGCGCCGATAAAATTTTCCTACGTCAGCGGCGACGAACCCGGTCAGCCGCGCAAACCCGACCCGACTCGCGCATTGGCTGGCGCAAAAAAATTCGGTGTCGAACCCGCGCAGGTTGCCTACTTCGGCGACACGGCAGTTGATATTCAAACGGCTCTTAACGCGGGATTTTTGGCAGTCGGAGTGACATGGGGCTTTCGTCCGCGCAGTGAACTTGTCGACAGCGGCGCACAGATTATCATCGACACGCCGCAAGAAATTTTGACGCGAATCAACTTCGGAGGTAATTAACTTGTCCATTGAGAAGGTAAAAAAATTTTTTGAGGCGATAGGCGAGCCAGAGCGCGTGATTGAGTTTGAGCAATCGACTTTTACAAGCGAACTCGCCGCGCAGGCTCTCGGTTGCGAAGTCGGGCGCATTGCCAAAACAATTTCTGTCTTCGTCGACAAAAAGCCCGTGCTTATTCTGATGTCGGGCGACATGAAGATTGACAATAAAAAGTTCAAGGCGCAATTCAACTGCCGCCCGCATATGATTCCCGTTGACGAGGTGGAAAGTTTAATCGGTCACGCGGTCGGCGGAGTTTGTCCGTTCGCGGTCAATGAGGGCGTTCCGATTTACCTTGACGCCTCGCTTGAGCGTTTCGACGTGATTTATCCCGCCGCTGGCAATGATAAGAGTTGTGCGCGTTTCAAACTCGACGAACTCAGCCGCTACGTTAAAATCGCGGGGCGCGTCGACGTTGCAAAGGTCAAGTGAATTCGCTATAATCTTCGCGGAAAGGATGAACGCAATGGAAATTTTTTCTCGACATAAAAAACTTTTCGCGGTGATAATAGCGGCGATAATGTTCACGGCAAGCCCGACCTTCGCGCAAGATTGGGAGGAAGGCGAAGTTGTGGACGATGTGCCGACGGAAATTTATATGTGGGTGCAATCAACGCCGCGAGCAAATTATTGGTTCAATCATCAGCAAGTCGGCTATCGAATCAAAGAGGACGGTACACTTGATTTGAACACGCTAATGGTGCCGGCGGTTTACATTTATGACAACATACAGATTGAAGACGTGATACAAAAGCGGCGTTGGAAGAAACTTTCGACGCGCGGCTACAATAAACTGGTCGGGCGTTCGGAGCTGTTGAAATTCGATTTAAAAAATATGACAGTGCAAGTTGTGGAGAAGGTTGATTTGGATGACACGTGGGGCGCACTCGACAAGGACACTTCGGGCGAGCCGGTGCCGTTGAAAAATCTTTCAAGCAAAGATGTCATGTATAAATTTTATCGGACGATACTCGATTGGGCGCGGGCGCATAATGAATTGATAATCGGGCGTTCAAAGGGCAAGCTGAGCGACGCGGACGGCGACTTGCCGATTAATGAAGTCCCGATAAATAAAATTTTCATTCCGCCTGCCGAGTATTGAAAAACTTCTTGACAGCAAAAGCTTTGAATGATAAACTTTGCGGCGTTGCGGAGAGTTGTCCGAGCGGCTTAAGGAGCACGACTGGAAATCGTGTGTTGCGTTGATAGCG
>JBGUYA010000133.1:0-8760 GCA_045118435.1 Quinella sp. | reverse complement strand
AGCCCATTGTCTGCGAGAGCGGGCATAAATAAAACTCCGACAGCCAACGCGCCGCAAGCCGCATTTCGGTCGTGAACCAAGCTTCGTCGTCAATTACGTCAAAAATTTCTTTAAGCTCAAATTCAAAGGTCGTCGCGTCGTCGACTTCGCGCACGTTCATAACAAAGCCGTCAACTTTTTGCGTACCGAATGGAATCATCACGCGCCAACCAGCCGCCAAAAAGCTCAAGCGGGCGGGCACAAGGTACGTAAAATTTTTTTGAATAGTATTCGCCGTGACATTGACGCAAACCTCAGTAATAATCATCGCAATCACCTGTAAAATTTTTGTCGCCATATTCTAAGCGAAAATTTTTGCGCGGGCAAGAATTTATGCTATAATCGCGGCGAAAGGAGCGAACTTTTCATGAAAGATGTTCTTGATGTTCACATACACACGACGGCGAGCCGCCACGCCTACAGCACGTTTCGCGAGGTTATCGACGCCGCCAAGAAAAAAAATCTGGAGCTTGTCGGCGTTGCCGACCATGCTCCGAGTGTGCCGGGCGCGATTCACGAGTTCCACTTTATAAATTTCAAAGTCATTCCGCGCGACGCTTACGGAATTAAAATCGCAATGGGTTCCGAGTTGAACATTATCGACTATTCGGGCAGTACCGACTTGCCCGCGAAGATTTTAAAGCGGCTCGACTTCGCCATTGCCAGCATGCACCGCGAGTGCATTGAGACGGGGAGCGTTGCCGAGAACACGGCGGCGATTATCGGCGCGATGAGAAATCCGCACGTCGTGATAATCGGGCACCCCGACAATCCGCAATTCCCCGCCGACTTGGACGCAATCGCCCGCGCCGCCGCCGACAACGGCGTTTTGCTTGAAGTAAACAACAGCTCCTACTTGCCCGACGGTCACCGTATCGGTTCGGCGGAAAATGCCAAGTTGATGTTGGCGGCTTGCAAGAAATACGGCACGAAAGTTATCATGGGGTCCGACGCGCACATTGAGCTTGACGTCGGCAATCACGCGCTCAGTCAAAAAGTTTTGGCGGAGAATGATTTTCCCGAAGAACTCGTTGTAAATACAAGCGCAGAGAAATTTTTTGAATGCGCCAAGTACAGAAAATCACTGGCACCGAAAGGAGCGTAAAAATTTTGTTGGTTCATGAAATCCTAAACAACGGGCGCGAGGAGGATATTGCCGTCGTCGACGATGGGCGGCGCGTCACTTATTCGCAACTCAAGCAGGGCATAAAAAAATATCGCAATCGCCTTTACGAACTGGGCATTCGGCAGGGCGACCGCGTCGGCATTTTTTCGCGCAACAGTCTGGAATTTATTTACACTTACTTTGCAACGGCGTCACTCGGCGCACTCAACGTCCCGATAAATTTTCAGCTGAGCACGCGCGAGACCGCTTACATTTTGGAAAATGCGGGCATCGAACATCTTTTGACTTATGAAAAATTGACTTTCGAGGAACCGCTTAACGTCGTTCAACATGACATTGCCAACTTTGGCGAAAAAATCTGCGCGGAGGCTCCCGAACTTCCCGCCGACTTCAGCGACAACAATCCCTGCGTCATAATTTACACGTCGGGCACGACCGGCAACCCGAAGGGCGCAGTTCTCTCGCATAAAAATCTTGTGCACAATACGCGCCAATGCGAAGTCTTCAAATGTCACCGCGCTTGCAAGTCAATTTGCGTCCTGCCAATGTATCACTGCTTCGGTTGGACTTGCACAGTCTTGAATACTTTTTATCGCGGCGCGGAACTTCACGTCTTGCGCGTCTTCAAGCCAAAAGAAATGATTGACATGGTGCGCGAGCAGGAGATTACCGACATAATTATCGTGCCGTCTATTTTTAAACTGGTCACCGCGCTTGCCAAGCCTGAAGATTTCAAGACTGTTCGCTTTTTCATGAGCGGCGGGACGACTTTGCCCGATAAGATTGTTGACGAGTTCAAAGAAAAATTCGGACGACCGATTGCGGAAGGTTACGGCTTATCAGAGGCGTCGCCCTGCGTGTTCTTGACGACTCACGGCGAGGAGCGGCAAGGTTCCTGTGGCAAAATGCTTGACGGCGAAGAGATTCGGCTTGTCGACGAAAACGGCAAAGACGTTGCGGCGGGCGAAGTTGGCGAAGTTTTGGTTCGCGGCGGGCAAGTCATGTTGGGCTATTGGAAAAATCCTCAAGCGACTAAAGAGGCTCTTGACGCGGACGGCTGGCTTCATACGGGCGACGTTGGCAAGGTCGACGCGGACGGCTACTATTACATCGTTAACCGCATTAAGGAAATGATTATCAGCATGGGCGAGAACATTTATCCGCGCGAGGTTGAGGAAGTTGTCTATCAGTTCAAGGGCATTAAGGATGCGGCGGTTATCGGCGTCGATGACAAACTGCGCGGGCAGGTTGGCGCGTGTTTCTATGAAGTTCAGGACAGCGCACAGGTCGACGTCCGCGAGTTGAAAAAGTTTTTGCAGAAAAATCTTGCGCTGTACAAAGTGCCGCGTGAGTTCCATGAGCTTAAAGAGATTCCGCGCACGTCGACAGGAAAAATTTCCAAGCGGCAAATTTTGGAAGATTATCTTGCGGCGAAGGGGAACGAACTATGAGATTCACGAGTGAACAGATTGATAAGATAATGTCTTTCGCCGAGAAAAATTTTCCGGAAGACGCCGCGCCGCTCCCGCTTGACATTGAAGGATTGCAAAAAAATTTCAACGCAGGAATGCAAACCTTCTTGGACAAATGTCCTTTCGATGATGCGGAGACTGCGGAGGTCATGGAAAATCTTTTCCTTATCAAAAATTTTTATCAGATTTCCGAGTTGGAAGGCGGGAAATTTTTCTTCAACGTCTTTGGCGACAGAACATCAATTTTCGGCGTGAGCGGTTCCGACGATTTTTTTAGAATTCTGGTTTGCGCCTACACGACGCCCGAAACTACTGATGAAAATACTTTGTCCTCAATGGTGCTTGCCTACTTTGTCAAAACTTTGTTGCCCGAAGTCGACGTGGAAAATTTTCTGCGCGAGCTGTCGACTTCAATAACGAAAACGCAGAGCGGCATAAAGTTTTCAATCGCGGCGAACGGCAATTTAATCTTCGTGACGGCGGTCGCAGTGTGAGGAGGTTTTGCCTTGAGAAAAGTTTTAATGACGCTGATAATTTTGCTGATGATGACCGCGCAGGTCGAGGCGGTACCCTTCACACGAGAACAGCTTGATAGAATTTTTATCGACATTGAATCAAGCGCGAGTACTTCGACGCTTAATCTAAACGTCGAGACGCTCAAGGAAAAATTCAACGGGCAAATCACGCCGATACTTCAGGAAACAATGGGCACTGAAGACATTTCGGCGATGGCGCACCTGTTCTTGATAAAGGAGTACAAAGTTTTCGGCAAGCCCGACGGCGACATCTTCGCGAATATTTTTGGCGACTATCGAGTTGCACTTGTGGGCTTGAGCGAGCCGAACGGCGGCAATTTTAAGACGCTGAGCCTCTACTATACGACGCCCGAAGAAAAGGACGACTCGATTTTTACGATTTGGCTGTTGACGGCGTTTGTTAAAAGCATTGCTCCCGAAGTCGACGTTGAAACTTTGATGAACGAGCTGACGGCGGAGGGAAGTTCGGGCTTTGCTATTAAAGGCGACGTGAAATTTTCAATCGCCGAAGACGGCAACTTAAATTTCTTGACCGCGACTAAAAACTAAGCGTTGAGCATGATTTTGAATTTATCGCCGTAAGCAAGCGCGATTCTTTCTTGCAAGTCTGGGAAGTAAATCTGATTTTTGTCGTCAGTAATAAATTTCTCGGCGGCTTCGTGAGCCTCAATCAGCAAATCCAAATCGCGGAGGACGTCGGCAATTTTCAAATCGTCTGAACCGTGTTGAGCCTCTCCGAAAAATTGTCCCGACTTGCGCAATTTCAAATCCTCTTCGGCAAGCTTAAAGCCGTCATTGGTCGTCTCCATAATCTCAAGACGCGAGCGGGCATTGGCGGCTTTGCTGTCGGAAATCAGAATGCAGTAGGACTTTTCGGAGCCGCGCCCGACACGCCCGCGCAGTTGGTGAAGTTGCGCAAGCCCAAATCTATCCGCATGTTCAACAACCATGACGCTTGCATTGGGCACATCAACGCCAACCTCAATGACCGTCGTCGACACGAGCAACTTAGTTTCGCCGTCGCGGAATTTCTCCATAATCTCATCTTTATCACGCGGTTTCATTTTGCCGTGCAGGAGTGCGCAAGGTACGTCGCGGAAAAGTCCGTTACTCAGCGTCTCGAAAACTTCTTCTGCAGGGTCAATGTCGGCGAGCGTTTCGGATTCACTACGCTCAATCAGCGGGCACACGACGTAAGCTTGACGCCCCGCCAAAATTTCTTCGCGAACGAACTCATAAACCTTTTGCCGAGCGCGAATATTTTGCACCAAAGTTTTAACGGGCTTGCGACCAGGCGGCAACTTTTTTATCGCGGAAACGTCCAAGTCGCCGTAGACGGTTAAAGTCATTGTGCGCGGGATTGGCGTTGCGGTCATGACGAGCATATCGGGCAGTGTGTCCGATTTTTTTTCGAGTTCTGAACGTTGCACCATGCCGAAACGGTGTTGCTCGTCAGTCACGACAAGTCCGAGTTTGGCGAATTGCACGCCCTCTTGAATCAGCGCGTGTGTCCCGATTACTATATCCAACTCCTGCGCGGCGATTTTTTGATAAATTTCCTCGCGCAACTTTTTTGTTCGAGTGACTTTCGCGCTTAAAATCCCAACGCGAATTCCCAAGTCGCTAAGCAACGCCGAGAACTTTTCATAGTGCTGACTTGCTAAAATTTCAGTCGGAGCCATGAACGCGCCTTGAAAGCCGTTTTCTACCGTCTTGACCAATGCCAACATTGCCACAGCGGTTTTGCCGGAGCCGACGTCGCCTTGAATCAGTCGGCGCATTGGCAATTTGCTTTGCATATCCTTTGTGACGGCGTGGAAAACTTTTTTCTGGTCGTCGGTCAACTCGAAAGGCAACTTCGCAAGCGCGGCTTTAACGAGTTCGCCATTTTTCTTGTGAGCAATGCCAAGTCGTTCGTCCTGCGTCTGCCGCTTGATTAACATTAAGCCGCATTGAATCAAAAAAAGTTCGTCGAACACCAAACGCCGCCTTGCCTCGTCGCGCTCCATATAACTGCGCGGGAAATGAATCGCTCGCATTGCCGCATCGAGTGAAATTAAATCGTGCTCGCGCAAAATTTCTTGCGGCAAAATTTCTTGGAGCGGCGGCATTTGCTCCAGGAGATTTTTTATTGCCGTGCGAAAATGTCCTTGAGTTATCGATTCGGTCGACGGATAAACGGGCATGATTCCGAGCGGCGGCGGCTCGTTTTCTTCAAGTATCGTGAAGTTTTTCGGAGCCATTGTGAGCGTTCGCGCCCAACTGTCGGCTTTAACTTTTCCGTCAACCAAAAGCCTCATGCCGTTTTGAAATTTCGTCAGCAGATATTTTTGATTGAACCACGTCAGCTGAATATAGCCCGTGTCGTCTTGCAAGTACGCGTTGATAATCGTCGACTTGCGATTGCGTATCCAAGTATCGCGCGAGGTGATGTTGAAAATGCGCCCGACGAGCAAAACTTTTTCGCCGTCAAGGACGTTGCAAATTTTGTTTATAAAAGTGTTGTTCTCGTAGTCGCGGGGGTAGTGCGTCAGCAGGTCGTACTTCGTAAAAATATTCAACTTCGCAAGAGCCTTCGCCCTGCGCGGACCGACGCCCTTAACATACATAACATTATCTGTCAGTTCAAAATTGCCATAGCTCACGAGTTGCCCTCCATTTTTTTTATCGGGAAAATGATTTCGTCGCCCGCCGAGTTTTTAAAGGTGTCGGCTTTGACGTTGAAGACTTCGCTCAAAGTTTGCGCGGTCAGGATTCTTTTCGGCTCGCCCGCCGCGAAAATTCCTTTGTCCTTGATAATTAAAACGTCGTCGCTGTAAAGCCGCGCGTGATTGATGTCGTGCAAGACCATGATTATCGTCGTGGAAAATTTTCGGTTCACGTCGGCGATAATGTCCATGACTTCGAGTTGATGCGCAATGTCAAGGTAAGTCGTCGGCTCGTCGAGTAGTAAGATTTTCGGGCGTTGCGCAAGTGTCATTGCAAGCCAGGCGCGTTGACGTTCGCCACCAGATAAACTCGCGACTTGCCGATTTTCAAAGTCGGTCAACTTTGTTAGGGCTAGCGCATTTTTTATTGCCGCCTCGTCTTCCGTAGTTGAGCCGCCGAAAAATTTTCTGTGCGGAAATCTTCCGAACGAAACCAACTGCTTGACCGTCGTATCTTGCGGCGCGTCGCGTTCTTGCGGAAGGATTGCCATTACCTTTGACAAATTTTTTCTGCCAAGCTCGCGCAGATTGCCGCCGTCGAGTGTAACGGCTCCCGAAAAATTTTCATTGAGCAAGCATAAAACTTTTAGCAGTGTCGACTTGCCCGCGCCGTTCGGTCCGATTATCGCCGTCCGCTTGCCCGAACGAAATTCATAGCTCACGCCGCGCAGAATTTCTTTCCCGCCAATCGTCACGCAAATATTTTCCGCCGTCAAGTTCATCTCTTATCCAATCGCTTTGCTAAAGTGTTGCCCGCGAATTGTACGAGCTGAACCAAGACAATCAGCACGACTACCGTCGCCAACATTACTTCGGGTCTGAACCTTTGATAGCCGTAACGAATTGCCAAATCGCCCAAACCGCCGCCGCCGATTGCTCCCGCCATTGCCGATTCGCCGACAAGCGCGATTATTACCGTCGTCAACTGCGCCACTATTCCAGGCATTGCTTCGGGCAACAAAACTTTCGTGATAATCTGCGCGGGCGTCGCGCCCATTGCCAAAGCCGCCTCGACCAAACCCGCCGGCACTTCTTTTAGCGACGTTTCGACTTGCCGCCCGATAAACGGTATCGACGCGATGACCAGCGGGACGATTGCCGCCGTCGTGCCGATTGCCGAGCCGACTAAAAATCTCGTCAGCGGGATTATCGCCACCATTAGAATTATGAACGGAATTGAGCGCACCGCATTGACGATTGAGCCGATTGTTTGGTTGAGGAAAACGTTTTCGAGGATTTGCCCCTTTGCCGTCGTGTGAAGTAAGACGCCGAGCGGCACGCCGATTGCCGACGCGATTGCCATTGAGACGACGACCATGTAAATCGTCTCGCCGAGAGCTTTGGTTAACAGAGGAATTATTTCTGCCAACAAAATTCACCTGCCGAAAATTTTATTCTTCGCCGTATGTGATACTGGGAGCCGTCTGAATTTTAAATTCCAAGCCCGTTTGTTTAATCAAAACGTGAACGGGCGTATCAAGTTCAAATTGAAAAACGGGAACTTCTTTGTCGGGGTGAATAAGCCCCCAGATCATCACGTCGTCGCCTTGTTGCCTGCCGTCAATAATCTCAAAGCCGCTGTCAATCATCAACTGAGCGTATTGATTAAAGTAACGCGTCGCGTTGTCGTCCTCGCAAATGTATTCGTAGACACCGGCAGAATTTTCGTCGGCGTGAACTGTCTGCACGAGCACAATGTTTTGCGAAATCTGTCTGATGTCGGGCACGTCCGCCGCCTCAACCGTTGCAGTCAAAATTGTCAGCGCGAACATCAATATTAAAAATTTTTTCATGTTGATACCTCCCAAGTAGAATTTCTTTTGACATAGCCAATCATCTCCACGCGCACATCTTCGCCGCCGAGAAAGTTCAGCGCATTGTTAATCGCATTGTCGTCACCGCTCAAGCCGATAATGAACCGCCCGAAGGGCACGCCGTGAATTTCGTCGAGGTTGCCGAAAAGCATTGTGCATTCCAAACCTTTGCAAGTGCGAATCATTTTGGCAAGCACAGGGTCATCGGCTCTGTCACCAAGAAAAATCAAGCGCAGGAGCAGGAAACTGCCGGGCGTCTTATCTTGAGAAATTTCGTTGCCTCTGAATGCGGCGGGCAATTCGTTTGACAAAAGGACGCTGATAAATTCTTTGGTGATTCGGTGTTGGGGATTAGTGAAGACGTCGAGCACCGAGCCGCGTTCCGCGATAATGCCGTCGCTGATGACTGCTACCTTGTCGCAAATTTCTTTAATGACGTGCATTTCATGAGTGATAACGACGACGGTCAGCGCGAGATTTTCGTTGATTACTTTAATCAAGTCGAGTATAGATTTAGTTGTCTGCGGGTCGAGTGCGGAGGTTGCCTCGTCGCAGAGAAGAACTTTAGGGTCGCTGGCGAGGGCGCGAGCAATACCGACGCGCTGTTTTTGCCCGCCGCTGAGTTGGGAGGGATATTGATTGGCTTTGTCGCTCAAGCCGACGAGTTCGAGGAGCGGACGAACTTTTTGTTGAATCACGTCGGAGCTTGTGCCGGAAAGTTTGAGCGGGAAGGCAATATTATCATAAACTGTCGCCGAGCTTAGCAGGTTGAAATGTTGGAAAATCATTCCGATATTTTTTCGCGCCTCGCGCAGTTGACTTTCCGTCAAAGTTGTCATGTCTTGCCCGTCAACAAAGACTTTGCCCGCCGTCGGACGCTCAAGCATATTGATACAGCGGACGAGCGTCGACTTGCCCGCGCCGCTCAAGCCAATTATCCCATAAATTTCGCCGCGAGCAATTTCAAGGTCAATGCCTTTAAGCGCGTGAACCTTGCCCGACGGACTGTCATAAATTTTTTCAATGCCCACAAGTTTAATCAAGAAAAAATCTCCTTTACTTCTT
>JBGUYA010000132.1:0-14324 GCA_045118435.1 Quinella sp. | reverse complement strand
AACATTATGCGTCACTCCCTTCGGCTTGACGGACGCCCTTGTCCTTTTTGTCGGGGAGAATTTCGCCTTTGAAAATCCAAACCTTGATGCCGATGCGCCCGTAAGTCGTATTAGCCTCCGCGAAACCGTAATCAATATCTGCGCGGAGCGTGTGCAGAGGAATTGAGCCTTCGCGATAAGATTCACTGCGAGCAATTTCCGCGCCGCCGAGACGTCCGCTACAAGCAATCTTAATGCCCTTCGCGCCGAGACGCATTGTTCTGCCGACAGATTGTTTCATTGCGCGGCGAAAAGCAATTCTGCGCTCCAACTGCGACGCAATATTTTCCGCGACGAGCAAGGCGTCCAAGTCTGGGTTGCGAATTTCCATAATGTTAATGTCGACGCGCTTATCAGTGAGTTTCTTGAGCTTATTCTTAATGTCCTCAATGCCCGCGCCGCCGCGACCGATAACCATACCGGGCTTTGCCGTGTGAATCGTGAGCTTAAGGCGTTTTTCCGAGCGTTCAATCTCAATACGCGAGACGCCCGCCGATGCCAACTGCTTATCGGTTTTAATCGCCTTGCGAATTTTAATGTCTTCGTGAAGATTGGTTGCGAAATCTTTATCGGCGTACCATTTCGCGTCCCACGTCTTGACTATGCCGAGCCGTATTCCGTGAGGATGTACCTTTTGACCCAAATTATTTCCCTCCTTCTTTTATTCTTTAGTCTCGTCTGTCTTTTCGCTGACGACAACCGTGATGTGCGAGGTATGTTTCAAAATGCTGAACGCCTGACCACGCGAGCGCGGGTGATACCTCTTGATTGTCGGACCGCCGTCAACGTAACACGTCGAGACGAACAATTTATCAGCGTCCATGTCGAAATTATTTTCCGCGTTGGCGACAGCACTCTTTAAAACTTTTTGAATCAACGTCGCGCCGCGTTTGGGCGTAAATTTCAAAATCGCGAAGGCGTCGGCAACGTCCTTGCCGCGAATCAAATCCATGACGATGCGGACTTTGCGCGGCGCAATTCTCACATACTTGGCGATTGCTTTGGCTTGCTTAACTTCTGCCACGTCATTTCCCCCTTTCCAAAAATCATTACGCATTGCGCATTTCGCATTACGAATTATTTAAGTGACATTTTGCGTTCTTCGCCCGCGTGACCTTTGAAAGTGCGAGTCGGAGCGAATTCGCCGAGCTTGTGCCCGACCATATCTTCCGTGACGTAAACCGGAACATGCTTGCGCCCGTCATGAACGGCGATAGTGTGTCCGACGAACGCAGGAAGAATTGTTGAACTGCGCGACCAAGTGCGGATAACTTTCTTGTCGTTGGCGGCGTTGAGAGCCTCGACTTTCTGCAAAAGTTTTTCCTGCACGAACGGTCCCTTCTTAACAGACCTTGACAAATTTTTTTCCTCCCTCCGTCAGAATTACTTGCGACGACGAACGATAAGCTTGTCAGACGCTTTCTTCTTGCGAGTCTTCGCGCCCATTGCGCATTTGCCCCACTTGGTGACGGGGTGTTTGCGACCGACGGGCGAACGACCTTCACCGCCGCCGTGCGGATGGTCGACCGGGTTCATTGCGACGCCGCGATTTTCAGGACGCTTGCCGAGCCAACGATTACGACCGGCTTTACCGATTGTAATATTCTCGTGGTCGAGGTTGCCGACCTGCCCGATAGTCGCGCGGCAGTTGATGTGAACTTTGCGAACTTCGCCCGAAGGCATACGGATTGTCGCGTAGTTGCCTTCTTTAGCCATGAGCTGAGCCGCCGCGCCCGCACTGCGAACGAGTTGTCCGCCCTTGCCGATTTTCATTTCGATATTATGAATCATTGTGCCGACCGGAATATTTTTGAGCGGCAGAGCGTTGCCAGTCTTAATATCGGCTTCGGCACCCGACTCAACTTTATCACCGACTTTTAAGCCGTTCGGCGCGATAATGTAGCGTTTCTCGCCATCGACGTAGTGGAGCAGAGCAATTCGCGCGGAGCGGTTAGGATCGTATTCAATCGTGGCGACTTTTGCGGGGATACCGTCTTTGTTGCGTTTGAAGTCGATTATGCGATAGCGACGCTTATGACCGCCGCCCTGATGACGCACCGTCAATTTGCCTTGCTGATTGCGACCGCCGTGTTTCTTGAGCGGAGCGAGCAAAGATTTTTCGGGCTTGCTTGTCGTAATTTCCTCGAACGTCGAAACTGTCATGTGGCGACGTCCGGGCGTATACGGCTTGAAAGATTTAATTCCCACTTACGTTTTACCTCCTTTTCTTTAATTAGGAATTAGGAGTTAGGAATTAGGAATTGTTTTGTCATTCCTAATTTCACATTCCAAATTCCTAATTGCATTCTATGCGTTGAAGAATTCGATAGTCTCGCCCGCCGCGAGTTTGACGATAGCTTTCTTGTAGCTGTCCGTCCTGCCGACCGTGCGACCGCGACGTTTGGGCTTGCCCTTGACGTTAATCGTGTTGACGTCCTCAACTTTGACATTGAAAATTTCTTTGACCGCCTGCGCGATTTGAATCTTGTTGGCGCGCTTGTCGACGACGAACACGAATTTTCCGTCTTGCATTAAATCAGTTGAACGCTCACTGATAAGCGGGCGAATCAAAATGTCTCTGGCTTCCATTACGCGTACACCTCCTCGATTTTCGCAACCGCGTCTTTCGTGAGGAAGAGTTTTTCGCTGTTGAGAATGTCATAGACGTTGAGTTGGAGCGCGGCGATTGCCTTAGCATTCTGCAGGTTGTTTGAAGAGCGCGTTACGTTGTCGATAAGCTCGCGCGTAATAAACAGCGACTTGCACTCGTCGACGCCGAAAGCTTTTTGGAACTCGACAAACTTTTTCGTCTTGGGTTCGTCGAAGTTGAGGCTGTCGAGGACAATCAAGTTGCCTTCCTTAACCTTGTCGGTAAGAACGCACTTGAGCGCGAGGCGGCGTTGTTTTCTTGGCATGCTGAACGAATAATCGCGGGGGTGCGGTCCAAAGATCGTACCGCCGCCGCGCCAAAGCGGACTTCTGCGCGAACCTGCGCGGGCGCGACCGGTACCCTTTTGACGCCAGGGCTTTTTGCCGCCGCCGCGAACGTCGCCGCGAGTTTTAGTCGAATGCGTGCCGAGTCTCCACGACGCCATTTGCATAACAACCGCTTGATGAACAAGCCCTTCGTTAATCTCGACGCCGAAAATTTCTTCGCTGAGTTCGATGTCGCCGACTTTGTTATTCGTCATATCGTAAACTGCTACAGTTGGCATTTAGTTTCCTCCTTTCAATTATTTTTTATGAACCTTAGTCGGCTTGACCGTCTCGCGAACGACGACGAGACCTTTTTTCGGACCGGGAATCGCGCCTTTGATGAGGAGCAAATTTCTGTCGGCGTCTACTTTGACAACCGTCAACCGCTGAACCGTCGCGCGAATGCCGCCCATGCGACCGGGCAATCTCTTGCCCTTGATGACGCGACCGCCGGGACCGGAGAGCATTGCGCCGGTTGAGCCGGGTTCTCTGTGCGACTTGGAGCCGTGACCCATAGGACCGCGCGCGAAGTTGTGGCGTTTAATCGAACCTGCAAAGCCTTTGCCCTTCGACGTGCCAATAACGTCAACCAGCTCGCCCGCCGCGAAAATGTCTACGCCGATAACGTCGCCGATTTTGTATTCGGACTCCGCCGCCAGTCTGACTTCGCGGATAAATTTCACGGGCTTAACTTCCGCCTTCTTGAACTGACCCATGTCGGGCTTGTTAACTTTGTTCTCTTTGACTTCGCCGAAGCCGAGTTGAACCGCGCAGTAGCCGTCGTTCTCTTGCGTCTTGTTGCGAATGACAACGTTGTTGCCGCTCTCGACGACTGTCACGGGGATAACTTTGCCCTCTTCGGTGAAAATCTGCGTCATGCCGAGTTTAATACCTAAAATCGTCTTTGCCAATGTTTTCACCCCCGATTAAACCTTAATCTCGATGTCAACACCGGCGGGCAAATCCAACCGCATGAGCGCGTCAACTGTCTTATGCGTCGGCTGGATTATGTCAATCAGGCGTTTGTGCGTGCGCATTTCAAATTGCTCACGCGAATCCTTGTTGACGTGCGGCGAACGCAAGATTGTGTAGATATTTTTTTCCGTCGGCAACGGGATTGGTCCCGAAACCGACGCGCCGGTTTTCTTGGCGGTCTCCACAATCTTCGCCGCGCTCTGGTCTAACGACTTGTGATCGTAGGCCTTGAGGCGAATGCGAATCTTTTGTTGCTTTGCCAAAACAATTCCTCCTTAGTTAAGAGTCAAAGCTCTCAACATTGCTCCGTAGCAGTTCCCTCGACCGAACGGAATTTTTCCGCCGAGCAATCTGCCACGTCACAGCATCGACTTGAAATTAACGGTAAAAATTATATCAAGCGTTGCCGCCAGTTTCAAGAGAAAAATTTTTATTTTAATCAGCAACGACGGCCGACAATCAGTTTTTGGGCTGACTGCCGACCGCCTAACCGATTTTTAGGTTATTAGGTTATTAGTTGTTAGGTTATTAGTACTAATTCCCTAATTCCCTAATAACCTATTTCCCTAATTAAGCTTCAAGAATTTCGATAACACGACCCGAACCGACGGTGTGACCGCCCTCGCGGATAGCGAAGAGCAAACCTTTTTCAATAGCAATCGGGGTGATAAGCTCAACGGTCATTTCGATGTGGTCGCCGGGCATGCACATTTCAGCCGCGTTGCCGTTGGTGTCTTTGAGGTCGCTGACGACGCCCGTAACGTCGGTGGTGCGGAAGTAAAATTGCGGGCGATAGTTAGCGAAGAACGGAGTATGACGGCCGCCTTCGTCTTTGGTCAAGACGTAAACTTGCGCCTTAAACTTCGTGTGCGGATGAATCGTGCCGGGTTTCGCGATAACTTGACCGCGCTCAATCTCTTTACGGTCAACGCCGCGCAGAAGAACGCCGACATTGTCACCGGCAACCGCGCTGTCGAGGAGCTTGCGGAACATTTCGATACCTGTCGCAACAGTCTTGCGCGGCTCTTCGCGAAGTCCGACGATCTCGACAGGCTCATTGATTTTCAGCATGCCGCGTTCGACACGACCGGTAGCAACGGTGCCGCGTCCGGTAATCGTGAAGACGTCCTCAACAGGCATAAGGAACGGCTTATCGGTGTCGCGCTCAGGAGTCGGAATGTATTCGTCAACAGCGTCGAGGAGCTTAAGAATATTAGCTTTCTGAGTTTCGTCGCCTTCGAGAGCAAGGAGAGCCGAACCCGCAACAACAGGAATGTCGTCACCGGGGAATTCGTACTTGCTCAAGAGTTCGCGAACTTCCATTTCGACAAGCTCAAGAAGTTCTTCGTCGTCGACTTGGTCAACTTTGTTAAGGAAAACAACGATAGCCGGAACGCCGACCTGACGGGCAAGCAGGATATGTTCGCGAGTCTGGGGCATGGGACCATCGGAGGCAGCAACGACGAGAATCGCGCCGTCCATTTGAGCCGCGCCAGTGATCATGTTCTTGATATAGTCAGCGTGACCTGGGCAGTCGACGTGAGCATAGTGACGTTTTTCAGTCTCATACTCAACGTGAGCGGTGTTAATCGTGATGCCGCGCTCGCGCTCTTCCGGAGCCTTATCAATGTTCTCGTAGGATTCATATTTCGCGAAACCTTTTTCCGAAAGGATTTTGGTAATCGCGGCAGTCAAAGTGGTCTTGCCGTGATCGATATGACCAATCGTACCAATGTTTACGTGCGGTTTACTGCGGTCAAATTTCTGTTTTGCCATTTGAAATATACAACTCCTTAGTTCTTAGCTTTTAGCTATTAGCTATCAGCTTTTAGGTTTTCCTGACAGCTGATAGCTGACACCTGACAGCTTTTAATTTTTTATGCTTTAGGATACTCTCCTGTATTCCTCGCAACAATTTCGTCGGCAATATTCTTTGGAACTTCGTCGTAATAGGCAACTTCCATTGAGTAAGTGCCGCGCCCTTGAGTTTTCGAGCGCAAGTCGGTTGCGTAGCCGAACATTTCCGACAAGGGAGCAAAGCCGTGAATGATTTGCAGATTATTGCGCGGCTCCATGCCGTCAATCTTCCCGCGCCGCGAGTTCAAATCGCCGATAACTTCGCCCATATAATCTTCGGGAACGGTGACTTCAACTTTGACATAAGGCTCAAGCAACACGGGCTTAGCTTTTTCAGCCGCCGCCTTGAACGCAAGTGAGCCTGCAATTTTGAACGCCGCCTCGCTACTGTCGACCTCGTGAAAACTGCCGTCATAGACAGTCGCCTTGACGTCAACCATTGGATAGCCCGCCAAAACTCCGTTCTCCATTGCCTGCTTAACGCCCGCCTCAATCGGATTGATATACTCTTTAGGAATGACGCCGCCGACAATTTTATTTTCAAAGACGAATCCCGCGCCCGTCTCGTTGGGCGAAATCTCAAGCCAACAATGACCGTATTGACCATGCCCGCCCGTTTGACGAACAAATTTGCCTTCGCCCTTTGAAACTTTGCGAATTGTCTCACGGTAGGCAACTTGCGGCTCGCCGACTTTGCAATCAACTTTGAACTCGTCAAGCATACGGTCAACGATAATTTGCAAATGAAGTTCACCCATGCCCGAAATGATGACTTGCCCCGTCTCCGGGTCGGTACGCACTTTGAAGGTCGGATCCTCTTCCGCGAGTTTTTGAAGGGCAATCCCCATTTTATCCTGGTCGTTCTTAGTCGCGGGTTCAACAGCAACCGAGATGACCGGGTCGGGGAACTCCATTGACTCAAGGATAATCGGAGCTTTTTCGTCGCAGAGAGTGTCGCCCGTCGTCGTGTCGCGCAAGCCGACAACCGCCGCTATGTCGCCGCTGTAAAGGAAATTGATTTCCTTGCGATTGTTCGCGTGCATCTGCAGAAGTCGCCCGATGCGTTCTTTCTTGCCCTTAGTCGAATTGTAGACGTAGGAGCCGCTTTTGAGGACACCGCTGTAAACTCGGACGAACGCGAGCTTGCCGACAAACGGATCCGTCATAATCTTAAAGGCGAGTGCGGCAAAAGGTTCGTCGTCACTTGCGGGGCGAGAATCTTCTTCGCCGTCGGGCTTGACACCTTCAATCGCCGGAATATCCGTCGGCGCGGGCATGTAGTCAACTATCGCGTCGAGCAACGGTTGAACGCCGCGATTGCGATAAGACGTGCCGCAGGTGACTGGCGTCATATTGCAAGCGATTGTTGCCTTGCGAATCACGTCTTTTATCTCGTCGATTGTAACTTCCTCGCCGCCGAGATATTTTTCCATGAAGTCATCGTCTTGCTCCGCGCAGGCTTCAAGAAGTTTGTCGCGATAATTTTCCGCCGTCTCCAACATGTCGTCGGGGATTTCGACTTCCTTTGAAACTTTGCCCAAATCGTCTTCGTAAACAATCGCTTCCATTTTAACGAGGTCGATAATTCCTTGAAAAGTATCTTCCGCGCCAATAGGCAGTTGAATTGCAACGGCGTTTGTGTGAAGGCGGTCGCGCATCATTTGTATGACGTGATAAAAATCCGCACCTGTGGTGTCCATTTTGTTGACGTAAGCCATGCGCGGAACATTGTATCTTTCCGCCTGCCGCCAAACAGTTTCCGTTTGCGGCTCTACGCCACCGCGTGCCGTCAAAATTGCAAGGGCACCGTCCAAAACTCTCAAAGATCTTTCGACTTCGACCGTAAAGTCAACGTGACCGGGCGTGTCGATAATGTTGATTCGATGTTCCTTCCAGTAGCAGGTTGTCGCGGCGGAAGTGATTGTAATACCGCGTTCCTGCTCCTGTTTCATCCAGTCCATAGTCGCCGCGCCTTCGTGGACTTCGCCGAGCTTGTGATTGACACCCGTGTAAAAAAGAATCCGCTCGGTCGTCGTCGTCTTGCCGGCGTCTATGTGCGCCATGATTCCAATGTTGCGAGTTTTTTCTAATGAAAACTCTCTTGACACTTAACTTGCTCCTTACCAGCGATAATGCGCGAAAGCCTTGTTCGCCTCCGCCATTTTGTGGGTGTCTTCTTTCTTTTTAACGGATGCGCCGGCGTTGTTGGCGGCATCCATGAGTTCGCCGGAAAGTCGGGCGTCCATAGTTTTTTCGCCGCGCAGTCTGGCATAATTTACCAGCCAACGAATTCCGAGAGTCTGACGACGGTCGGGGCGCACTTCGACGGGAACTTGATAGTTGGCACCGCCGACGCGACGCGCTCTGACTTCCAGAACCGGCATGACATTTTTCAATGCCGTCTCGAAGACTTCCAGCGGATCCTTGCCTGTCTTCTCTTTGATAGTCTCGAAGGCGTCATACACTACGCGCTGAGCTACGCTCTTTTTGCCGCTGAGCATGACTTTATTTATGAACTTCGCAACCGTCTTTGAGTGATAGACAGGATCCGGCAGAACGTCGCGTTTAGGCACAGAACCTTTTCTTGGCATTGCTGCTCCTCCTTTGTAAGGTGTCGGGAGTCAGGGGTCGGTGGTCAGGGTTTTCACTGATTCCCGATTCCTGTCCCCTGATTACTTTTTCTTAGCTTTAGCCTTCTTTGCGCCGTATTTGGAACGCGCTTGCTTGCGGTCTTGAACGCCGGCGGTATCGAGGGAGCCGCGAATAATATGATAGCGAACACCCGGCAAATCTTTGACGCGCCCGCCGCGAATCAGAACAACGCTATGCTCCTGCAGATTGTGCCCGATGCCGGGAATGTATGCAGTGACTTCGATAGCGTTGGTCAAGCGGACACGCGCAACCTTACGAAGTGCCGAATTCGGTTTCTTGGGCGTTGTCGTGTAAACGCGAGTGCATACGCCGCGTTTCTGCGGGCACTCTTTCAGAGCCGGAGCCGTTGATTTCTCCTCCAACATCTGACGACCTTTTCTCACTAACTGATTTATGGTTGGCATGCGCCCACCTCCTTCCAAAATTTTCGTGCCTCTTCTAAAAAGCGGCGTAATATTATCATTGCCAAAAATGCTTGTCAAGCCCTTCATGACGCCATCTTTATGCACAACACGTTATCTTAAATTCAAATTGGCTGATTGGCGTCGTTACGCCAACTTTAAATTTTCCTGCGCGGGTGAAATTTTTAACATGAAACTTAAATTTCCTCTTTGCGAATCAGGAAAATGTCGCCGATTTGTCCAAACGGAGTGTTCGGTCTCTTTATTGTTCTCAAGGTATCGAGTGGATAAATTGTCTCGTCGCTCTGAACGTAAATAAAGTGCGAGTAATTTTCCGAGAGCAACGCCAGCATGTCTTCAAAGCAACCCGATTCGTCCCAAGCTTTTAAGTTGCACTCCATAAAAATTGGCGCGGGATTTTCTCTGAGAAGATTTTTCGCACCGAGCAAAACTTGCGGCTCAAAGCCCTCTGTATCAATCCAAATGTATTTGACTTCCGACGCCGCGATTTTGTTTTCGGCAAGGTAAGCGTCGAGCGGCATAATCTTAACCGTCTCGGTTGGAACGTTATCAAGCGGCTCCATAAGGTTATTGTGACCCGGATTAATCAAATCTCTGTACATGGTCATTTCGTCGAGCTTGTCGCCGAGTCCGCAATTGACAGCGGTCGCTTTGTCTTCCATGTCGTTGAGAATCAAATTTGTGCGCAGAAGTTTAAAGTTTTCGTCGTCCGGCTCGAAGGCAAGCAACTTCAAATTTGGTGTGAGTTTCTTCAAAAAGTAAATGCCGGTCGTGCCGATGTTCGCGCCCAAGTCGAGGAAGTAGCCCGCGTTGTCGTCAACGTCGTAATATTTCTTCGTCAGCTCGTAGAACCGTTTTATCTCTTGCGATGCCCAATTAGCGCGACGAACAAACATATCGAGCATAATTATATCGTCAGCAGAAGTGGTGACGTAGGAAATATCTTCAACCGTGCAAGTTACAAAATTACTCAGCTTACGGTAGCTGTTAAAGGTATATAAACGACGGATTGCCTCTCCCCCAGAAACATTTAAGAGATTATAAATCGCTTTGGGGCGTTGCAACCAACTGCTTATATCCAGTGCATAAATCACTTTGTGGATTGGCAAGTTCAGAACTTTTATTGTCACGTCCAAAAAATCTCTTAAGCCGCTTTCAAAAATCAAAAGCCAATCCCAAGAATTCTTCTGGAGCAAAATTTCCGACGCGGTTCCTTGAGGTGTTATCGTTTGAACGACTTCGACATTTTTGTCGAGATAATTTTTGCGCCAGTTCGGACTCTCGCCCGTGTAATCCCAAATTAAAACTCTGTTCATAAACATTCCTCCTTAAAAAATTTCTGCGTCAGTCAAATAACATGACGGGTCGCTTGCCCAAAAATCTCCCGTGACGGCTTCGGCGCGAGTGCGGAAGTTGCCGTTGCAGTTGTCAAGAAATTTACAGCGAGCGCAACGTCCTTTCAACAACGGCTTGCGATTTTTCAGACCGGCGAGAATCGGATTGCTTAAATCAGTCCAAATGTCGCCAAACTTTTTTTCGCGAACGTTGCCGAAAGTGTGGTGTTGAGTAAATTGGTCGGGGTGAACGTAGCCGAGCGGGTCAACTTCACCAAAAGCAATCCCCGAACGATTGCCGCCGTTCATGCCGATAAATTTCTTAATCTGCGCGGCGGTTGCGGCGTCACCTTCGGCAAGAGCCTTTAAATACATATACACGCCGTCGCAGTGATTGTCGACCGTCAAAATTTCTTTGGCAAGCCCGCGCTTTGCAAAGTCTTTAGTGCGGCGAATAATCGTATCCATTGCCAGGCGAGACTCGGCAGGCGTGACGTCCGCGTCAAGCATTTGACTGCCGCGCCCCGAATAAACCAAGTGATAAAAACAGACGCGGTTAATCTTCTCCGCCTCGATAAAGTTAAAAATTTTGTCAAGCTCCTCGAAGTTGTGGCGGTTAATCGTGAACCGCAAGCCGACACGCTGACCGACTGCCACGCAATTTTCTATGCCGCGCATCGCCAAGTTAAAAGCTCCGTCGACGCCACGAAATTTATCATTAACATCAGCAAGCCCGTCAAGCGAAATGCCGACGTAGCCCACGCCGATATTTTTTATCTCCTGCGCGACCTCGCGAGTTATCAGCGTGCCGTTTGTCGAGAGCGTCGGGCGAATATTTTTCTGCGCGGCATAAGCGGCAAGTTCAAAAAAATCCTCACGAATCAACGGCTCACCGCCCGAAAATAAAAGTACGGGAACTTTGAACTCCGCCAAGTCGTCAATAAATTTCTTAGCCTCCGTCGTCGTCAGCTCGTCTTTGTACTTGCGCGAGTCCGAATCCATATAGCAATGTCGGCATTTCAAATTGCAAGTGCGCGTCGAATTCCACACGACAACGGGACCAATGCCTACCGCCGCGCCGTTGGTCATGCGGTGCGCGTCTTTGGTGTAGCGCAAGGTGTCGCCAAAATAATTTTCGGCAAACAGCAACTTTGTCACGCTTATCATAGTTCAATTCCTTTCAACAGAATTTTTATCTTGAGCCGAATATTTTCTTGAAACGAAATTTCCAACTTGCTGAACGCCGTTGTCTGATAAATCGAGTGAATCATTTCCGAAATAATATTTGTCGGCACGTCGGCACGAAACTCGCCGCGCTCCTGTCCGCGCAGGATTATTCCCTCGAACAGTTCACCAAAGCCCGGCGACAAACTTTGAGAAATTTGTTCGGGCTTGTCGGAATGCTCACTTGCGCTGATAAACAGCGGTAGGATAAATCTGTTTTCGTCGATTACTTTTGCCGTGCACACACAACACAACTCTAAAAGCTCCGCCGATGACGAGTTGACTTCCCGCGCCGCAAAAATATTTTTCTCGACTTCCTCGCGCAGATTTCGCGCCAATGTCAGCAAGACTTCTTCCTTTGAATTGAAGTAGTTGTAAAAAGTTCCGACGCCCAACTCCGCCGCCCGCATTAAGTCTGCTATTGACGTGTTCGCAAAGCCGTGCAGTTCAAATCGGTTGGCGGCAGCTTGTAAAATTTTTTGCCGCGCCAGAAATTTCTTCTGTTTCCTTAAGCTGATTTTCTCCGACATTGCCGCGCCCCCAAAATGTAATTAGGAATGTGAAATTTGAAATTAGGAATGAGGAGGCTTTTAAATTCCTAATTCCTCATTCCTAATTCCTAATTATACAAACAGTGCGGGCTTTTGGCAAAAAAAAATCTCCCGACGCTTAATCGGGAGACTTTTAATCGCAAATGGATTTATTGAACGTTCATTGACAGTTCAATAAATTTGTTTGAAAGTCTGGCGCGTTGCAGGACTTCTTCCGTGACTTCCGCGCCCGCCTCGACGACCAACGTGCCGCTTTCAGCCGTGATTGTCTTGGTCGCGTGCTTGCCAAGTAATACTCTGCGGCGACGTTCGTCAACGCCCTTTTCGGCTTTCTTGGCGGGTTGCTGAGTTGCCTTCGCCTTTTGAAGTGCCGCCTTTAAATCTTCCGCTTGTCTCGTCATTGCCGCAATTTTTTGTTCTTCAACGGGTTGCTCCTCGATAACGGGTTGCTCCTCAATAACGGGCTGTTCTTCGACAACGGGTTGCTCCTCGATAACGGGCTGTTCTTCGACAACGGGCTGTTCTTCGATAATGGGCTGTTCTTCGACAACGGGCTGTTCCTCGACAACGGGCTGTTCCTCGACAACGGGTTGTTCTTCGATAATGGGTTGTTCCTCGATAACGGGCTGTTCTTCGACAACGGGTTGTTCCTCGATAATGGGCGGCTCCTCAATAACGGGGTCGGGCGTCATGACTTCTTCGAGTTCTGCTTGAGTTTCCGGCGTCGTCTCGAAAGTTTCTGCGGGAACGTCAACGGTTGGCGTCCAAACCTCCTGCGCGGGTTCTTCTTTGTAAGGAACAAATGCGGGTGTTTCTTCTACAAAATCATTTTTTTTTTCCGAGTCAATATCGACGACCGTTACTTGCTTGCCGAAAATGGAAATTTGCTCGGCGAAAACTTCATTGGTTGAGCCGTCGGGCGTAGTGATTTCGCACTTCTCAATCTTGCCGCCGTCGCCGATAAAAACTTCCGTGACCTTGCCTTGAATGCGTCCGGTCTTGGTGATAGCCTTCGTGCCGATAACGCGGATATTTTCGGTGAGCAGGTTTTCATAGTCGCCCGCCTCGTCCAAGTTCAAAATGTTTTCGCTGTGCGTGATAGTCACGGCGTCCTCGCCGATTGCGATAACCGACTCATAGGGAATGAGCTTGACGCCGCGATACCAATCGGCATCCTCAATCGTTATCGCCGCAACCTTCCTGTTTTGCGCGTCAATCAGCAAAGTCTTACTCATGCCGAGTTCGCGCCCCTCCGTTATGCTGATTATCGGCAAGCCCAATATTTCTACACTTTTTTTCATTGCGATACCTCCAAAATTTTATCGTTGAAATTTATTAGTATTGCGGGAGTGAAGTTGCGCCTTTTGAAATTCGACGTCAATCTCCTGCAGAATTTCTTGAGGAATTTTGGCAAAAGGCGTCGTCGAGGCGCGATGTTTCAAGAGAATGTCGCGGACGACGCGCAGATATTCCAAGTTCTTGATGAATTCTTTCTTAATCGAAACGTTGCGCTTGACCGCTGGCAAGTTCAAAGCCGACTCGTAAGTTTTAATCGCTTTAGCATAGAGCGCGTTCTCTTTGTAAATGTTGCCCAAGTCAATCGCCACGAACGGCGCGTACTCGTCAGAATCGTAGCGTTCGAGAGCCTTCTTATAATTCTCAATCGCTATCCAAATGCGCCCCTTCGCTCGCGCGTCGTACGCCTTATCCAAAAGGTTATCAAGTGTCTCTGGCGGTTCGGAAACTTCTTCTTCAACGACAAGCGCGGGCTGTGAAACTTCTTCTTTGACGACCTGCGCGGGTTTGGAAATTTTTTCTTCGACGACAAGCGCGGGTTCAGAAACTTTTTCTTCGACGACCTGCGCGGGTTTGGAAACTTTCTCTTCAACGAGTTGCGCGGGTTCGGGAATTGTTTCTTCAACGACTTGCGCAGGTTCAAGAATTTTTTCTTCAACGACTTGCGCAGGTTCAAGAATTGTTTCTTCAACGACTTGTGCAGGTTCAGAAATTTTTTCTTCAACGACCTTAGCAGGTTCAGAAACTTCTTCTTTGACGACCTGCGCGGATTTGGAAATTTCTTCTTCGACGACTTGCGCGGGGTCGTAAACCTTTTCTTCGACGACTTGCGCGAGTTCGGAAACTTTTTCTTCGACGACTTGCGCGGGTTTGGAAATTGTTTCTTCAACGAGTTGAGCGGGTTCAAGAATTTTTTCTTCAACGACAAGCGCGGGTTCAGGAACTTTTTCTTCAACGACCTTAGCAGGTTCAGAAACTTCTTCTTTGACGACCTGCGC
>JBGUYA010000131.1:0-7559 GCA_045118435.1 Quinella sp. | reverse complement strand
GTCGGTTATCCCTTGCGCTCGGCAGTCTGAAGCCGTTTTCTATCAACGATGCCTTGCGCGATTGGTCGCCCGCGTACATTGCGCGAATTTGCGGCAACGTTACATGCGATTCATCCACGACCGTTAAAAATTTTTTTGGGAAATAATCTATCAGCGTGAACGGCGGCTCGCCCTCCGCTCTGCCCGTCAAATGTCGCGAATAATTTTCTATGCCGTTGCAATAGCCCATTTCCGACATCATTTCCAAATCAAAGCGCGTGCGCTGTTCAATCCGTTGCGCCTCGATTAACTTTCCTGCCGCCGTGAACTTTTCAACCTGCGCGGACATCTCAGCGCGGATATTTTTTTCTGCACGTGTCAAGTCTTCAAAGTCCGTGACGTAATGAGACGCGGGGAAAATAAAAATCTCGTCGCGCTTTCCCAAAACTTTTCCCGTCAAAATTTCAAACTCGGTTATCTTGTCTATCTCGTCGCCGAAAAGTTCAATCCTCAACGCCCGCCCGTTGTAGCCCGCAGGAGTGACTTCGATAACGTCGCCGCGCACTCGGAAGTTGCCGCGCTCAATGATAACGTCATTGCGGTTGTAGCGAATCTCTACGAGCCGTTGAAGAATTTTTTCGCGCGGAATAGTTTGACCCTTGCGCAGGTGCAAAAGCATTTTGGAATAATTTTCGGGACTGCCCAAGCCGTAAATGCAAGAGACGCTCGCCACAATGATAACGTCGCGCCGCTCGAACAAGCTACACGTCGCCGCATGGCGCATTTGGTCGATTTCGTCGTTAATCGCGGCGTCCTTCTCAATGTAAGTGTCGGTCGCGGCGATGTAGGCTTCGGGCTGATAATAATCGTAGTAGCTCACGAAGTAGCCGACGTAGTTATCGGGGAAAAAACTTTTGAACTCGGCGGCGAGCTGTGCGGCAAGCGTTTTGTTGTGCGCAATGACCAGCGTCGGCAGTTGTATCTTTTCTATGACTTTGGCTATCGTGAACGTCTTGCCCGTGCCCGTTGCGCCCAAAAGTACTTGCGCCTTCAAGCCGTCGCTCAAGCCTTCCGCCAATGATTCTATCGCCTGCGGTTGGTCGCCCGTCGGATTGAACGCCGAAACCACTTTGAACTTTTTCTTCAACATTTTTTACTCCGCAAAAATAATTTTCGTATCGAGCTTATCGGCGGCGTCGGCAAGGGTTTGGGGAAGTTTGGCGTCGGTGATAATGCCGGTGATTTTGTCGAGTGTGGCGAAGTTGTAGGAGCCTTCAAGCCCAATTTTGCGCGACTCGGCGATAACGTAAGCGGACTTGCTCAACTCAATCATGCGCGATTTCAAAACGCCGCCCGCAGTATCGCGCGAAGTCAACGAATTTTTTTTGATGTCAACGCCGCTTGCGCCGATAAAAGAAATATCGGGGCGAAAGCGCGAAATGAATTCCAAGTTCAGCGAGTCCGAAAATCCGTCGCGACTTTGATTTATCTGCCCGCCCGCGAAGATTAAATTTATCTTGGGGTTGCGCGACAGCATGACAAGTACGTCGACCATGTTTGTCAGAATTTTGTAGGGCGTCTCCGACTTCTCCAGAATCTGCGCGATTGCAATGCTGATTGTCGAGATGTCGATAAAGATTAAGTCCTGCGACTGCATGAGCTTGACGGCGGCGGCGGCGATTTTGCGTTTCGCCTCAACGTCGGAAATTCTGCGCCGGTTCGCCTCCGTCATCTGCAATTTCTCCTCAATCGAGACTGCGCCGCCGTAAGTCCGTTTCAATTTCCCGTCCAACTCCAGCGAGCCTAAATCTTTTCGGATTGAATCCTCCGTTACCGCGAAAATTTCTGCCAGCTCTTTGACCAAAACTTTGCCGTCGCGCTCCAACATCTCCAAAATCTTTGACTGCCGCTCCTCCAAAAACATTTTCAGTCACTTCCTTTCGACGCCTAATCTACACTAAAAAATTTCTTTTGACAACAACGCGCCGATTTACTAAACTGATAAAAATTTTAGCGGAGGCGATATTTTTGACGATAGACGAGAAAATTTTTGAACAGCCCGAAGGCGAAGAGTGGGTTGAAGACGTTTTGACTGACAAGCGGCGGGCGCAGTTAGAAAAATTTGCAGCGAGCATAGGAATAAAATTTTCGCACATAGAAATTTTGCACGTCGCCTTGACGCATAAATCCTACGCAAATGAATTCGAGCCGCGCATAAAGTATAACGAACGCTTGGAATTTTTAGGCGACGCAGTTTTGGGATTGGCGGCGGCGACTTATCTTTTCGAGCACTTCACACATCTCAAGGAGGGCGAACTTACCAAGACGCGTTCAGGAATTGTTCGACAATCGACGCTGACGCGCGTTGCTGAGGAAATAAAACTTGACAAATTGCTTTTACTCGGTCCCACAGAACCTGCTTTTGGACGCGGGCGTGATTCAAATCTTGAAGACGCATTGGAGGCGGTCATTGCCGCGATTTATATCGATTGCGGCTGGGAAGTTGCTCGCGATTATATTTTTCGGCAATTCGGCGCGGAGTTTGAGCGCGTCAAAGTCACGGGTATTCCGAAGGATTACAAAAGCAAGTTGCAGGAAGTGATTCAAAGTCATCCTCCGTTGAAACTCTCCTACATAGAGCTAGGCGCGGATGGTCCCGATCACGACCGGACTTTTGAGGCGGCGGCGTTGATTGACGGAAAAATTTTCGGGCGAGGCGTCGGGCGTAGCAAAAAAACCGCCGAGCAAGAAGCTGCGCGAGCGGCTTTAGAAAAAATGGAAGGGTTAGGTGTTAGGGGTTAGGGGTTAGGTATTAGCTAAAACCTAATACCTATAACCTATAACCTAACACCTAATAATACCTACTCAATAATTCTCCCAATCGTCGGCAATGTGCTTGCCGATAATTTTTTTAATCCTGTCAATGGGAAAGGGAGCCTCCGCCTCGTCGAAGTAGCCGATTTCGACAATGCGCGCCTGCGCCACGTCGTTATTCTTGCCGACGGGCACATCAACCACGTCGCCGACTGAAAGCGTCTCGTCTTCGGTGCGGTAGCTGTAGGATTTGTAGCTGTCCTTGAATTGCACTTTGCAGAAAATATATTTGCCCTGCCTATTGATAACGTTGCCCGCGCCCGGCGTAAAAATTTCAGCGGTCAAATCGTTGACGACGCCGCGAATTTTCGTTATGAATTCCGTCAAGCCCGGCAGGCAAGCTTCGCTGTAAATAGTTTCAAAGTTCTCAATCGAGCCGTCATGCCTGACGAGTTCGATTTTTATTTTAGGCGTGGCGAATTCTTCGAGCTGTTGAATTTCTGCGTTGTCGAATAAACTTTGCGCGGCGTCGAAAATTTCTTTCAAGTCGAGATTGTAGACGTGATGAGAAAAATTTTTGTCGAGCGTCAAAGATTTCTTGCGGCGGTCAAGCGTCAACGTCTCAAAAAGTTCCTCGCGCGAATAATTCAGCGTCACCTTTTCGAGCCGCTCACGATAGACAAAATGCATTTCGGGAATCAGCGCGTCGAGCCAATCCAAAAACCGCGTCCAATTTTCGGGATAAGCATTGGAGCCTCCGCCGCGATAACTTTTTCTACCGTGCTTGAGCGTCAATTCCCACTGCGTCCCGTCGCAAGTTTCGGCATTGGAGTAATTTTTCTCCCACGAAAAAATATCGAGTGCGTCGAACTCGGCAAGCCACTCGTCGCTAACTTCAACTGTGCGAGATTTTTTCTTAGTGACCTCCTCCAAGCCGTTGCGCAAAATTTTGTATGAAACTTTTTTTGTCCCGATAGAAATTTCAACAGTCTTGTAGCCGCAAAAAAAGCCGCCGACCGTAAACTTTAATTGCTTAGTCATGACTCAATCTCCCACAAAAAATCCACCGTGTCGGTCGCCTTAATCTCTTCGGGCTGAAAGTCGAACGCGGCTTTGTCGGCGGTCGGGCACTCCTCGCAAAGTGTTTGCTCACGACGAACGGCTATTTCATTCCAAGAATAATTTATATCGAGAAGACGACCGAGCTTTACGTTAGACGCCGCGCAGAGAATTTCAGCTTTGCGGCGGGCGTCGCGGGCGGCGGCTTTCAAAATTTCGTCGTTAAAGGCGTTCAAGTCTTTTATCGTGAAGGCGATAGAAATTTTCGGTTGCGACAGGCAAGCGGCAATCGTATCGACTGCGCGGTTAAGCTTTTTGTTGTCAAAGTCGAAAGTCAAGCGCAAGTCGTGGCGACACTCGAAGCCGCTAAAAACTTTGCGGTAGCGGGTCGTCTTGCCGTCTTTGTATTCCTCGTTGTCGTAAAGCGTGGTGACGTTGAAATTTATCGTCTTGAGGTCGTCGGCTTTGAAACCTGCCTCAACAATCGCCTCGCGGAGCATTTCGATTTGCTGACTGCCGATTTTCATAGCGGCGGAGTATTCTCTGTTCTGCGCGGTCAAAGTCATCGACAAGATAACAAGGTCGGGAGCCTGTTCGGCGTAGCCCGTGCCTTTGATATGAATTCTGCCCTTTTCTTCCGTGATAATTTCTTCTGCCATAAAAATTCCCTCCAAAATTTTCTCGCTTAAAAATTCAACAAAAAAAAATTCCCCCCTGCCAATCTCGACAGCGAGGGGAAAATTTTTTATTCAAGCGTCATGGCGATTTCGTCGCAGTTGGCGAACTTCGGGCAGTCAATGCACTCCTTCCAAATCTTGTGTGGCAGAGATTCTTTTTCCGTCAGCGCGAAACCGAGCGATTTAAAGAATTCTGGGCGATAAGTCAGCGTGAAGAATTTCTTTACTCCGACGACGCGCCCTTCCTCCAAAAGTTTCTTGACAATCGCCGAGCCGATTCCCTGCCGTGAAAAGTCGGGGTGAACCGCCATTGACCGCACTTCCGCAAGTTCATTCCACGTCAAATGTAGCGCACCAACTCCGACGATTTTTCCGTCCGCCTCCGCCACGACAAATTCACGTAGCGTCTCGTAAAGCACGTTGTACGGCTTGGGCAACATGAACCCTTGCGCCGCGTAGCCCGCGATTAAATCGTACATTTGATCCACGTCGGCGAACGTCGGCTTGCGATAGATAAACATTCACAGCACCTGCAACTTGTCTTTTAAAATCTCGATTGTCTTCTTGACGCCGGAGCGCGTATCGTCTTTGGGCGTCCAACCAAGCCCGCGTAATTTGTCGTTGGGCATGATAGCGTTGACTGCCTTTGAAAAGCCTTTCGCCTGCGTTTCGCTCGGCAACTCGAAGACAACTTTCCTGCCCGCAAGCCCGCTGATATACTCCGCAATCTCGCGCAGGGATAAAATCTCGCTCGAATCGGCGACGTTGTAAGCCTCGCCGCATTTGCCGTTGAGCAAGCAGTAAAGCATTGCGCTGACCGTATCCGCGACGTAGCAATAAGAAAATCTCGGCACGCCTTTACTTTTTAAAACAATGTCCTCGCCGCGTACGCCGTTCATGATAAATTCGCTCATTGCCTTTGAGTCGTTGAGCCGCATTGTCGCGCCGTAAATCCTTGACAAGCGCGGAATCACAATGTCCATTTTATGCTGGCTGATATAAGCTTGACAAAGAGCCTCGCCCGCCCGCTTGCTTTCGGGATAGCCCGCGCGGAGCGTGTTGCAGTCAATGTAGCCGCAATATTTTTCGTCGTAAAGGTCATCATCATTGAGAGCCTTGCCGTAAATTTCGACGCTCGACACGAAGACGAACCGCTCAATCTTTTTCCTGCGCCCGAACTCCAAAAGGTTGTACGTGCCTAAAATATTCGCCGTCATTGTGCCGACAGGATCAGTCGAGTAAAGGAGCGGATGGGTATTACTCGCCGCGTGGATTATGAAGTCAACGGCGAAATCATTTTCAATCGGCGCGTTGACGTCAAGCTTGACGAACTCGAAATTTTTATCGCCAATGTAATCTGCAAAGCGTTCGCCGGCGATTTTTTCATTGCGCCCCGCCGCCAAGACTTTGACGTTGAGATTGTCGGCGCGATTTTTTTTCATGAGCACATCGACAATCATTGTGCCGATAAGCCCGCTCGCACCCGTCAAAAGCAAAGTCTTGCCCGCCAACTTTTCCCACGCCAAATTTTCACTCGCGACGGAATTTATATCCTCGTCGTAAATTTTATGATTAATGTACATGCCGATTCATTCCTTCTTAAGAAATAAAAAACGTAGCGGTTAGCAAAAATCCGGTCGCGCAGGACGCGCGACCGCCCGCGCTATTTTGCCGGACGCAAAATAAGCGGGTCTTACGCCCTTTCTTTGCATACTTTCTTTGGGCGCAACAAAGAAAGTATGAAAACCGCCTTACTTAAGCCAGGAAGTTTTCTTGGCGGAAATGAGCGTCTTGAAAATTTCAATGTCGTCGACGGTCGTTATCTTGATATTTTTGTCGGAGCCGCTCGCGAAGTAAAGCGTTTCGCCCAAATCGACCATCATCGTATTGACGTAGGAGGAGCCGTAAATCCCAATCTCCTCCTCGAACGCCTTCTTGTAAGCCCAGTAAAGCTTGCCGAGTTTGTAGGCTTGCGGAGTTTGAACGCGGCGCAGGGTGTCGCGGTTAATGTATTCCTTAGTGCAAGTCTCGTTGAGCTTACGGAAAATCTGTTCGTTGTAGGGCAAGCTCGTTACGCCGTTGCCGTACTGTCTGCAAGTCGCGATAACGTCGGAGAGAACTTCCTCATCGACCATCGGACGAATCCCGTCATGAATAATAACGATGTCGTCGTCAGCGTATTGCTCCTTAATCGCGAAGACACCGTTGCGCGAGGACTCTTGAACCGTCGCGCCGCCATTGACGATTGCCTTCAACTTCGTAATGTTGTATTGGCGGGCGTAGGCGCGAAGAATATCCTGCCAGCCGTCGAGACACACGACAAAGATACTGTCGATTTCGGGGTGCTTCTGGAAGTTTTCAAGCGTATAAATCAAAATCGGCTTGTCGTAAACGTTGATGAACTGCTTGGGAATGTCCTGGCGCGTGCGCTGCCCCTTCCCCGATGCAAGAATCAAAGCTATTGTACTCATAAGTTTTTCCTCCAAAAAATTATTTTTGCGGCTCACTTTTCAACGCCGCTTTGAAATATTCTTCCGATGAAATGTCGACACTGTAATCCAAAATGTGCGCGGGATATTTTACCAACTCATGCCAGTTGCCATAAACTGAAGTCAAACAATCCGCATAACCTTTTGGCGCAGGAAGTTCTATCATCTCGAACGGCAAGTAAACCGTTTCTTCAAAATTTTTCAAAGCATAACGGAACGGCAGATTTGCCAAGCAATGCCCGCGAAGTTGACCAACATATTCAGACGACGAAAAATTTTTCAGCGCGAATGAATCCAGATTTAAAACCTTTTGTTTATGTGGGAGGGCGAGAAAATTTTCCAAAATTTCACGCTTGATTAAGAGCGGCTCATTTTTTCCCAACGCATTTTTTATAATGTCGGGCAAAGCGATTGCGAATAACATTTCCCGTTCAATTTCGTAACTTATTTTATGTTGCTTGTTGGAAAAAGGCGGCACAGGGTCAAACGGGAAAATATCAATCCAAATGCCCTGATTGACGTGTTCGCGTTCTTGCCATTG
>JBGUYA010000130.1:0-10200 GCA_045118435.1 Quinella sp. | reverse complement strand
TTTAATCATTGGCGGCACGCGGAAGAAAGGAGTATCGCGCGGCTCAACGTAAATATCGGGACCGGGCAAGAGGTAGCCGTTAATGTGCGGGACTTCGATAAAGCCGTTCGGATATTTCGGGTCAAAGAGCTTGGGCATAATGAATCACCTTTTCTTGTCTTTTAACAACTCCTCAAACTTTTTCTCCATGAGCCGACAATATTTAACGGGATTGAGCGCGTCGGAGTTCAAGAACATGTTGCGCAGATTTTTATGCAAAAGGTCAAGCGTATCGAAATCGCCGGCAAGTCCGACTGCGCGGGCAATATAATCCTCAACAGTGCTGACCGCAAGCTCGCCCAAGCCAACGCTCTCCAGAATACTCTTGCCAAAGCGCGTCGAGTGCCGCTCGCCGTAAAGACTGACGACGGGCACACCCATATAAAGCGCGTCAAGATTGGTCGTGCCGCCCACGTAAGGATAGGCGTCAAGCATAATATCAATCTGCCTTATCGCATTGAAATAACCGGCACTGTCAACGGCAGGACGGAAGACAACCCGATTTATATCAAAGCCCATATTTTTCATGCGGCTGTAAAGTTCGTCGACCGTCTTATTGCTAATGAATTCCTGCGCGCGCATTATCAACTTCGCGTCGGGCACACGGTCAAGAATTGTCTTCCAAATCGTCAACATGTCGTCGTTAATCTTGGAGTAGCGGCAAATCGTCCCGAACGTCACGTATTTATTTTCGACACAAGCCGCGCCCTCCGACGCAGGAATTTTTTCGGGGCGGAAATAACAAAACTGCGCGGGCATGTACAAAAACTTCTCGCTGAAATATTGCTCGCGATTTTGTCCCGGCGGGTCAAGGACTTCATCGGTCACGAAGTAATCAATCTCCTTTAAGCCCGTCGTCGACATGTAACCAATGCCGCAAATCTGCACGGGCGCGGGACGATACACCAACGCCGGCAAGCCGTTATGCCCCGTGTGTCCCGCCAAGTCGAACGCAATATCAATCTCGTCGTCGTGAATTCTCTGCGCAATCTCCTCGTCTGTCATATCATTGACGCTTACGAAATGCTCGACGGCTTTCTTGAAAAGCTCCGTGTAAGTGTCGTCGGATTTGTTGCGGCTGTAGCAAGTGACCTCGAACTTCTTTTTGTCGTGACAGGAAATCAGCCCGAAGACAACCGCGAACGCCGCATGTTGCCTGAAGTCGCCTGAAATGTAGCCGACCCTTATCCGCTTGTGCGGCTTGTGATAAGTCGTAAAATGTTTAATGCCCTCGAAAAATTTCTGATACTCGAAATGCGGCGCAACCAAGTCTTCGCTCGGAACGTCCAAGAAATGCAACGTCAACAAAATTGCGTCGTAGAATTCAAGCTTGCGCTGCGGTTTCTCGCAAAGGTCAAACGCCCGCTCGTAATTTTCCAACGCCTCCATATAACGCCCGTTGTCCAGCGAATACTTCGCCATTCTGTTAAAGTGCTCCGCGAGTACGTTGTTGGAATAATCCTTTGCTTCGTCGTAGGGCGGATAAAGTCGTTCAATCGATTTGTGCATGACTTCATACGCGCCGATATTATCATCTGTCAAATGTCTCCTGTCGGCTATCATCAAAAGCAAATCCGAATCAATCTTCGCCGGACACTGCGCGGCAAGCTCGGCATAATACAGCGTACGCTTTAAATCGAAACGACTCTTGAACTTGCTGCCGCCGCCCGGCTTTTCCAACGGCAGATATTCCTTTGCCCGCTTGATATATTTATCGGCAATCTCTTCGGTAATGGGTTCGGGATCTTGCGGGAAATTGGGCAATGGCTTCTTGTTAATCCAGGCGTTGAAAATTTTCTCGTAAGCCGCCTCAACCTCGCCCATGTAAATCGTATCGTTCATGACGGGCGACTCTTCCATTTTCCTGCGAATTGTCAAATGATATTCGCCGAGCCGCTCCCAATCATTTGCAAGGTCAATCGCCTTTTGAACGTAATCATCAATCGTGAAGGCGCACAGCTCTTCAAGCCCGATATTCATAAGCAGAGAATAGCCGAAGCGCGAATTGTGCCGCTCGCCGACCAGAGTTATCACGGGCACGCCCATATAAAGCGCGTCGCAAGTTGTGCCGCCGCCGGGATATGGGAAAGTGTCAAGCGCAATGTCAACACGTTCATAACATTGAACATAAACGAGATTAAAATCTTCAAAGTCGACGCGCTCAACGTCAATGCCCGCCGCCGTCATGCGTTCTTTGGCAAGTTCAAGCCCGCAATTCTCGTGAAAAGCCGAAGTTTTGAGAAAGAGCCGCGAGTTTGGCACGGCGTTTAAAATTTTTCCCCACGCTCTCAAAATCTCGTCCGTAGTCTTTGCAAAGTGATTGAAGCTCCCAAAAGTCACGTAACCTTTTTTAAGGCAAGGCGCGGGCGTCGTCATATGCGGGAAATCGTGCCACACGAAACAAAAATGACTGTGCTGCAGGCGCAGAATTTTTTCTGTGAAAAAATTTTCGTTGAGACCTTCGGGGTCAGTGTATTTGTCCGCAAGGAAGTAGTCAATGGTATCAAGCCCCGTTGAATCGAACCAACCGATGCCCGAAATTTGAATCGGCGCGGGCTTGTACGCCATAACGTCAAGGCGATTGTTGGCACTGTGTCCCGCCAAGTCAACCAAAATATCAATCTCATCCTTGACAATCTGCGCGGCGACTTCGTGGGCAGGTTTATTCAAAATGTTGCGCAGAACGTCAATTTCCGCCTCGAATTCTCCTGTCACTCTGTCTGGGTGGTTGTTGGCATAAGCGTAAACTTCAAAGCGCATTTTGTCATAACTCTTGAAGAAATGCATACTGAAAAAGGCGACGACGTGAAATCTTATGTCGGGCGAAATGTAGCCGACGCGAATTTTTTTATGCCTAGCGTGCTTATTGACGTTGTGCTTGTAGCGCGGAATATATGCGAAAATTTTATTGAACTTTTTAGTCCAATAAAAAAGCTCCTCGCGACTGACGTTAAGATAGTGCATGTTGAATAACATATTTTGATAATCTTGAAGAAAAACTACTTTTACCTGTTCGTAATACGGAGTATTTTTAATGGAATCTAAATCAAGAGTGGCATTATGTTTATAATTAATGTAAGCCTTTTCTGGTTCACCGATATAGCGATAAGCTTGCGCGAGCGTGTTATTTATAGTAATTTTTTCAAATAAATCTCCGTCGAGGGCAAGTGCTTGCTTGAGAACTTTTATACAGGTGATCATATCTTTTTTGGCATAGTAGATTCGCGCCCGCAACATTAAGCTAAAAGAACCCGGCGGAAAATTTTTTTCAATAAAAGTGAGGACTTCGTTCGTCTTATCCGACAAGTTGTGGTCACTGTAAATGGAAGCGACTTTTTCCAAAGGTACCCGCTCGGTGGGTTTTATTGCGAAAATTTTTTCTGCTACCCGTACGATTTTTTCTGTATCGTGAAGAACATCCACTGCATGAACTAATTCTTTCATCAACTTTTTGACTTCAAGGCTTTTTTCTTCGGGCGGGAGATTTGCCTTTTGCTCATAAATTTTTGTTTCCCACTCGAACGTACGATCTTTGCAATACGTCAAAGAATTTGCGTTAAAGTTCGAGGCATTGACGTCTTTTTTGAGGTTTTCAAATTTTTCAATCGCGCGATTCATCTCGTCAACTGCCGCTTGATACTCTTCCTTATCCGCCAAAGCTTCGGCGAGTTTTACGGAGAATTCGGGAACTTTCGGGTAACGCTCAATCGCAAGCCGCAGATATTTCAAATAGTCGTCGCGCTTATCGGGAGACTTAGATAAAATTTCCAAAAGAACGCGCGTCGAACTGTCGGAGAGAGTTTCGCCCGTATCGAAGTCAAGCCGCGCATATTTTTCTGCGTTGTCATCGTCTTTCAAAGCGTGATAAGTTTCGGCAAGGTAGCCGTAAATTCTCTTGGGGTTGTCGGTGGCGTCAAGCTCCTCAAGCAACGCCTTTAAGTTCCGCTCCAACTTCGCCTTGTGAATTGATTCGGAATATCCCGTGTGATAAAGCGTCAGCAACTCAGCCGACACGTTCATCAAGCTGGTCAAAAGTTCGTCGCCGATAAAAACTTGCTCATGAATCTTGCCAACATAATGAACGCCCGCCGCGTTTTCATAGAGGCGCAGAACGCGACTCGCACCGAGATTTTTATTGTCGTTGTCGGCGTCGACGTTCACCAGATTGACAAACACGCCCTTGATATTTTTCTCCTGCGCCTGTTCAATGGCTTGACGGAGATTTTTCGAGGTACCCTTGATAAAGTATTCGTCGGCGTCGAGGAAGACAATCCAACTGCACTTAGCCGCCTTCAAAGCGACGTTGCGGGGCGTGGCGAAGTCATTTTGCCAAGTCTCGTGAAAAATCTTCGCGCCGAATCTTTTGGCAACTTCGACAGTGTCGTCCGTTGAGCCAGTATCGACAACAATAATTTCGTCGACGCATTCAGCCAAACTTTTAAGCGAACGCTCCAAATCTTTTTCGCCGTTCTTGACGATATAGCACGCCGAAATTGTCTTGCTCCAAGTCTCAATCAACTCCCGCGCAGATTTTTCTTCTTCCGCGTCGAAGTCGGAATCAATGAAAGTTCCGTCGTGCTTTTTAAATTTCTCAAGCGCACAATTCATTTCCTCAATCGCGGGGCGGTAGTCGCCTTGACTTGCGAAAAACTTTGCGAGTTGCGCGGAAAACTCCGGATTTTTCGGATAAGTTTCGGCGGCAAGCTTGAGCATTGCGCGATAATCTTCCGCTCGCGCAGGCGTCTTTGACAAAATATCCAACAGAATTTTAATCGGGCGCGTGCTTAAACTTTTAATCTTCTCGACGTGAAGACGCGCGTATTTCTCCGCGTTATCATAATCGCCTAAACCGTAATAGCAATCGACAAGATAAGCATAAGTTCGTTCGGGCGCGTCGGAAGTTTCAAGCTCCTCAAGCAAAAGTTTCAAGTTGCGTTCAAACTTCGCCTTGACAATCGACGATGAATAGCCCGTATGATAGAGCGTCAACAAGTCGTCGCCAATCATTGTGATGTTCGTTAAAATCTTGTCGCCGATATAGGGCACTTCGTGAATCTTGCCGACGTAGTGAAGCCCGGGCACGTTCTCAAAAATCCTCAGCGCGTGCTCCGCCGAAATGATTTTATTGTCGTTGTCGGCGTCGACATTTATCCAACTTATCGACAGTCCTTGAAATTTATTCTTTTGAGCGAGCCGAATCGCCTTGCGCAGATTTTTAGCGGTGTCATTTACAAAATATTCGTCGGCGTCGAGAAAGACAATCCAATCGCCCTTAGCCTCGCTGAGTGCAACGTTGCGCGGCGTCGCGAAGTCGTCCTGCCAAGTCTCGTGAAAAATCTTTGCGCCGAATTTTTGAGCAACTTCGACGGTTGAATCAGTCGAGCCGGTGTCGACAACAATTATCTCGTTGACGTATCGTGACACGCTCGCCAGAGAAATTTCCAAATCCTGCGCGGCGTTCTTGACCATGTAGCAAAGAGAAATCGGCAAGCTCCATTTGTCGATAAGCTCCTGCGCGATTTTAATCTTGGTTGCGTCAAAGTTGGAGTTCTCGAACTCGTCCTTATAATTTTTGGCTTTGGTAAGGGCGCGGCGCATTTCTTCCGCCGCTTTACGATACTCGCCGCGTTTTGCAAAGCAATCAGCCAACTGCGCCGAGAATTCCGGAACTTTGGGATAACGCGCGACTGCCAACTTGGAAATTTCAAAGTACTCCTCGAACCGCGCAGGGTCTTTCTCCAAAATCTCAATCAGAATTCGCGCGGGGCGATTCGACGGATTTTTTCTCGTGTCAAGCTCAAGCCGCGCAAATTTTTCTGCATTCGCCCAATCCTCCAAACCGTAATAGCAATCGGCAAGGTAAGCATAAACACGTTCGGGCGCGTCGGAAGTTTCAAGCTCCTCAAGCAGAAGTTTCAAGTTGCGTTCGAGCTTTGAGCGGATAATCGTCTTTGAATAGCCCGTATGATAGAGCGTCAAGAGATTTGCGGGAGACGACGCGCGAGCAAGGGGTTTGTCGTTCAGATAAACTTCCTCGTGAATTTTGCCGACGTAGTGAATGCCCGCCGCGTTTTCAAAAATCCTCAGCAGATAAGTACCGTTGATAACTTTGTTGTCGTCGTCGGCGTCGACGTTCAAAAGGTTGACGCTGATGCCTTGCGCCTTCGCCTTTTGCGCGAGCCTTATAACTTCGCGCAGATTTTTCGCAGTATCGTTGATAAAATATTCGTCGGCGTCGAGAAATACAATCCAATCGCCTTTAGCCTCACGAAGCGCAACGTTGCGCGGCGTCGCGAAATCATTTTGCCATTGTTCATGAAAAATTTTCGCGCCGAACTTTTGAGCGACTTCAACGGTTGAATCAGTCGAGCCAGTATCGACAACGATTATCTCGTCAACGTACTTTGTCAAACTCTCAAGCGAGCGAGCCAAATCCTGCGCGGCGTTCTTGACCATGTAACACGCCGAGATTTTCACTGCGGCGGATTTTTTTGCTTTGAATTTCGCCAAATCGTTCCCTCCCATTTCTTTATCTTTGCAATATTCTACAACAGGCAAAAAAAAATTTCCACAGCCGCTGAAAAGCAATTAGGAATGCGAAATGCGCAATGCGTAATTGGAAAGCCAAAATCATTACGCATTACGCATTACGAATTATGCATTATTTCTTCTGCGCGATAAAGTTCTTTTGATAATCGAAGCACTCGTTGGCAATGTCCTTGTTGAGAATTACAAGGCAGATCAAGTTCGGGATAGCCATCAAGCCGTTCATTGTGTCGGAGAAATTCCAAACGACATCAAGCGTCTGCGTCGCGCCGATAAAAGTTATGAGACTGAAAAGCACGCGGTAGCCGATAATCACGGGGCGAGCCTTAACGAGATACTCCAAAGATTTTTCGCCGTAATACTCCCAGCCGAGAATCGTCGAGTAAGCGAACAGCGCAAGGGCAATCGAGACGATATACTTCGCGCCTTCGCCGTAAACCGTACTGAACGCCAAAATCGTTAGCGGTGCGCCCGAAATCAATTTGCCCGTTTCAGGGTCGACGCTTCCGAGTACGCCCGAACTCGCGATAACCAAGCCCGTCAAAAAGCAGATAATCATTGTGTCAAAGAAAGTTCCCGTCATGTTGACGTAACCTTGACGCGAGGCGTGGTCAGTGCGAGCCGCCGCCGCCGCAATCGGAGCCGAGCCAAGTCCCGCCTCGTTCGAGAAGACGCCGCGCGCTACGCCCCAACGCATTGCCGTCAACATACTTGCAACGATTGAGCCGCCGACGCCGCCAGCAACTGCTTCCGTCGAGAAAGCCATTTGCAACATGACCGCCAAGCCGACGGGCACATTTTCAAAATTCTTAATGACGATTATCACCGTGAACAGGATATAGAAAAACGCCATGCTCGGCACAATAAAGCTTGAGACTTTGCCGATTGAATGCACGCCGCGAATCAGAACTGCCAGCGAACATACAACCAAAATTGCGCCTGTGACTTCCGTCGAGACACCCAGCGAACTGAACGCTGAGCTGATTGAATTCGCCTGCGTCATGTTGCCGATACCGAACGACGAACACACCGCGAAAAACGCAAACGCCGCCGCCATAAACTTTCCGAACGCGCCGCCAATTCCGTTTTTCATAGCGTACATGGGACCGCCAGCCATTTCGCCGACCGAGTTCGTCTCGCGATACTTGACTGCCAAAACCGATTCGCCGTACTTCGTCGAAAGCCCGAACGCCGCGCTTATCCACATCCAGACAATCGCGCCGGGTCCGCCGAGTACCATTGCCGTCGCTACGCCCACGATATTACCCGTGCCGACCGTCGCCGATAACGCCGTCATGAGCGATTGGAACGGTGACAGGTCGCCCTTGTTATCGGTCTTGTGTAGCATGATCATTTTGATTGCGTACCAAAGGTTTATCCATGGCAAAAATTTCAAGCGAATTGTTAAGAAAATGCCCGTGCCGACGAGGAACGCCAGCATTATCGGACCCCATACAAAGTCATTCACGTCGTTTAACAGTTGCGACAAATCCATAAAAAAATTTCCCTCCCAAAAGTTACAAAAAAAAATTCGACGCATAAATTATATTTAATGCGTCATAAACTGTCAAATAACTATTGTATGAATACATGATTTACGGGCGGGAAGTCTCTACTTTTGAGCAAAAGTTTTCGCGGGCAAGCCGCAGTTGTTCAGCCAGTCAATCATTGCGGGCGAGTTGTCGCCGAAGTCCAACGGGAGCTTGACGAAAACTTCCATGACGTTGCGTTGCTTAACAAAGTCGCTCAGCTCGGCAGTGTCTTTAAGCTCGGAAGTAATTTGCGAAAAACTTTCCGTGCAAAGAAGAGTTGAACTTTCGCCCGGCTCAAGGAGATACACGCCGCTATTTTTAAAGTTCCGCTCAAAAAATATCGCCAAATTTTTTCGGTCATGCTTGCTCTCGGGCGTGAACACGACCAAAATATTTTTCTCGAACTGTTGGCGAATCTGCGCGGCAAGCTGTGCGAAACGCTCCTCAAAAATCGCCGCGTCGTTCGCCGTGTCTCCGTCTTGAATTATGGACCTGTAATATTTTTGCATGACGGCATACCAATCGTCATTTTCGGCAAGCACGTTAAAGAAACTTGCGCGACGAGAATCCACAAGCGCAGACATTATGAACAGCGGATTTTTTTTCAAAGCGTCGGAGAAATTGACGGGTTGAAATTTTAAATTCGTCCGCTCCAAAACGCTCGCGCCCTTCCGCGTGTGAACTAAGATTAACGACACGCCGCGCTCGTCATACATTTCCGGCGCAAAATCTTCAACGCCCCAAGCGTCGCCCAATGTCAAATCAGCTTGCCCGTTCGGAAATTTGAAATGGCAACTGTGGCAACTCGGTCGCAAAGATAAATTTTGCCAAAAATATCTTCCGTAAAGATTATCAGCGATTGAGCTTGCTCTGTGTTCTTGGTCGAAGAAATTTATATCCATGCTTTGAATCTTGCCGTTGCGTTTGGAGCGGAAGTTGACACCTGCGACTTCGTGCGCGTAGCCGAGCCGGTCGATGTAACGTTCCCAAAGTTTGGGCGAAGGCACTCCTTGACAAATTACTTCAACTGTCAAAAGATTGTCATAGTCCTTGCCGAGAAAATGTTTTAAGCCGGCGCATTGGCAGGGTGTGCCGCTGAACAAGACAAGCGACTTGGCAAGTGCAGTTTTAACTTGCTTGTAAATGTCACCGATTTTGCTTTGAACGTACTTGCTCCCGCGCAGATTGTTTAGATTGTCGAGCTTCTTAACCGACGCATGACGAACGCGCCAATTTTTACTGAAACCCGCGCCGAAAACCACGCCGCCATTGTTCAAGATAAATTCGCTCAAAGCCGTGAACGCGCCGCCCGACGAACTTTGCCGAAGAATTTTTTCATTAGGATGAACTGCCGCGACGGTCAGCGGGAAAGCGTTAATGCTTTTCGGCACGAAGTTGAGCACCGGACAAGTCGCACTGCAACGCCCGCAGTTTATGCACAAGCTGTGATTAACTTGCGGATAAGCAAAGCCCTCAACGTCGCGAACCATTTTAATTGCGTCTTTCGGGCAGATATTCACGCAAGCCTCGCAACCGTTGCAATAGGCGCGATTGATAGCAAGCATTTCCTCAATCGGGATTTTATTTTCTTCCGCGCTAAGTTCGGGCGCAACTTGTTCAACGTCAGCGGAGTTATCCATGTTGTCGTCGGGCGAAGCTTTTTCAAGATCAGCGGAGTTTTCGTCGTCGACGTCGGGCGAAGATTTTTCCTCGTCAGCGGAGTTGTCCTCGTCGTCGTCGGGCGAAGATTTTTCCTCGTCGGCGGAGTAATCCTCGTCGTCAAGGTCGGGCGAAGATTTTTCCTCGTCAGCGGAGTTATCCTCGTCGTCAAGGTCGGGCGAAGATTTTTCCTCGTCAGCGGAGTTGTCCTCGTCGTCGTCGGGCGAAGATTTTTCCTCGTCAGCGGAGTTGTCCTCGTCGTCGTCGGGCGAAGATTTTTCCTCATCGGCGGAGTTATCCTCGTCGTCGACGTCGGGCGAAGATTTTTCCTCGTCAGCGGAGTTATCATCGTCGTCAAGGTCGGGCGAAGATTTTTCCTCGTCGGCGGAGTTATCCTCGTCGTCAAGGTCGGGCGAAGATTTTT
>JBGUYA010000129.1:0-5567 GCA_045118435.1 Quinella sp. | reverse complement strand
TTTAATCATTGGCGGCACGCGGAAGAAAGGAGTATCGCGCGGCTCAACGTAAATATCGGGACCGGGCAAGAGGTAGCCGTTAATGTGGTCAACTTCGATAAAGCCGTTCGGATATTTCGGGTCGTAAATTCTCGGCATTGTCAAGTTGCCTCCGTTTCAAAAAGGATTATGAAAAACTTCGGCGAAAATAGCTTTGAGCTTACAGGCGTTAGGTTTGAGGTGTTAGGTTTTAGGTATTAGGTTTTAGGACTAACCCCTAACACCTAACCCCTAACACCTAACACCTAACAAATTATATCTGTGGCGAAATCTTTTTGCAACCTTGAGGCGGTGCAGTAAATAGAATGACAGAAACAAAATCCGGCGAAAAATTTTTGAAGGGCACGTTCATCTTGACGGTGGCAAGTTTTGTCGTGAAGGTCATCGGCTCTTTGAATTGGATTTTCGTCTCAAGAATATTGGGCGGTGAAGGCATCGGGCTTTATCAAATGGCGTTCCCGATTTACTTTTTCGCAATGACAATCTCGCAAGCGGGCGTTCCCGTCGCAATCTCAATCATCACGGCGGAACGCGTCGCGTTGAAAGACATTTACGGGGCGCAACGCGTCTTCCGAATATCAATGTTTCTAATGATGTTGACGGGAATATTTTTCTCGGTGCTGACGTATTTATCGGCGGATTGGCTGATAGATTGGCAATTCATACGCGACCCGCGTGCGCACTTGTCTATAGTGGCGTTGTCGCCGACAATTTTCTTTGTAACGTTCTTGGCGGCGTCGCGCGGATATTTGCAAGGTTGGCAACGCATGACGCCGACGGCGGTCAGCCAAATCGTCGAGCAAATTTTCCGCGTAATCGTCATGATAATGCTTGCGGACTTGTTCTTGCCAATGGGACTTGAATACGCGGCGGCGGGCGCGAGTCTCGGCGCATTGGCGGGAGCCGTGACGGGCTTAATCGTCCTCGTCTACTTCCACATAAAATTAAACCGCGACATAGAAAAGACTTACGGCGTAAATTTGCAACCTGCGCCGGAGACAGCTCAAGAGTCGCGGCTTGCAATCATCAAGCGGATTTTCAAGTTGGCGTTGCCGGTCAGCGCGGCGTCAATCATGTTGCCGGTCGTCTCGAACTTGGACTTAATGATTGTGCCGCAACGCTTGGAAGTGGCGGGCTATTCCGTGCGACAGGCGACGGAGCTTTTCGGGTACTTAACGGGAATGGCGGTGCCGCTGATAAACCTTGCGACGATCTTAACAGCGTCGTTGGCAGTGTCAATCGTGCCGGCGATTTCGGAGGCGCGAGCTTTGAAAGACTCGGCGCGAATCTTTAGACAGACGGCGGCGGCAGTTCGCATTTCAAACTTCGTGTGCTTCCCCGCGTTCGTGATAATGTTCTTCCTTGCGACGCCGATAGCGAGTTTGATTTACAACGCGCCGGGTGCGGGTCCCGCCGTCATGATAAGCGCGGTGTCGATAATTTTACTCGGACTTCATCAAGTTTCGACAGGCGTTTTGCAAGGACTCGGACACACGACAATTCCAATGGTGAATATGGTTTTGGCGGCGGCGGCGAAAGTCGTTTTGAACTGGACGTTGACGGCGATACCTTCGCTGGGAATCATGGGCGCGGCTTGGGCGACGGCGGCGGATATGGGCGTCGCGGCGTTCATCAATTTATATTTTATCTACAAGTACATTGGCTACAAGATAGAGTTCGGTCAACTGCTGAAGACAATCGCGGCGTCGGGCGCAATGGCTTTAGTCGTGAAGTTTTTCTACGACTTGACGATAGCGGAATGGCACATGGAAATTTTCTCGACGTTCGGCGCGATATTCGCGGGCGGTGTCGTCTACCTCGCGACGATGGCGATGATTGGCGGAATGTTGGAAGAGGACATGGCGCGAATCCCAATGATTGGCAGATTTGGGATTAAGATTTTTAGACGGCTGGGAATTTTTAAGTCATGAAGAAAATTTTGTTGGTTTATAATCCGGTGTCAGGTCATGCGGCTTTTAAAAGTCAGCTTGACGGCGTGATAGAAGGTTTTCAACGGCGCGGCATTTTTTTATCGGTCTATCGAACCTGCGCGGGCGACAATGAAAATTTTGCCGAGTGCGTGAAAATTTCCGGAGCGGAAGGAGTTATCGCGGCGGGCGGCGACGGCACTTTGCACGCCGTGATTAATTGGCTCAAAAAAAATTCGCTTGACTTGCCCGTCGGAGTTATCGGGTCGGGCACTTCAAACGATTTTGCCGCGCACTTGAATATCGACGCGGAGAGATTTTTTGATGCGGTTGCGGAGGGCAAGACGCGCCCCGTTGACTTGGGTTTAGTGAACGGCGTGGAATATTTTATCAACGTGGCGAGCGCGGGTGTCTTTACTTCGATAGCTCACGAGGTCGATTCACGCTTGAAAAATTTTTTGGGCAAGAGTGCTTACTACCTGCGCGGACTCGGCGAGCTTAAGAACTTTAAAACTGTGCCGCTTGAGATTGTCGCGGACGGAGAAAATTTTTCTGTCGACGCCTTTTTATTTTTGATATTGAATTCGCCGTCGGTAGCTGGCTTTAAGAAGATTTCGGACGCCGCGCAGATTGACGACGGGAAGTTGGACTTGCTCGCACTGAAAAGATGTTCGCCGCCCGCTTTGATTAACTTGGCAAAAAAAATACTCGCGGGCGAGAGCATTCAAGCCGACGAGAATATTTTCTCTATACAAGCAAAGACTTTCGAGATAAGAAGTTCCGTTGCATTGACGAGCGACCTTGACGGCGAGGCAGGCGATACATTGCCGCTCAAAATAGAAACTCTCAAGCACACGATAAGCTTTTATTCGGTGTAGGCGAGTTGTTCGGGCGAATTGACAGGCTCATTGCGCATTGTGTCATAAGGCGTAGTAACTCGGCGTTGCGTTCCCGCGAAAAGCATTTCTGTAAGTTGCGCGGCGGCTTCCGGCTCCATTTTCGATAAAACCTGCGCAACGGAGTCCTCGCTCATGCGTTGCAAAATTAAAACGGTCGTATCCCAATCGACATTGATTAGCGCGTTGGCGGCGTCTTCGGGTTTCATGCTCTCGTAAATACGTGCAAGCCGAGTGACGCGCTTTTTCTCTTCCGCCTCACGTTGAGCGCGTTGCTCGTCGATTGCCTTCCTGTCTACCTTGACTTCAGTAACTTTTGGCGCGGGCTTTTCCTCAATGACGGGCGCAGGTTCGGACGATTCTTCTTCCGTAGGTTTTTCTTCGGGCGGTGGCCACTCGACGCCTTCGGGTACTTCAAAATATCTGCCGTTGCCGACGAGAGGCAACCGATAAAGTCCAAGCTCCTCGTTTAGCATGGCTACCTGCTCCGTTGTGATGACGTCGTACTTGACCGCCGCCACAAACCCGCCGACGACCAGAATCACCATCACAATCAGGAAGATAAAAAAATTTCTGACCTTGCCAAGAAACGAGGTCTCTTTTTTTGGCTGCTCTTCGTTATCGAGTTCGCCGCTATCGTTCAAGTCGGCGTTGCTGTTCAATTCCTTGTTATCGTCCAAGAAAATCACCTTCAAAATTTTTCTGCTGATTGATTCTGCCGCGCCAAAAATTTTCCTGCCGATGTGCTAAAATATTTGCGGAGGGATTTTATGTGTGAACTTTGTCCGCGTCGCTGTCGAGTTGACCGCGCTAAGACGTTGGGATTTTGCCGCGCGGGAAAAAATTTGCGCGTCGCTCTTGTCAGCTTGCACAAGTGGGAGGAGCCGTGCCTTGTTGGCGAAAACGGAGCCGGTACAATTTTTTTCTCGCATTGTAATTTGAAGTGCGTCTACTGCCAAAATTTTTCAATCAGTCACGAGGGCTTCGGCAAAGAAATTTCGATTGAACGGCTTGCAGAAATTTTTCTTGAGCAACAAAATCGAGGCGCGGCAAATATTGAACTCGTGACGCCGACGCATTACACCGATAAAATTTGCGCGGCGATTGACCTTGCCAAAGCTCGCGGCTTGACTTTGCCGATTGTCTGGAATTCAAACGCCTATGAAAATCTTGAGACGCTTGAACTTCTGCGCGGGAGCGTGGATATTTTTCTGCCCGACTTGAAATATTTCGACGACGAACCCGCAAAAATTTTTTCCAACGCGCCGAATTACTTCGCGATTGCCTCCGCCGCGATAAAGAAAATGTTCGAGCTTGTCGGCAGTCCGCAGTTTGACGGCGACAAACTGATTCGCGGCGTGATTGTTCGTCATTTGGTCTTACCGAACTTCAGGCGCGACTCGATTAAGATTGTCGATTGGCTTTACAAAAATTTTGGCGACGAAATTTTTATCAGCCTCATGAATCAGTACACGCCCATTTTCCGCGCAGGTGAATTCAAAAAAATCAGCCGCGCCTTGACGACCTTTGAATATAAATCCGTCGTAGAGCACGCGATCGAGCTTGGCATTAAAAATTGTTTTATCCAAGTTGGAAAGACCTCCGACAAAAATTTTATCCCGAACTTCAATTTGGACGGCGTCGAGATTTTTTAGCGTAGCAAAGAAATTTTTTAAACTAAAATTTGTATTTGTGTAATATTTGTTGTATAATTTATAATCAGTAAAATTGTATAATTCAACTCGATTTTTTTAGACCGGCTATGAAAAGTCAAGAGGTTGAAGTCGGAAGATAAGGTTTATTATCACGAAGGATGGCGAAAATAATAGCAAGGATTTTGTGGCAAACATGTCCGATAGCAGTCAAATGGTCTTTCCCCTCAGCACGTTTCTTTTGGTAGAAGAGACAGATAGCAGGATCTTTAAAAGCGGCAACGTTGGCGGCAAAGTTCGCGTAAGGCGACAATATTTTCCGGCGCAACTTTAGTTTCACAATATCGCCCAAAGCGAATAACTTCAGCGACGATTAAAGCGTTGATGGTGTCGTTCTTGGTCTGACGAATAAACATGTTGCGCAAGGCGTCGGACTGCAAAGGATTGATCACGTGAACAGTTTGCCCGTCTTGGCGCAAATGGGCATAAAGCGCAATGCCATTAACTTAACGAAAAGGAGAAAAGATTTTATGATAGTCTTGAAAGGACTGTTATAAAATGAATCCGATAGAAACGTTACAGGCAATCCTTCAAGAGATGAATGGAAATAAAAATCTTTATGTTGCTAATCCGCAAGCGCAAAGTGAGCTTTTACGACATGATGTGGTTCCTGCTCTTCATTGGAGCGAACAGTATGAGTGAGGAAATAAGACGAGCCTTTAACTACAAGAATTTTTCCCACATCTCAGAGGCGGCAATCTTGAAAAGCAGAAGCAAAATTAAGCTCTCAGCTTTCGAGCAACTGTTCCATAAGTTCAATGCCACGCTGGAGAAGGAATACGACGGCGCGAATAGAATGCGCATTAATTTTGCCTACGACATTCTTAATAAAAGTTTCCTTGATTGCGTGATAGAAGCAAAGAAATAAGGGGACTTTTGCAACGTCCGGCTCATTATTGAAAAATCGGCAGTGTCAAGCAGATTGTGTAAGTAAGGAAAGTTAGCGGTCGAATTTGTCGAAGAGGGTAGCGAGGCGGTCGTTCAAGAGGAGT
>JBGUYA010000128.1:0-8892 GCA_045118435.1 Quinella sp. | reverse complement strand
GAATCTTGAAGCGCGAGACTTAGTCAAATCATTTAAAAAGCGCACGGTAGTAAACAAAGTATCGCTCAAAGTCGAGACGGGCGAAATTGTCGGCTTACTCGGACCGAACGGCGCGGGCAAAACAACTTCCTTCTACATGATGGTTGGGCTTGAGCGACCCGACTCCGGCGAAGTCTTTATCTCCGACGTAAATATTTCCAAATTGCCAATGTACAGACGCGCGGAGCTGGGGATAAGTTATCTCACTCAAGAGGCGTCGATTTTCCGCAAGCTCACCGTCACGGAAAACATCATGGCAATTCTTGAGACGCTCAATCTTGACAAGGCGGCGCGGCTAAAAAGATTGGATGAACTTTTGCAGGAGTTCAACATACGACACGTCGAAAATCGCAAGGGTACAGAGCTATCGGGCGGTGAGCGGCGACGCGTAGAAATTGCGCGATGCCTGGCACTTGAGCCGAAATTTATTTTACTCGACGAGCCGTTTGCAGGTGTCGACCCGTTGGCAGTTGCCGACATTCAAGAAATTATACGCTACCTTAAAGGGCGCGGCATGGGAATTTTAATCACCGACCACAACGTCCGCGAGACGCTCAACATTGTTGACCGCGCCTATATTCTCAACGAGGGCAAGATTTTGCTTGAGGGCAGTGCGAACGAGATTGCCAACAGCGAGATTGCCAAGAAATTTTATCTCGGCACTAACTTCACTCTTTAAAAAATTTTTCATTACGCATTGCGCATTACGAATTACGCATTGCATTTCGGGGGTTTTTTAATGCGTCTCAGAATACTTGACAGATATATTTTTCAAGAAGTCGTGTTCGCGTTCCTGTTCGCAATCTGCGCGTTCACGGCGGTTTTTATCGGTTCGGGCACGCTGTTTAAAATCGCGCGCTACATAACCGACTACGGCGCGAGCCTGTCGTCAGTCGTAAAAATTTTTGTCTACGGCTTGCCGGCAATAATCATGTGGACTTTTCCAATGTCAATGTTGTTGGCAACGCTGTTGACTTTCGGGCGGCTGTCGAGTTCGAGCGAAATTACGGCGATGAAGTCTTGCGGGATAAGTTTCAGCCGCATTGCCGCGCCCGCAATTTTTCTTGGCATGATAGTTACAATCTGCGCGATACTCTTCAACGAACACATTGTCCCGTGGGCGAACACCGCTTATAACAACGTCATCTACTACGAAATTCAGGGCAACACGGAGCTTAAGTCGCAGGATCACATTATCGTTAAGGAATTTTCGGGCGAGACAATGGAGCGGCTGATTTACGCGCGGGAGTACAAGGCGCAGGAGGAAATTTTGGAGGGCGTAACTATGCAAGTGCTTAACGAGGAGGGCAAAGTTACGCACGTCGAAAATGCGACTTACGCCGAGTGGCGCGACGAAAAATGGGTAATGCATGACGGCATGATTTACGATTTGTCGGACGAACAGCGCACGCACACAATGAAATTTGATCAACAGATTTTGCCGGTCAAAGCGAGTCCGCGCCAAATCGTTCGCGAGCAGAAAAAGCCGGAAGAATTGACAATGAGCGAACTCAAGGCGCAGATTGCAATCATGAAGTCGCAGTACGTCAACACAAACAAGTTGGAGACGGAACTTTATCAGCGCGTGACAGTGCCAATGGCGAGTTTAATTTTCGCGTTAATCGGAGTGCCGCTCGGACTGCAACCGACGCGGACGCCGTCATCAGTCGGCTTTGCCTTAAGCGTCGTGATAATTTTCCTGTACTACGCGGTCATGACGCTGGCAAATGCAATCGGACGTTCGGGAGCAATCGCACCAATGTACGCCGTGTGGATACCTAACATTATCGGATTAATTTCGGGATTCATTTTAATTTATCGCGCGTCAAAATAGGGAACAATCAAGAGGGAGGAATCACAATGAAAAATTTTTATATCACTACGCCGATTTACTATCCAAGCGCGAAGTTGCACATCGGGCACGCCTACTGCACGACGATTGCCGACGCTATCGCCCGCTTTAAACGCCTTGCGGGCTACGAAGTTTTTTTCTTGACAGGTAGCGACGAGCACGGGCAAAAAATTCAGCGAACCGCGCAGGCTCAAAATAAAACGCCGCTTGAGTACGTCGACCCGATTGCTGACAGCTTTAAGGACTTGTGGAAGAAATTTTATATCTCGAATGACGATTTTATCCGCACGAGCGAGCCGCGCCATGAGCAAGTTGTTCAAGAAATTTTCAAGCGCATACAGGACAACGGCGACATTTACAAAGGCGAGTACACGGGGCTTTACTGTACGCCGTGCGAATCGTATTGGACGGAGTTGCAACTTGACGAAAACGGCTGTTGCCCTGATTGTCATCGTCCCGTTGAAAAAGTTTCGGAAGAGGCATATTTCTTTAAGCTGTCGAAGTACGCCGACAAACTGCTTGAGCACATTGAGACACACCCCGAATTTATCGTGCCGACGTCGCGGCGCAACGAAATGATTCAGTTCATCAAGCGCGGGCTGGAAGATTTGTGCATTTCGCGCACGTCGTTTGATTGGGGAATACCTGTGCCGGGCGACGAGCGGCATGTCATTTACGTTTGGTTCGACGCGGTTATCAATTACATTACGCCGCTGATTCACAACTCCGCCATGAAAAAATTTTGGCCCGCCGATATTCACCTTGTCGGCAAGGAAATTGTGCGCTTTCACTCGATAATCTGGCCCGCAATGCTCATGGCGGCAAATCTTCCGCTACCCAAGCAAATTTACGGACACGGCTGGCTTGTCACGGAAGGCGCGGAAAAAATGTCGAAGTCGAAAGGTAACGTCATTGACCCCGTGCTTTTGGTTGAGGAGTTCGGCGCGGACGCAATCAGATATTTTCTCCTGCGCGAGATAACGCTTGGACTTGACGGTAATTTTAATCGCGACGCGCTTATTCAAAGAATCAACGCCGACCTCGCCAACGACTTGGGCAATCTCTTGCACCGCACGTTGAACATGATTGGCAAGTTTCAAAAGAAAATTCTTCTGTCCGCGACTGACGGCACTGACCTTGATAAAAGTTTCCGCGCAGAGGCAATCGACACGGCTAAGAATTATCGCAAGCTCATGGAAAATATTCAACTCTCCGACGCGGTCAAGCTCGTTTGGAAATTTATTGGACGCGCGAACAAGTACATTGATGAAACTATGCCGTGGAAACTCGCCAAAGACGCCGCGCAGGCTCAAGAACTCGCGAACGTCCTTTACAACCTTGCCGAGTCGCTCCGAATCATCAGCATTTTAATTGCGCCGTTTATGCCCGCGACCGCGCAGAAAATCCGCGAGCAGTTAAAAATCTCGGCGGAACTCAAACTTGACGACGCGGAAATTTTCGGCTTGCTCGAAGTCAATCACGAAGTCGGCAAGCCCGAACAACTTTTCCCGCGCATTTTGGTTGAGAAGTGACGATAAAAATTTCTTGCGCCAAAGTCGGCTCCAAGTGATATAATCGGAAAAAATTTAGGAGAGTGATTTGCATGGCATTTACTTGGAATGTTCCGACGAAAATTTTGTTCGGCGCGGGCAAGCTCGGCGAGTTGCATAAAGAGGCTCCTCTCGGCAAAAAGGCTTTAATCGTAATTTCAAACGGTCGCTCCACAAAAACTAACGGCAGTCTCGACAAACTGCAGGAAGAGTTGACGGCTTGGGGCGCGGACTTCGTTGTCTATAACAAAATCGGCGCGAACCCGACTAAAGAGGCTGTTGACGGCGGCATTGAGTGCGGGCGTGAAAATAACTGTGATTTCGTCGTCGGACTCGGCGGCGGCTCGGTTCTCGACGCGGCAAAGGCGATTGCTGGCGTTATTCCGCAAAAGGGCGGGCGCGTTTGGGACTTTATCCTCTTTGGCACGGGCGGCAAAAAGCCCTTGACTGAAAAAGCCCTGCCCTACGTCGCGATAACGACCAGCGCGGGCACCGGCTCCGAAGTCGACGCGGGCGCGGTCATCACCAACCTTGAGACAAACGAGAAGACCGCGTTTTTCGGCAGTTTTCCAGTCTTGGCGATTGTCGACCCCGTTTATATGCTGACTGTCCCGAAACATTTCACGGCTTATCAAGGCTTTGATGCTTTCTTTCATAACGCGGAAGGTTTTATATCCAACGCTTGCAACGAAATGTCGGCAATGATTGAGCTTACGGCAATTGAAAAGCTCGCGAAGTACTTACCAGTTGCGGTCAATGACGGGAAAAATCTTGAGGCGCGGACGCAGGTCGCCTTCGCCAACACGCTCGGCGGCTTTTCTATGGACGTTTGCGTTTGCACGGCGGAGCATTCGCTTGAACACGCGCTGAGTGCTTATCACCCCGAACTTCCGCACGGCGCGGGCTTGATTATGATTTCGCTTGCTTATTTCGGTCACTTTGTGGAAAAACACACTTGCGACGAAAAATTTATAGCAATGGCGCGGGCAATGGGCAAGGTCAATGCCGACAAGGCGGAAGACTTTATCGACGCGCTTAAAGAAATGCAGGCGGCTTGCGGCGTCGACAACCTCAAAATGAGCGACTACGGCATTTCGCCCGACGAGTTCCCTAAAATGGTTCAGAACACCCGCGACGCAATGGGCTTTCTTCTGAGGTTCGACCCCGTTGCCTTGAGTGATGACGACATGCTTAACATTTACAAAAAGTCCTACCGCTAAAACTTAACGCGCAACAAAAAAGCACTCGCTCACGCCGAGCGGGTGCTGATTTTTTTCAACGAGCCGTTTCACGAAAGAGCTATATAAAGAACTTTTACATAATCCGGCTTAATAACGCGGTCACCGCTTGCAATCAACGTTGTCGAAGTGGACGGCAACCAAATGATATAGTAATCGTTGCCGCTTTTCGTAAATCCGACTTCCCAATATTTGTCATGAGAAAAATTTCTGCCGACGGAATGAAGAGTAACTTTTATGCCGTAGTTCGTGCTTTGAACAGATTCTTTCACGACATATTCATCAGAAATTTTGCCGCCGCGTGTATCGGAATAAGCGTAAATCTCTTGCGCCGATACCTGCGCGGCTTGTCCAATAATCACTGCGAACACGAGCAAAGTCATTGCTAAAAATTTTTTCATGCCAATCGCCTTGCCCCTTCCAAACATAATTGCCGCATATTCAGGCAAAGATTCGATATAGCACTGTTAGTGCGATGATCCCCGCCGCCTTTGCCGACCGCGTACCACTGCGAATCAGGCGCATCTTTTTTCACCGACCAGTTGTATGGACCGCTGGCGTATTTGAAATAAAATGTCAGCGTTTTGGCATTGTCGTCGGCGTCAACGATTTTCACTTGCCCGCTAATCAAATCCGGCGAAATTTTACTGCCCGTGAACTGTACAGTATTCGGCAACAAAAACGCTTTCTGCTTGTTAATGTATCCGACGAAAATTTCTTCCGAAGAGGACGTTTCGGCGGGCTTAGGTACGGTTATGCTCGTCGCCGTCGCGCCTGCCCGAAGTTGTTGAGCCATATTCTGACATTGATTCGCGAGTGCCATATAATTGGTCGTGTTGTTCGTGTTGAGGAGATTGTTCATTCCCAATTTCTGATAAACTTTGGACAGGAACATTAAGCAATCCGCCTTCGCCTCGTTGTTGGGAGCCAAGTTGACAGCGGTCTCAATTTCAGAGGCAATTTTACCGTAATCCTTATTCTTATCGGCTTTGTCGCGGTAAATGGAGCGAGCGTACAGGTCATGCGCATGATAATCGTTAGGATTTTGCGTGACGGCTTGCGCGAAAAGCTGACGTGCCGCTGTGTAGTCCTTCACCTTATACTTCGCGTCTGCCATAGCGATAAGTTCTGAAGTATCGACATTTGAAACTGGAGCCGCCTGCTTGTTGACCCGCGCGATTACTTTCGCCTTGATTTTTTCCACATAAGGCGCGGCGGTATTCCAGACTGCGGCGTCAAAATTTTTAATCTCTGCATCATAACTTGATGAAATAACGCGCCTCCATTCTCCATTCTTGTAAGTAAACTCGAACGGTACAGGCGACTGATATACGTTGTAGCCGACAACTTCACTAACAACGTCAACCGAAAAACTATATTTATTTTCGATAATGCCGTTAGTGTCAATGTAATATTTCAGCAAAACTCGCTTGCCCTGGTACGTGCCTTCTTCCTGTACTCCCGTGTAAATAAGTTCGGCTTCGGCAGGCGCACTCTGCCCGATAAACAACGCAAATGCGAGCAATATCGCGACGAAAAATTTCTTCATAAGCGCAACCTCCAATATTTTTTACAAAAAATCTTTCGTGCGTCATTCGTAATATTTTGCAGAGACATAATCATCGATTGCAAATTCTATAGGAAAACCATTGTCATCTTTGATTGTAAACGATCCGGAAAAACCTTGCGAATTTGAAAAATGTTCTACCAAACGATACTTCCGGTCTTCCCAAAAGGAATATTGGATATAAAGTACGTCGCTCCCGTTGACAGCTTTGACCGTACAGCGATAATCCATGTAACCTTGCTGTTCAGCGACAATGCTTTCAGTCATCAGGTATGCCCTGTAACCTGTGGACCATGTACCGACGTAAAAATCTGCCGCCGCGACTTGCGCGGCTTGCCCGATAATCACCGCGAACGCGAATAACGCCGCCATTAAAAACCTTTTCATAAGTACGACCTCCAATCGTTTGTTCCAAAAATTGCAAAAACTTCCCACTTAGTATACCCCCCCCAAAAAAGCCCGTTTGTCAAGAGTTCACAAAAAATTTTTTTAGGGCTTGTCAAGACTTGTAATAAAAAATTTTTCGTGTTATTATCTGCGCGAAGGAGGATCATTCTGGGATGTGCGATGACTCGGATAATGTCTAACCTACATTGAATTTAGGGAACTCGAATTGATTTCGGAAGATGGAGAATTGTCGCAAGATAAGTAACAGAGACCGAGCTTAGGGCCCCCACCTGCGAGTAAGCAGGTTTAGACATTTGGAGGAAACGGCATGTTGGAACCCTTTTTCAGGAGAGATTGCTGATTGATAATCGGCAGTCTCTTCTTGCATTTGGTGACGAAATTTTATAAACTGGCGGCGAGGTGAATAGAGATGGCAGTAAAAATCGGCAGTACAGGCGTCCCAGCGTCGCCGTTTGAACTCTTGCGCGGCACGACTGAACATCCGCTTGACAAAGAGTTGAATTTCGAGGCGGAACTTCTGGAGCATCAACAAGGCAGCGGCGTTTCACATGAAGAAATGGAAGCGATGCTCAAAAAGATTGACGAGCAAGCGTCGCGGCTAACGAAGACGCCGACTTACGACGAGTTGAAACAATATCGGACGCTGATAAAAGATTTTATCGGGACGGCGGTAGCCAATATGTATGAAGTGCACACGTCGGCGGGGTGGGACAGAATGGGGCGGCAACGCGCGTATACAACCGTTCGCAAAATCGATTTAAAACTTGAGGAAATGGCGGAGAAAATTCGGCTGGGGCAAGCGGATAAGCTCGACGTAATCGCGTCGCACGATGCAATTCGCGGAATGCTCGTGGATATTTTTATGTAATGGAAAATTATAAGTTGAGTTGGAAAAATTTAATCGGGCACGAGATGACGGCGGCTTATCTCAAAAAAAGTATCGTCGAAGAAAAATTTCCGCACGCCGTGATTTTTTCGGGCGAAGAAGGCATTGGCAAGAGATTGGCGGCTGAAATCTGCGCGGCAACTTTGCTTTGCGAGAATCAAGTTGACGGCGAACCGTGCGGCGTCTGTGAAAATTGCCGACTGGTCGCGGCGCGAACTCACCCCGACTTTTACGTTGTGGAGGCTGAGGAGACTAAGACGACGCGGATTATCAAAATCGGGCAGATACGCGACTTGCAGAGCGAGGCGGCGTTGCGCCCGATAAATTCTGCGCGGCGCGTAATGATAATCGACGGCGCGGAACTCATGAACAATGCGGCGGCAAATTGCCTGCTCAAAACAATAGAGGAGCCGCCGAGCCAAACGATTTTTATCTTGCTGACGGCGAGCCGTTCAAGCTTGCTCATGACAATCCGTTCGCGTTGCAGGTCAATTAACTTCGACAAGCTCAAGGCGGAGCAAATCCGAGAATTTTTAATCGCGCGGAGCGTCGAGGAGTCGGAGGCGGAAAATTTATCGATAATAGCGGACGGAAGTTTAGGGCGGGCGTTGAAGTTAAAAGAATCGGGGGGCGCACAACTTCGCGAAACGGCGTTAGACGTTCTCGAAAAAATTTCTGTCAAAAAATTCACGAGCGAAGACATTTTTAAGTTCGGTGCGGAAATATCGGAGTGGTCGCGAGAAAATTTCGCAGACTTTTTAAATCACATACAGAAAATTTTGCGCGACATAAATTTTGCGGAGTTCATGGAGTTGCGCAACCCCGACCTCGCGCCACGCTTGAGCAAGATAAAAATCCCCGAACGAAAAATTTTGCTGATGATAGAGGCGGGCGCAGAGTTTCACAGGCGATTGAAATCCAATGCGAACTTGCGACTGCTCGCGGAGGCTTACCTTTTCAAAATAAAAAAGATTTTAGGAGCATGATTTGTGCAAATAATAGGAGTCAGAATAAAAAAGACGGGCAGAATTTTATTCTACGAGCCGAATGAAGAAGAATTGACCAAAGGCGATTCGGTAATCGTGGAAACGTCGCGGGGCTTGGAGTGCGGCAAAATCGTCGTGGCGGCGCGTGAACTGCTCGCCGATGAAAATGTCGAGTCGGAGCCGGGCATCCCGCTAAAAAAAATTTATCGCAAGGCAAACGACGAAGATTTTATACGAATTGAAGAAAATCGGAAGGCGGAAGAGCTTGCATTTGAAGTTTGTCGACAGAAAATCGCGGAACACCAACTGCCCATGAAACTAATCAATGTCGAGTACACGTTTGACGTGAACAAGATAATATTTTCG
>JBGUYA010000127.1:0-2327 GCA_045118435.1 Quinella sp. | reverse complement strand
GCATTTCGGATTGCGAGCCTTGCAAACTTCGCGCCCGTGCCAAATCAGCCAGTGATGCGCATCCGACCATTTCTCGCGCGGAATAATTTTCTGCAAGCCCAGTTCGACTTCAAGCGGCGTGTTGCCTTCCGCGAGTTTCATTCTGTTTGACAAGCGGAAGACGTGAGTATCGACGGCAATCGCGGGATTTTTGAAGGCGACGCTCGTTACGACGTTTGCAGTCTTCCTGCCGACGCCCGGCAACTTTATCAGCTCGTCGAAGTCGCTTGGGACTTCACCATTATAATTGTCAATTAAAATCTGCGCGGACTCGACGATATGTTTTGCCTTAGCGTGAAAATATCCGCACGGCTTGATAATTTCCGCCAGTCGCGCTTGTCCGAGTTGCAAGATTTTTTCGGGCGTGTTCGCAATCGGGAATAAAACTTGAGTGACTTGGTTGACGCGCTTATCCGTGCACTGCGCCGACAAAATCACTGCGACCAACAATTCAAACGCCGAATTAAATTTCAGTTCGGGGATTGCGCCGCGATATGTTTCTTCCAAAAGCCGTAGCTCTTCAAGTTTGATTCTGTCGTCCATGTCAATTTGTCAAGCTCCTGACGGGCGCGGGAATTCTGCCGCCACGAGCAATGAACGCCTCCGAACTCCATTGATTTTTGACGGGAACAATCGGGCAGTAGCCAAGCAAGCCGCCGTATTCCACAACGTCGCCGACCTTAGCATTGGGTACGGGGATAAGTCGAACGGCGGTAGTTTTGTTGTTGACGACGCCAATCGCCGCCTCGTCCGCGATTATGCCGCTCAAAGTCGCCGCGCTCACGTCGCCCGCAACCGCAATCATATCCAAGCCGACACTGCAAACGCAAGTCATCGCCTCAAGCTTTTCAATCGACAAGCTACCCGCCTTGACCGCGTGAATCATGCCTTCATCTTCGCTGACGGGGATAAATGCGCCGCTCAAGCCGCCGACGTGCGAACTTGCCATAAGCCCGCCCTTTTTAACCGCGTCATTTAACAAAGCAAGCGCGGCAGTCGTACCCGGTGCGCCGCAAGCCTCAAGCCCTATTTCCTCCAAAATCCGCGCGACCGAATCGCCGACTGCGGGAGTAGGAGCCAATGACAAATCGATTATCCCGAACGGTACGCCCAACCTGCGCGACGCCTCTTGAGCCACAAGCTGACCCACGCGAGTAATTTTGAACGCCGTCTTTTTAATCGTCTCGGCAATCTCGGTAAAATTCGCGCCCTTTAAATCTTCGAGCGCGTGCTTGACGACGCCGGGACCGCTGACTCCGACGTTTATAACTTTGTCGGGCTCGCTGACGCCGTGAAATGCGCCCGCCATAAACGGATTGTCTTCGGGCGCGTTGGCGAAGATAACCAACTTTGCACAGCCGATAGCTTGCCTGTCGCGCGTAAGTTCAGCCGTTCTTTTTATGACCTCGCCCATTTCGCGGACGCAATCCATATTTATGCCTGCCTTAGTCGACGCAAGGTTAATCGAAGAGCAAACCAAATCGGTTGACGCGAGGGCTTGCGGAATTGATTCAATCAAAATCCTGTCGCCTGGCGTGTAACCCTTTTCAACGAGCGCACTGAAGCCGCCGATAAAATTAACGCCGACTTCCTTTGCGGCTCGGTCGAGCGTCTCGGCAATCGGCACGTAACTTTCCGCCTTGCAACTCTCGGCGACAATCGCAATCGGCGTAACGCTGATTCGCTTATTGATAATCGGGACGCCGTATTCCGCCTCAATCTCCTCGCCAGTCTTAACCAGAAATTCGGCGGCGCGAGTGATTTTATCGTAGACGTTGCGGCAGAAGTCGCGCAAGTTCGGATGAGCGCAATCTCTCAGCGAAATGCCCATAGTTATCGTTCGCACGTCGAGTTTGTTGACGGTTATCATGCGGTTTGTTTCCAAAATATCTTCAATCGTTATCAAAAGTTTTCCTCCCCAAAATTTCCAGCGCGAGCCGATATTTTTCCACGCGCTCCAAATCTTTTGCCGCAGGATTTTTTATGCGCGACAAGTCGGAGTTGTGGCGCAAGTCGGCGTCTTTGACCTGCGCGGCGAGTTCGTTAGTTTTAATCTGCTTGATGTAATCGAAGTACGGAATATTTTTGTCGTGCGTCAAGAGTTTCAACGCTTGCAACTCGTCCGCCGTCAAAGGAATTTCTTTCTGCAAGTCGTCAAAAGTTTTATCGCCGTCCTCAACCACGTCATGAAGAAGGGCGACGATAATCGCGGAAATGTTCTCGCCGACGTTGCTCGCGACGGTCAGCGGGTGATTTATGTAGTCGACGCCGCCCTTGTCGAGTTGCCC
>JBGUYA010000126.1:0-7878 GCA_045118435.1 Quinella sp. | reverse complement strand
GCCAATGATTAAAGGCTCGCAACCGACCGATGACGGAAATTTTTTGTTGACGCCCGAAGAAAGGGACGACCTTATCAAAAAAAATCCGCTTGCGGAAAAATGGATTCGCCCGTTCGTCGGTTCGTTGGAATTTATTCGCGGCAAGCAGAGATTTTGTCTTTGGCTTGAAGGTTGCCCGCCCGATGAACTTCGCAAAATGCCGCTCGTCTATGAGCGCGTCAAGAACGTTCGCGAGTTTCGTTTGAAAAGCAAAAAAGCCGCCACGCGCAGAAAAGCCGATACTCCAACACTTTTTGACGAAAGGCGACAACCGACGACTGATTATCTTTTAGTGCCAAGTGTCAGCTCCGAACTTCGCCGCTATATTCCGATTGGCTACATGGACGCAAATACAATCGTCAGCAATTTGGTTTTCGCAATTCCCGACGCGGATTTGTTTTTGTTCGGAATGTTGACAAGTTCGATACATATGGCTTGGGTCAGAATGGTTGCGGGGCGATTGACTAGCCGTATCCGCTACTCGAATACGATTTGCTACAATGCGTTTCCGTTCCCGCTGTTTTATCTCGACAGTGAAAAGCCGCGTGTTGAGGCGACCGCGCAGAAGATTCTTGACGCGCGAAAAAATTATCCGAACGCGAGCTACGCCGACCTTTACGACGAAATTTCAATGCCGTCTGATTTGCGGCGGGCGCACGCGGAAAACGATGAGGCTGTCTTGAGTTTGTACAAGAGATTGACGCCCGACATGGACGAAATAACGTTGCAAGTAAAATTGCTTTACATGTATGACGCCTTGCGCAAGCATTTTGGCGAAGACGAGGAAGGTGACGAATAACGATGAAATATTTTTTCTCGGAGCTTGACGAAGTTACGTTGACTTTCAGCGACATTAACATAAACCGCGACGGCATGGAGTTCATACGAATTTACTTTGAACGCCCGAACGAAAGAGGCTTTGACTTTCTGGAATCAACTTTGCCGTCCTTGAGAATAAAAAAATCTCGCGGTTTCACGGTTGAAGAATCTGCGCGGCTTTTGGATTATGCGCGGACGAATTCTTTTCTGATTTGGGAAATTGCTCGCGAGGACGGTGAAAAACTTGCCGCAAATTTCTAAACTGCTCGGCTACCTGATTTTCTTTTGGTCGAATGAAAATAACGAGCCGATTCATGTTCACGTTTGCAAAGGCAAGCCGTCAGACGACGCGACTAAAATTTGGATTGAAGATGAGCCACGCTTGGAGCACAACAAAAGCCAAATTCCCGCCAAAGATTTGAACAGAATTTTGAAATGGCTTGCGGCGAACAAAAACCTTGTCGGAAAGAAGTGGGCGGAGCATTTCAAATGATATTGAGGAGACGACCGGCGTGGAGATAAATTTGATAAAGTTCAATACGGACGTGGGCAGGACGAAACCCGCGACGCTTTTTCGCGCCGAGACCGCTTGCCCGTTTTGTGATGTGGAACATTTGACCGACATAATCGACACCGACGACGATATAATTTTTCTCAAGAACAAGTACAAGGTGATTGAGGAAGCGGATTTGTTCGTCTTGATTGAGGGGCGCGAGTGCAATTCCGATATGCCCGACTATTCCAAAGAAAAAATGCGCCGCGTCATTAGAATGGGCGTCAAGCACTGGCAAAATCTTTTGGCGTCGGGCAAGTACGAGGAAGTTTTATTCTTCAAAAACTTTGGCGTCATGAGCGGCGGCACGATTCGCCATCCGCACATGCAACTTGTCGGCTTTCCAAAGTTAAAATCGGAGCTACTCTTTGATGAAGTGGAACTGCGCGGGATTGTGATTGCGGAGCGTGACGGCGTGGAGTTTAACATTTCAAATTTTCCGCGCGTCGGCTTTGGCGAGCTTAATGTTGTTGTAGAGGCGGACGGCAGTCTTGACGCGCTTGCGGATTTTTTGCAAGTCGCCGTTCACTACGTCATGAACTTTTTCAACAAGCGTTGCACGAGCTACAACATTTTCTTTTACCGCCGCGCAGAGAAAATTTTTGCAAAGGTCATGCCGCGCTACGCCACTTCGCCTTACTTTGTCGGCTACAATATTCACTTCCTGCCAAACAACGTCGAGCGCATTGCCGCCGAGATTCGCGAATATTATTTCGACGCCAAATAAAAAGGAGATTTTAATATGACTTACAAACTTTTGGCATTCGACATGGACGGGACTATTTTGAACTCGCAGAAAAAAATTTCGCCGCGAACCAAAACCGCTATTGAAAATCTTTTGGAGCGCGGCGTTTATGTGGTCGTAGGCACAGGAAGAAATTTAGCCGAGCTTGTCGAATACCGCGACGACTTCAAGGGCATGAACTACGGAATTTTAATCAGCGGCGGAATGCTTTTCGATTTTCTCAACGACGCGCCCATTAAAATTCACGGACTCGACGAGGCGACTATCTTTAAGCTTATCGACTTCGGGCTTGAGACTCGCGCGATGATTCACCTGCACACCGTGCGCAAATCCGTTGCCCGCGAAGAAGATATTCAGAACATGGCGGCGTTCGGCATGGGCGTTTATCAAAACATGTTCGATAAAATCTGCGAACGTTGCGACGACCCTAAAGATTATGTTCGCGCTCATCCCGGCGAAGTTATCAAGGTCAATCTCTATCACCGCGATAAAATTTCTCGCGATAAAAATTTTGCCCGCATTAAGCCCTTGAACTTGTCAATCAGTTTCGCGGAGGCGTTTAACTTGGAAATGTCGCCCGCGAATATTACTAAGGGTTCGGGCTTGCGCGAGCTGTGCGAATTTCTCAAGCTTGACCTTGCCGCGACCGTTGCAATCGGCGACGCAGATAACGACCGCGAAATTTTGAAGACTGCGGGCGTCGGCGTTGCTATGGGCAATGCCTCCGACGAAATTAAAAAGCTCGCCGACTTCGTCACTCTCGATAATGACAATGACGGAGTAGCGGCGGCTATAGAAAAACTTTTTTGAGGAGTGATTAAAATGGTTGAAGGTTATAATATTCAGCTTAAGTGGGACGACGAAGCCAAAGTTTGGATGGCAACGAGCGAGGATATTCCCGGTTTGATTCTTGAAGACGAATCGGCAGATAAATTGATTCAGCGGGTTTTGCTCGCCGCGCCCGAAATTATCGAGTTGAACGGCGTCGAAAAGCGGCAAGATTTTTATTTTCATTGCGACAGACACGAAAGAGCGGCGGTGGCATAGTGGCTGAGTACGAGAAAAAAGTTAGGGATATTTTAGCCCACGCACGGTTGCGAATTTCTGCGTCACGGCAAGGGCGACCACGATATTTGGTTCAGTCCTATTACAAACAGAAAAATTGTTGTTGACGGGAAGATTAAATCGCGCCATATTGCCAATGAAATTATGAAACAGAGCGGCATCCGTCATCGTTTTTAAAAATATCTCACCTCGTCGCGCAGAAAGCCCAACTCGTAGATTTGCGGCAACAACTTCTTCGACAGCTCCGATAAATCTATCGACGCGCCCAAGCTCATGCGCACTTGATAAAAGCCCGCGTCCCAGTCCGCTATCTTCCAACGCGCCAAGTCCAAAGTCGCAAGCTCCGCGTAAAATTTCTTGTAAATCTCGCGCCCCGAACTCAAAACGGCTCGCGCCTGCGCGGACAGCTCACGACCTTTTAACCACTTCGCCGCAAACCTGTCCTCCTGCGCCATGAAGATTTGCATTCTGATTTCCGCGTCAGTGATTCGCCACGTGCGCAACTCCTCCAACTCGAACGGGAAAAAGTTATTCGCCATGCGATAAAGCTTGCCCTCGTACTCAACCTCGCGCAGGCTCACCGTTTGATTCGACGGAGCAAATAAACTCCAGATAACCGCGTCCGACACGAAGTCGGGCGTTAATTTTTTTGTCGGCTGCATGAATTGGTCGCGGTCGTTTAGCCACGTCGCCTTCGGCAACCGCCTCACCATGTGGATTATCATGCACTGTTCAAAATTCTCCGGCGTGATTGATATGTCGTGCCCGCTCGCGTATGGCGCAGAAAATAATGCAACTCCATTTTGATTTAAAAAGTCATTACCCTTGACCATTAACACTGCTAAAAAATTTTCAGCAACTAAATCGTCACGATTTTTATTTTCAAAGCCGAAGTTCAACGCGCTTTTAACGGGCGGAAATTTTTTTACGCCGCGCGAACGTTTCGCCCACTTATTTAAAAAGTTTTCAGCTCGCGCAGGTTGAATAGTTTTCGTAGCAATCTTTTCAACGTCATGATTAAAAACGTCGAGAGAAATATTTTGCTCGTGAAGAGAAATTTTCTCCGCCAAGTTCCAAACGAGAAATCCTACGGGAAAATTCGCCTTGCAACCGTCAAAACTTTTCGAGCTGAAGACAAAGCCGCGCTCAAACTTATATTTGAAAATTTTATCGCGGAGATTTTGGTCGGCGTTGGCGTTGAGATATTTAATCTTGGAAAACATGCCGAGCCACGCTTGACGGGCGGCGAACTCGCGACTGATTCGATAAATGAACTGCGAAAACAATTCCTGACTGACCTTGCCGAGATTTTCGGCAGTCATGAGTTTTCTAATGTCGGTCATTGCAACGCCGTCCTTAGAAATTTTTTTGTCGCGCTCGTAGTTGTTGGCGGTGGCGTAGGGCGGGTTGATGAAGATAATCCATTTGAGGTCGGGATTTTTCAAGTCCTCCGCAAGCCGCGCAGGCATTTTGCGTTTGACGCCAAGCCCTTCAAGCGTGAGTTCGTTTCCGAAAAAATTCACATCGTCATTGAGATAATCATATTGGAAGACGGTCGCGACAGGGAAAACGCGCTTGCAATAGTCGGCGTCGTCGTCAAGGAGCGTGGAAATGTAGCAGTACTTCAAAACGTCGGCAGGGAGCGCGAACTCAAGATTGCCGGTGCCCGCCGCCATGTCCCAAATTCTGAAGTCGCCGCGCTGGAAGTTGACCGTGCGCAATAGATAATCGACGGCTTTTTGCGCGAAGGCAAGCGGAGTAAAGAACTCGCCCGTGAATCGCCGCAAGCTGATTTCGGACATGCGATCCATTTTCTGGCGAATGGCAATGACGGCTCGCGGGTCGCTGATTTTCTCGTAGACGCCCCAAAAGTTTTTGTACTCGGCAACGTCAAGAAATTTCTCGATAAGCTCGCCGCTACTCATGCGGAAAATGACACTGCGCCCGATAACTTGAGACTTGCCCTCCTCGATGTCGGTTATGAAGTACTCGGAAGCCTTGCGCCCGTTGTCGACCGCCGCCCCGAAAATCTTTTGCCAGTGTTGGAAAATCGGGTAGAAATTATTCTCATTAATCTCCTTGCGCTCGGCGAACAGGGAAAGTTGCTCGGTTAAGTTGCGGTTAATCAGCTCGACAAAATTATTCTCGTCCTCCGCGTCGTTGAAGTCGAAGACGTGAGCGGCTTTAATTACTTCCGCATTGGCGAGGGCGGCGACAAGTTTCTTGCAGGGCGACGACGGAGCCAAGTCCCAGTCATAAGTTTTGTTGCGGATAAAGGTGGAGAAGTTATCGGTAGAAAAAAGCGCGGCGAAGTTTTTACTCACGACGCAGATATTTCTTGACGGCGTGCGAATTTCACTGCCGAACTTGAGGCGGCGAACGTAATAGAGAGTCTGCGCGACGACGGCGGCGAGCGTCTGAATATTTTTAAGCGGCGCGTCGTACTTGAACTCGAACAAAATCTGCGGCGTGTACAGGTCGATATAGTTCTTCGTGGCGAGCTTGAGCTTGAAGAACTTCGCAAAGAAATTTTTAAGCTCCTCTTCGGTCGCGGCGTCGAGTAAAATTTTCGCTAACGACTTCATAAAATCACCTCGCGCGAAATTTAGGCGTAGAAAAGTTTTTTCCTGCGTGGTATAATCTGCGCGTGGGAAATTTTTTTGAGTGTTAAGGGGGAAATGTTAATGGCATTCAACGGCGAGCAATTCAAGGAAATTATCAAGGAGTTCACGATTGACACGGAGCGGCTCCAAGAAATCGCGGCGAGCTTTCGGCAGGATTTGCAACTGGGACTGCGCGACGTGGAACTTTCGTCAATGCGTATGCTCAAATCGTACGTCGGACTTCCGAGCGGCAAGGAGACGGGCGACTATCTCGCGCTGGACTTCGGCGGCACGAACATTCGCGTCTTCCGCATTCGTCTCGACGGCGACGGCAAGTATGAGATTCTTAAGCGCGTCGGGCGTCCGCTGATTGTTCCGGGCGAGTACGATTACATTTGCAAAGACGCGACCGCCGAGCAGATGTTTGACTTTATCGCGGAGCTGATTGACGAGGCGATTGACGGCGAGCGCGGCAAGAAATTTTATCTCGGTCACACTTTCTCGTTCCCGTCGACGCAGGATAACATTTACAACGCGCGGCTGATAATCTGGACGAAAGAATTTGCGACGCAGGGCGTTGAGGGCGAAGTTGCGAACGATTTGCTTGTTGCGGCTCTCAAGCGTCGCGGCGCGGACAATGTCGAGCCGGTTGCGGTGCTCAATGACACGGTTGCGGTTCTGTTGAGCGCGGCTTACAAGACGCCCGACATTTATATCGGTTCGATTTACGCGACGGGGCACAACACTTGCTACCTTGAGCCGAGCATACACGACCCGAATTGTTTTGGCGCGGGCGGCATGATTCTCAACCTTGAGTGCGGCAACTTCATGAAACTCATGCCTAATCGTTTCGATAAGGAATACGACGAAGGCTCCGAGAAGCCGGGCGAGCAACGTTTTGAAAAAATGGTTTCGGGGCGTTACATGGGCGAGCTTTTGGGCATGGCGATAGCGGAGCTTTTGGGCGAGAAGGGCAAAAAGTACGGCTTGACTTCGATTGATATGTCGATGATGATTCTGGACGAGTCGCCGAATCTTCAGCGGGCGTCGGATATTATCATGGCGAAGGTTGGGCGCGAACTTGATCTTGAAGACGTCAAAAAGATTCGCGAGCTTGTCAAGACGATAATAATTCGTTCGGCGAGACTGGTCGCGGCGTCGTTCGTTGCAATCGTCTGGCAACGCGCCGGCAGTGGCAAGATTGTCAAACAGCATGTTGCGGTTGACGGCTCTGTTTACGAGAAAATGCCGCTTGCCAAAGAGAATATCGTTAAGGCTATGAGCGAACTTCTCGGCGAAGACGCCGCGCAGGTCGACACGATTCTTGACAACGGCGGCTCCGGACTCGGTGCGGCTATCGCGGCGGCTATGGCGAAAAGCAACTAAAAATTAATTCTCTAAACTCGCAGGGGAATTTCAGACTGTAGACAAAAAGTACCTTCCAGTTATAATGAAATTGGGAGGTGCTTTTATGTTTCGGAAAAAAATCGACAAGTTCAAGTCGAAGAAATAACAATCATTATAGCGGCTTAGTCAAAGTCAAAGTGCGCTTCTTTCTTATTTTCTCCTGCCTTAAAAAGTCCGCTCTTCTATTTGCAAGCGAACTTTTTCTACAAGCTGAGCTTATGCAAGAGCATAGGTTCTTTTTTTATAAAATCTTATGAAATTCTAATGGTGGGGGGATCGACATTGTCAAGTTAATATGCTAAAATGCGCTTGCGAGTCGAACAAAATTGAATTCAAAAGGAGGATTGATAGCCGAAACGACGCGAACGGTCGCGGTCGCCGCGAGGCGATAAGCGATCTCCATTAACTAGCCGACGCAGAAACTCAAGCGAAATTTTTTAAAGAGAGCTTGCCCCCACAAGTACTCCGCAAAAACTTTCGACGCGGCAACTGCGCGGCATACACGGAAATAATCGGAAAGGAGATATAATTTCTATGGACGGAAAAAATTTTTTTAGAAGTTCAGTTACCCCCCCCCAATACTAGAATTTGTGTTCGACCACCAACGGTTTGCACTTACTGATACGACCCAAACTAGGGGTTGTTGG
>JBGUYA010000125.1:0-33048 GCA_045118435.1 Quinella sp. | reverse complement strand
CAGTAATTGGCAATGGGTTCTGTCTCCGCAACCGCCTACTCAACTGCCCGCGCCAACTCTCAAGCCCGATAACTTGGAAGAGCGCGTTCGCAACTGGGTAAATTGGAAGTATCGCGGAGCCGTTTGTACAATCTTTTGTCGCCGCGAATTCTTGATAAGCAATCAAATATCTTTCCTTGAGCTCGTCGCGAGTGAAGACCAATTCTTTGTTTTCTCTTGCTTATGTCTTGCGAAAAATTTCTTGCGCACGCCGAATATCACCTACATTATCAGACCGCGAATCGGCTCAATCAGTCGCGACAAACATCTCGACATGAATTCCGAAAGCTACATTCACAAGTGGCTGAATATAATTAACACTTGCTTTAATGAGCTTGATAAATTCATGGACGTGATTCCTTTCTTCCGCAGTCATCAAAAGTACAAGCTCGCCGTGCTAAATTACTTTTTCACGTTTAACATAATCATAAACAAGCGGCTAACGTACACGCCAAATCAAGTCGCCGACATTTTCCCAATAATGCAAAGGTTTTTCCACCCCGATAATGCGGCTCTCACCGCCTACCTTTTAAACACGGTAAAAGCATATCATGTTCGCTTGAGTGAAGTGGAAAAGGCATACGAAAAACTTAAACAAAGTCAACGGAATTAAAGTTTCAACAGCAGTAAAGGAGTTTTTTTAGTGATTAAAGAAGCAATCGTTAAAATAGTGAACAAGGAGGATTTGACATACGACGAGGCGTTTGCCGTTATGAATGAAATCATGAGCGGCGCGACTTCTCCGACGCAAAACGCGGCATTTTTATCTGCGCTGTCTACCAAAAGCGCGGGAGCCGAAACGACTGACGAAATTGCAGGTTGCGCGGCGGCAATGCGTTCACATGCGACGGCGTTCGAAACGGGCATGGAGCTTTTTGAGATAGTCGGGACGGGCGGCGACAATTCGCACAGCTTTAACATCTCGACGACTTCGGCGATAATCGCGGCGGCGGGCGGCATGAAAGTCGCCAAGCACGGCAACCGCGCCGCCTCTTCCAAGTGCGGAGCCGCCGATTGTCTGGAGGCTCTCGGCGTCAACATAAATCAATCGCCCGAAAAGTGCGTTGAGCTTTTGAACGAAGTCGGCATTTGCTTTTTCTTCGCGCAAAAATATCACAGCTCAATGAAATATGTCGGCGCGATTCGTAAGGAGTTGGGTTTTAGGACAGTCTTTAACATTCTCGGTCCTTTGACAAATCCTGGCAAGCCCTCAATGCAAATTTTGGGCGTCTACGATGAATATCTCGTTGCGCCGCTCGCGCAGGTCTTAATAAATCTCGGCGTCAAGCGCGGCATGGTTGTTTACGGACGCGACAAGCTCGACGAAATTTCACTGAGTGCGCCGACTTCCATTTGCGAGATTAACGACGGCTGGATTAAAAATTTTGTCATTACGCCAGAAGAATTCGGCTTTGCTCGTTGCACCAAAGACGACTTGCGCGGCGGAGACCCTGCCGACAACGCCGAGATAACTCGTGCTATTCTGCGCGGCGAACAAGGGCACAAGCGCAACGCCGTTTTGCTCAACGCGGGCGCGGCTCTCTACGTCGGCGGCAAGGCTGATAACTTTAAAGCGGGCGTTGAACTCGCGGCGGAACTTATTGACAGCGGCAAGGCTCTTTACACACTCAAAAGATTTGTTGAGGTCTCGCAGTCATGACAATCCTTGACAAAATCGCCGAGCGTGCGAAGTTGCGCGTTGCCCATTACAAAGAAAAAGTTACTCCCGACGAAATAAAAGATCAAGCTCTGAACTTGCCGCGCGGAAATTTTTCGTTTGAAGTCGCGCTCAAAAAGTCGGAGCTTGCTTTTATCTGCGAATGTAAAAAGGCGTCGCCGTCGAAGGGATTAATCGCGGAAGATTTTCCCTACGTCGACATTGCCAAAGCTTACGAGGCGGCGGGAGCTGATGCCGTTTCGATTTTGACTGAGCCGGAATTTTTCTTGGGCGACGACAAATTTTTATCCGAGATTGTAGCGCAAGTGTCAATCCCTTGCTTGCGAAAAGATTTTGTCGTTGATGAATACATGATTTATCAAGCTAAAGTTTTGGGCGCGAGTGCCGCTCTTTTAATCTGCGCGATTCTCGACGACGTTCAGTTGAAAAATTTTATTGCGACTTGCGACAGACTCGGCTTGTCGGCGTTGGTTGAGGCTCATGACGAACACGAGATTAAACGGGCGATAGCGGCGGGCGCGAGGATTATCGGCGTCAACAATCGCAACCTCAAAGATTTTTCCGTCGACATGAACAATGCTAAAAGACTTCGCGAACTCGTGCCTCCCGAAATTATTTACGTCTCGGAAAGCGGCGTTAAAATTCCCGACGACATTAAAGCGATTCGCGAGCTTGGAGCCGACGCGGTTTTAATCGGGGAAGTTTTAATGCGAGCCGCCGATAAAAAATCTAAGCTTGCGGAGTTGAAAAGCTCATGACTAAGATAAAATTCTGCGGCTTGAAAACGCTTGACGATATTTTTTTTGCCAATGAACTTTTGCCCGAATACGTCGGCTTTGTCTTCGCGCCGAAAAGTAAACGCTACGTCACGCCCGCGCAGGCTGAGAAACTTCGCGCCGCCCTGTCTGAAAAAATTTGTGCGGTCGGCGTCTTTGTCAATGAAAATCTCTCGACTGTCGCCGAATTTTTGAACAACGGCATTATCGACGCGGCGCAACTTCACGGCAACGAGACCGACAATTACCTAAAAAATTTGCACGACCTCACGGGCAAGCAGTTAATCAAAGCGTATCAAATTCATTGCGAATTTCGCATTACGAATTACGCATTGCCTTTAATTGACGCGGGCGCGGGCAACGGGCAAACTTTCGACTGGACTTTGATAAAAAATCTGCGGCGCGATTATTTTCTGGCGGGCGGCTTGACTCCCGATAACGTCGGCGACGCGATTAAACTTTTAAAGCCGTTCGCCGTCGACGTGAGTAGCGGCATTGAGACTGACGGGCGCAAAGATTTTAAAAAGATGGCAACCTTCGCGGAGGTTGTGCGGAGGAAAAATTTATGACGAACACAAAGGGACGCTTCGGCATTTACGGCGGGCAATACATTCCCGAAACGCTGATGAACGCCGTAATTGAGCTGGAGGCGGCTTACAATAGTTTCAAGAACGACGAGACTTTTAATCGCGAACTCGACGAGCTGTTTAAAAATTATGCAGGGCGTCCGTCAATGCTTTACTTTGCAAAAAAAATGACCGACGACTTGGGCGGCGCGAAAATTTATCTCAAGCGCGAAGATTTGAATCACACCGGTTCGCACAAAATCAATAACGTGCTCGGTCAAGCGTTGTTGGCTAAAAAAATGGGCAAGACGCGCCTAATTGCCGAGACGGGCGCGGGGCAACACGGCGTCGCAACTGCCACTGCCGCTGCGCTTTTCGGCATGGAGTGCAAAATTTTCATGGGCGAGGAGGATACTCGCCGTCAAGCTCTCAACGTCTACCGCATGAAACTTTTGGGCGCGGAAGTCGTCGCCGTCAAGAGCGGCACAGGCACTTTGAAAGACGCCGTGTCAGAAACTTTCCGCGAGTGGACAAATCGAATTGCCGACACGCATTATTGTCTTGGCTCGGTCATGGGTCCGCACCCCTTCCCGACGATTGTCCGCGACTTTCAATCCGTCATTTCCAAAGAGATTAAAGCGCAACTCTTTGAACTTGAAAAAAAATTGCCCGACGCAGTTGTTGCATGTTGCGGCGGCGGCTCAAATTCTATCGGCACGTTCTATAATTTCATTGACGACAAAAGCGTTCGGCTTATCGGTTGCGAGGCGGCGGGCAGAGGCGTTGACACCTTCGAGACGGCGGCGACGATTGCAACCGGGCGCATCGGAATTTTTCACGGCATGAAGTCCTATTTCTGCCAAGACAAGTACGGGCAAATTGCGCCTGTCTATTCAATCTCGGCGGGCTTGGATTATCCCGGTATTGGTCCAGAACACGCTTGGCTTCACGACATTGGTCGCGCCGAGTACGTTCCGATAACCGACGCGGAGGCGGTCGAGGCTTTTGAATATCTCTCGCGCACGGAAGGTATTATCCCCGCGATTGAATCAGCTCACGCTGTCGCGCACGTCATGAAACTTGCACCGACTATGGACAAGGATAAAATTATTGTTATCACGTTGTCGGGGCGCGGCGATAAGGACTGCGCGAGCGTCGCCCGTTACAGAGGTGAAATTATCAATGAGTAAAATTTTTGAGGCGTTCGCGCGGGGCAAGGCGTTCATACCGTTTATAACTTGTGGCGACCCCGACTTGAAGACAACCGCCGCAGTCGTCCGAGCCGCAGTCGAAAACGGAGCGGATTTAATAGAACTTGGCATACCCTTTTCCGACCCGACAGCGGAAGGCGTCGTGATTCAAGCGGCAAACCTTCGCGCACTTCAAGGCGGCGTCACGACCGATAAAATCTTTGACATGGTTAAAAATCTGCGCGGCGACGTGAAAGTTCCGATGGTCTTCATGACTTATGCCAACGTCGTTTTCTCTTACGGCGCGGAGAAGTTTATCGCGACGTGTAAAGAGATTGGGATTGACGGATTGATTTTGCCCGACGTGCCTTTTGAGGAGAAAGGAGAATTCTTGCCGACGTGTAAAAGATACGGTGTCGATTTGATTTCGATGATTGCGCCGACTTCCGAGAATCGCATTGCGATGATTGCTCGCGAGGCAGAAGGTTTTGTCTATGTCGTGTCGAGTTTGGGCGTGACGGGCGTCCGCAGTGAAATTAAAACCGATTTGACTTCGATAATCGCGGCAATTCGCGCGAATACAAAAATTCCTTGCGCAGTCGGCTTTGGCATTTCGACGCCCGCGCAGGCTAAGGCTATGGCAAGTATTTCAGACGGCGCGATTGTCGGCAGTGCGATTATAAAAATTCTTGCGCAATACGGCGAGGAGGCTCCCCAGTTTGTCGGCGAATATGTTAAAAAAATGAAAGACGCTTTGGAAAGATTGAGAGTTGGAGAGTTAAACTCTTAACTAAATTAACGGAGGGTTGAGGTTATGTTTAAAAAAATTTTTGCGGCGGCATTGCTCCTCGTGGCGATGACGTTCACGGGTTGCGGCGGAGATAATTCTACCGACAAGGAAAACGCGGACGGTAAAACTGCCAGCACCAAGCTCATAATTTACACGTCAATGAAAGAGTCGCTAATCGGCGGCATTGTCGAAGGCTTTAAGGCGAAAAATCCCGGCATTGAAGTTGATTGGCAATCGGCGGGTGCGGGCAAGATTATGGCGAAGCTTGAAGCCGAACGTCAAGCCGGTCACCTCATAGCGGATATAATTTGGACGAGCGAAGTCCCCGACTTCTATCAAATGAAAGCTGACGGCTTGCTCGAACAGTATCAGCCCGCAGGTTTCGACGAGTTGTTAAATCCCTTTGACGATTACGACGGCTCGTTTACCGCCGCGCGGTTGGGAACGCTCGGCATCGTCATTAACATTAACAAAGTGCAGACGCCGCCCGCCAGTTGGGAGACGATTGCGACTGACCCGCTTTACAAAAATTCGTTCGGCATTGCTGACCCCGCGCTCAGCGGTACGGCTTTCATGAGCATTGCGCTTCTTGAAAAACAATTTGGTTGGGATTATATCATTCGTCTGCACGACAACGGCGCGACCAAGAGCAAAGGTTCGGGAAGAGTTATCGACGACACCGCCGACGGAGTTTTGAACGCTTGCTTGGGCGTCGACTACATTACCGCCAGCAAAATCGATAAAGGCTCGCCGCTCAAAATGATTTATCCTCAAGAACTGATTATGGTTCCGAGTCCCATCGCGATTTTCAAAGACGCCGAACATAAGGACGCCGCCAAGAAATTTATCGATTATCTCGTCAGCCAAGAGGCTCAGCAAATGGTTGCCAACGCTGGAACAGTTCCCGTTCGCCGCGATGTCAACACACCCGAAAAATACGGCTTGCCCGCGCCCGAAGACGCCCTCAATAACGGCATCAAAATCAATTACAACGACGTAATGGAAAAAAAGGACGAGACCGTTAAGAAATTCTCCAACCTGTTCAAATGAAATTTTAACCTGCAAAGTGTAAAACGCCTTTGACTTGTGCTATAATCGCCAAAAGTTGAAGGTAATTTTTTTGCAAAGGAGAGGACAGCTTATGGCAGATTCAATAAATAACATAACCAATTCTAAGAACAAAAATAATATCCAATTCGGAGCTGGCAACAACTCTATCACAAACAGCGGCAGTTCACTTTCGATTACCGGTGTCAACGGCTCCACGAATACAATTTACAGTTCCGGTTCAAATGTCTCTATCAAAAGCATGAACGGGAACGATTCTATTTATATCAGCAGCGATGCCGCCACAGTGACTGTTAAAGGCTCTGAGGGTGATGACACAATTTACAATGGCGGCTCTTACGCAACAATCTATGGCAATCAAGGCTTGGACAACATTACCAACTATGGGAGCAATGTAAAAATACTCAGCGACTACGACACAGCGACTGCCTGCGCGGATACCATTGCCAATTACGGATCCCTCGTCACTATTCAAGGCGGAAATGGTGACGACTCAATTTTAAATGACGGGGTAACCGTTACAATTCAAGGCGACGCGGGCAACGATTATATCGGCAACAGCGGCGCAAACGTCACAATCATTGGCGGCAAGGGCGACGACCAAATCAGTCTTGGCTCCGACGCGGCGAACAACGTCATCATCTATAACAGCGGCGACGGTAAAGACACTATCAGCGGTTTCAATGGAACTTCGAAGCTATCAATCAGCGGTAGCTCCTATTCGACTGTCGAGAGCGGCAATAATTTTCTTGTCAAGGTCGGTAGCTCGAACATTACGCTGAAAGATGTTTATGCTCTTGTCGACAAGGTCAATGTCAACGGGAAGGAGATTGAGCTTGAGCACAAAGAAAGACTCGTGTGGACTGAGGGCGATGACCAAATCGAAGTTCGCAGAGATTCGCTTGAAGTCAGCGCGAGCTTGGGTAACGACACAATTCTAAACAGTGGCGCGTTCGTTTCAATAAATGCCGGTCCGGGCAACGACTCAATCAATAACAGCGGCGCAAACGTCTCAATTATCGCTGGCTCAGGTGAAGACACAGTTATCAATAGCGGCGCGAACGTCATAATCAGAGGCGGCGACGACAACGATACCATTTTTAACAGCGGTTCCGGAGCAATGATTTTTGGCGGCACAGGTGCCGATTCCATTTCCAACAACGGAGCAAACGTCACAATCGAGAGCGGCAATGACGACGACAAAATCAGTCTCGGCTCCGACGCGACGAACAATTTAATCCAATACACAGCGGGCGACGGCAACGATACTATCTATGGTTTCCGCGCAGATTCAACGCTCCAACTCGGCGACGGTTCAGCTACTTACAGGCAAGCCAGAAGAGACGATGATTTAATTTTGACGGTCGGAACGAACAAGATAATCTTGGTCGGCGCGGCGACTTTATCCAACGTCGATATCAGAGGTAAAGCCGAATATCTCTCGGTCATTTCGGGCACAGACGACGACGATACCTTAAACAACAGTTACTATGAAGTGACGATAAACGCGCTCGGCGGCAACGATACGATTCTGAACACAGGCAAAGAGGTTTTCATTGACGGCGGCGCGGACAACGATTCAATCTCCAGCTCCGGCGTCAACGTGACAATCAACGGCTTCGACGGCTCCGACACAATCCAAAACACCGGCTTTTATGTTTTCATTGACGGCGGCACGGGCGACGATTTTATCAACAATTTCAATTACCACGTGACAATCGCGGGCGGCGAAGGCAACGACACCATTCAAAACACCGACAACGCGGCAAGTATTTCCATTGACGGCGGCGAAGGCGACGACTCAATCAACAACTGGGGCGCGAACGTCACGATAAACGCGGGCAATGGCAACGATTCGATTTATAATAGCGGCGCGTCGGCTTCAATCAGCGCAGGCGACGGCGATGACTTAATTTCCAACAGAGGCAACTCCATAACGATTGCGGGCGGCAACGGCGCAGATTCAATCGTGAGTAGCGGCTCAACCGTCACGATAGACGCGGGCGCGGGCAAGGATAAAATTTCTGTCAGCGGCTCCGAAGTTTCAATCGCGGGCGGCGCGGGCGACGATTCAATCAAAGCCACAGTCAGCAGTTCGACAATCTGCGCGGGCGCGGGCGATGACACCGTTGACTTGACAAACTCCACAGGAAATAATCTGCTTGTCTACAGCGCGGGCGACGGCAACGACTCGATTTATAACTTCAGTGCAAGTGACACGATAAGCATTGCGGGCGGCGCGTCTTATAACTCCGTTGTCAGCGGCAACTCTTTGATTTTGACTGTCGGCGACGACAGCATTAACATTTACGACGCGGCTTGGCTCAGCACGATTAACATTGCTGGAACGCCGACGAGTTCAAGGAAGATTGAGCTTGTAAGGAGCAATACGTCTTCGCCCGTAACCGTTGCCACTGACGTTGACGACATAATCAGCTTCGGCAGGACAACGGCAGTCAAAATCACCGGCAACGCCAAAGCCAATTCAATCGTCGGCGGCACGGGCGCGGATACTCTCGACGGCGGGGCGGGCAACGATACCTTGACTGGTTCAAACGGCTCCGATATTTTCATTCACAGCGCGGGCAAGGACACTATCACCGACTACGCGACGGGCGACAAAATTTCTCTCGCCGCAATCAACGACGTTGACATTAACGATAACAACGTCATACTCAAGACGAGCAAAGGCTCCTTGACAATCGTCGACGGTTTCAAAGTTAGAAGACGCAACGGCAACCTCACGACAACCGACAAGAAAATTGCCTTCGTCACGGGCAAAAGCTCAACGTCTTACACCTTCGGCAGTCACAAAATTTTTGACCGCAACAAGACTGCGATAACCCTCACGGCGGGCGCGACCGATTCGACGCTGACCGATTTAAGCACGAATATTTTATCAAAGTTGAAGACAATCGACGCGAGCAACTCCGCGCTTAAGACTGTCACGGGCAACAGCAAGGCGAATAAAATTTATGCGAGTTCAAGCGGCGCGACCCTCAACGGCGCGAAGGGCAACGATACACTTTACGGCGGCGACGGCGCAGATGTTTTCGTCTACGCCAAGAACTCCGGCAAAGATGTTATCGTCGACTACGCGGCGGGCGACGTGATAAGCTTGGGCGCGGGCGCGACTATCGCCGACATTTCAACCAAAAAAACCGACGTGATTTTTAAAGTCGGCAGTAAGAAAAATGTTGTCAAGGACGCGGTGAGCACGCCAATTACTTTCAGCGAGAACGGCACGATAAAAACTTTCACGGGCGGCGTTCTCTACAACGCGGCGAAAACTTCCGCAACAATTTCTTCCAATCTCTCGACTGCGACGACTATCAGCTCCGCGATTATCGATGCCTTGACCGTTAAGAAGGCAGTCAACATTACGGGCGACGGCTCCGCGAACTCCATTGTAAGCGGCAAGCGGAACGATACGCTTTACGGCGCGGGCGGCTTCGACACTCTAGACGGCGGAAAAGGTAACGATAAACTTTACGGCGACGCGGGCAATGATTATCTGCGCGGCGACAAAGGCAAGGATTCGATTTATGGCGGCAAAGGCAACGACACGATCATTGGCGGCAAGGGCAACGATAGCCTTTGGGGCGAAGACGGCGCGGACGAATTTATTTTCAGCAAGGGCGATGGCTCCGACTTTATCTTTGGCTTTGATGACAACGACACGCTCACGCTCGACAAAGTAACGATTAAAAAGTCGACCGTCAGCAAAAACGCCGATACGGTTACTTTGAGACTTTCCAACGGCTCAATCACCTTTAAGGAATTCACCGCGACGAACTTCCATATCGGCAAGGACACCTACGCAATCAGTAACGGCAACTTTGTTAAGAAATAAATTTGCGCGGAAAAAATTTTTGCAGTCGCAAGAAATATTGCGGCTGTTATTTTTTTTGCTATAATGACGGCGGAGGGGAAGATTATGAGAAAAAGTTTGTTGATGATAATTTTCTTGATTGCTAATTTAATCGTGTTGCCCGCCGCGAACGCCGCGACCAAAACTTATACCGGCGTCGGCGAATACATTATGGGCGAGCGCGACACTTTGGAGACTGCCAAGCAGGGCGCGAAGGAAAAGGCAATGCGCAATGCTCTTGAGCAAGCGGGCGTTTTGGTTCAAAGTCAAACGCGCGTGCAAGACACCATGCTTGTTGAAGACGTGATAACCGCGCAGACAGGAGCTGTCTTGAAAGTTTTGGAGGTCGTTTATGATCGCAGTGATTTATTGATTCGTGCGACGGTCAAAGTCGACATTGACCCCGACGATTTGAACTACCGTTTGAAAAATTTTGAGAATAAGCAAAAAGTCGGCGGCACCGATAATATTTCGCGCTCGAACATAAAAGCCGAGCAAGCCTCCGAACTCTTGCGCAGGGGAACTGTTGACGGCGTGTTGCCGATTTTGACGGAGGCTTTGCAACTCGACGTTGGCAACGCGTCCGCCTATGAAAAGTTGGGCTGGTTCTACAGGGAAACTAAGGACTACGATAAAGCTATCAGCAATTACAAAAAGTCGCTTGAACTCAATCCCGATTGGTATTGGAATTACGCGGGGCTTGGCAGGACTTATTTTGAAATGCAAGATTATAACGCGGCGATTCAAAACTTCAGCATTTTTATGAGGCACAACGGCAACGAGGAGCAGATTTATCAGTTGCGGGGCGAGGCTTATAAAGCACTCGGCAAAGCGGACAAAGCCCGCGCAGATTTTGAAATGGCAAAGCATATCGCGGCGGCGAACGAAAAAATTAAAGAGGCGCAACGATTTTGTGAGCAAGGAAATTATGACGCGGCGTCACCCATTGCGAGCGAGGCTTTGACTTTGAATCAGAATAACGCTTTGATTTGGGAGACTGTCGGCAGAATTTACAACGGCAAGCGCGAATATGACAAGAGCGTTTTCTACTATGAAAAGGCGATTCAGTTGGATTCAAAGTTGGCGGACGCTTACAACGGGCTTGCGCGAGCTTGCCTTGAGTTGAAGAAGTACAAGGAGGCGGCGACTAACTTCAGCAAGTACATTGAACTCAATCCGAAAGCCGACGCCTTTACTTATCAATGTCGCGGGGAATGTTATCAAGCACTGGGCGAGCGCGAAAAGGCTCATGCCGATTTTGTGACGGCGCGTCGCCTTGAGCAGAACGCTTGAAATTTTTGGAGTTGGAAAAGTGAAACTCAACATACACAAAAAAGTTTTGATACTGGTACTCGGCACGGGGCTTGCTACTTTTCTCATGATTAGCATTTTTAACTACTGCGAGAAAAATATCGTGCAAAAGGACATGGCGAAGGCGAGCGTCGAACTCGGCGAGAAGAGCGCGATTTATACTGACGCACTTTTGGAGGAAGAGCTTAAGCAAACACTCGGCAAACTTGCCGAATCAAAGGCGGAGTACATTAACAGCGAAATGGCAATCACGCGCGAGAACGCAACAATTTTGGCGAACGCCATGACGCAGATAATGTCGCACCCGGAAAATTATCTGCCGCGAACGCCGCCCGATCCGCGCACTGATTCTGTCTTGAATGGGCAAACGTATTTGATTTTCGCGCCTGATATTCGCGACGCCGTCACGCCCGAACTTATGCAGGAGATTTCAATCGCGGCGAACATTGGCGACTTGCTCGACGAGATGACGCGCTCTTACAGCAAGTATAATTGCACGGCGTTTGCGGGTTCGGAGAAGGGTTGGTACTTTTGCAGTCGCGTGGTTTTGGGCGAAGACGGCACGTCTCATTTTGATGAGGCGGTTCCTTTTTCGCGCGAGAGGATTTACAGCTTTGACCCGCGCAGGCGTCCTTGGTACGTTAAAGCGGCTCAAGCTCAAGCTCCGGTTGTCTCGGATTTGTATATGACGTTGACGGGCGCGGGAGAAAAAAGTTATCAGCAAATCGGCGCGTCGGCTCCTTTCTACGACGCGGCGGGGAATTTTATCGGAGTGGCGGGGCTTGACGCCTCGAACGAAGATATTTTCAACTACGTCAACAATAGCGGCGACTTGAGCTTTGTTTTGAATGAGAACGGTGAAATTCTTTTCTGGTCAAGTGCGGTTGAGAAAGATTTTTTCATGGAGGCGGCGCGGAAAGTTGTCGCTGGCGAGTCGGGCGTTATGCCGCTGACTTTGAACGACAAAGATTTTTATCTGGCGTTTGCGCCCATGAAGGACATCGGCTGGAGTTTCGGCATGGTGATTTCGGAAGATGAAGTTTTAAAATCGACGCAGAGCACACATGATTACTTTTTGGATCAGATAAAAGTTCTGCAAGAGAAAATGACGGGCGAATATTCCTACATGAACACGGTTTCGATAGTGATACCGGTCGCCTTGCTTGTCGCTTTGTTTTTAATGAGCACGAATTTATCGCGGCGGTTCGTCAAGCCGATTAACGAGCTGTCGGACAGTGTGCGCGAGATTTCCAGCGGCAACCTTGATAAAAAAATCGACATACACACGGGCGACGAGATTGAGCACTTGGCGATTTGTTTCAATGCGATGACTGAAGAGCTTAAAAAGTACATGGCGAACTTGGAGAAGGAGACGGCGGAGAGGGAGCGCATTGCCACCGAGCTTGACGTTGCCAAAGATATTCAAAACGGCATGTTGCCAAAAGATTTTCCCAGCCGCGCAGATTTTGAGTTGTTCGCGACAATGACGCCCGCTAAAAAAGTCGGCGGCGATTTCTACGACTTTTATTTCTTGGACGAAAAACATTTGGCGATAACGGTAGCCGACGTTTCGGGCAAGGGCATTTCCGCCGCGCTCTTTATGGTTATCAGCAAGACGATTCTGAACAACTTCGCGGAGACTTTTTATAAGCAAAATGGACTTGCGCCAGTCGTCGCCGCCGCCAACGAGCAACTTTGCGCCAACAACGAGGCTATGATGTTCGTGACGGCTTTTATCGGCGTACTTGACCTTGAGACGGGCGACTTTACTTACGTCAACGCGGGGCACAATCCGCCCGTAGTCTATCGCGCTGAAACTAACCGTTGCGAGTTCCTCGACGTCAAGAAAAATTTTGTCATGGGACCGATGGACGGTATTCCCTTTGCCGAGCAGAGGATAAACTTCAAGCGCGGCGATTTGATTTTCATTTACACGGACGGCGTGACGGAGGCTCTCAACGTCGCGGAGGAAGAGTATTTGCCCGACCGCCTTATTAACTTCATGAACTCGACCGACTGCGCGGCGGACTTGGAAACGTTGTTGAAAAATATTCGCGGAGACGTTGCGGCGCATGTCGGCGAGGCTGAGCAATCCGACGATATAACAATGTTCGCGTTAAGGTTCAACGGCAATGCTTAAAGGATAAAATTTAATCGAGTCGAAAAATATTTCGAGGTGATTTTATGGGCGAGATTGAAATTGGCGAATACGTAGTTGAATGGGACGACGTTAAAGCAGAGATTAATTACAAAAAACACGGAATAAGATTCAGAGTAGCGGCACGAATTTTCCTTGACGATAACAGAATTGATGTATATGATGAATTACACAGCGACGACGAAGACAGATGGAAGGTCATTGGCAGGGTAAGAGATGTTTTGGCAGTGATTTACACTGAACGCGGTGAAAGATACAGAATTATTTCGGCTCGATATGCGACCAAAGAAGAGGAGGATGAGTATTATGGGCAGTATCCGAATTTATAAGGAAATGCCGCCGTTGACGAAAGAAGAAATTGCCGAACTTGACAGAAACAAGCCAAAGTCAGATGATGAGATTGATTTCAGTGACATACCACGCATGACTAAGGAAGAGTTATCGAAGTTCAAACCTGCTCGCCTCCGTCAAAAGAAACTGCAGAAAGTCGCGGGATAATCGGAGCTTGCGAAGTTCAAGCCGTCTCGAAAAAAATTTTTCTCTCGCTCAAAAAAATAGTGGCGGGATTTTTTTGTTTCTGATATAATCATCGACGAAAAAGGAAAGTTTTTCGGCTTTTAAGAAAGAAAGGAGGATTAACATGGCTAAGGAAGAATACGTCGGCTCGCAGTGCTGGTATAAGCAAACTAATGACGACGGTACGATGTTCATTGCCAACGACTTGTGGAATTACGTCATGAAACAATACAATGAGGATTGTGATCATAACCCTGAAACAGACCGCTACTACAATCATACTGTAGAAAAATACTGGGATTATTCCAAGAAAAAAGTTAATCGGTCGGATTCTTACCTTGCGGGTTATGATGACGACGGAAATGAAATATTGGAAACTTACACTTATCGGCAAGGGCGGCGACTCCGTCACTATCAGCGGCGGCAACGATAAAGATACGATTGAAAGCACCGGCTCGCAAGTCTCGATTCATGCGGGCGAAGGCAACGACTCAATCAAAAGTACCGGCAAATACGTTACAATCACCGCGTGGGCGGGCAACGACTATATCAACAGTGACGGTTTGGGCGCAAAAATTTATGGCGGAGTCGGCAAAGATACCATAGAAAGCAAAGGAAACAAAGTCACAATCGGCGGCGAGGGCGATAACGACTCCATTAAAAATACGGGCGCGAGTGTCTCAATCGACGGCGGGGCGGGCGACGATTATATCGACAACAGCGGCGCAAACGTCACAATCAGCGCGGGCAAGGGCAATGATACCGTCAAGAACAGCGGCGATGAAGTCCTTTTCAAGTACAGTGGCGGCAACGACATTATCGAAGGCTTTAAAGCCAACTCGTTGTTCCAAAGCACTGCGGACACGATAAGCAAGGCGGTTTTGCAAAACTCCGACATTATCTTGACGATTGGAGATAACAACGTCACGCTCAAGGACGCCGCGAGTAATGACACGTTTAACTTGCTCGATACTCCCGATAAGGGATTGACTTTCAGAATCGTGAAATTTGTTGTCAAAGTTAATAGAGCAGACGGCGTCACGGGCAAGACAGTTAAAGGCGGCGTTGTGAAAGGTTTGCCCTTCAATTTTCTCGACATTACTAAAGACATTGAAACCACTGCCTATTCAAAATTCTTTGGCACGACCGACAGCGACGTTATAACAAGTAACCTAGTCGACGCAGATATTGACGCGCTCGGCGGCAACGATAAGATAACCAATGGCGGCTCCAACGTCTCCATTAACGGCGGCAAGGGCAAGGACTTAATCACGAACAGCGGCGATTCAGTCACAATAACGGGCGGCAACAGTATCGATACCATAGAGAATAGCGGCGCGAAAGTCTCTGTCAACGGCGGCTTGAGCAAAGATAAAATCATAAACAGCGGCAAGAGTTCGACAGTGCGCGGCGGGGGCGGCAACGATACCATTTCCAACAGCGGCGCGAGTGTTTTCATTGACGGCGGACTTAATAACGACCGCATTCAAAACAGCGGCTCCAAAGTTAAAATCGCGGGCGGTTCGGGCAATGATTCTATCGTCAGCAAGGGCGATAACGTTTCGATAAGCGGCGGCGCGGGCAAGGATTTTATCAATGTCGACGGCTTAAATGTTACTGTTGCAGGCGGCGCAGGCAATGATTATGTCGTTCGCGGCGCGGAAGGAATCAACACCGCTTACATTTACACGGCGGGCAATGACACGCTTGACGGCTTCGGCTACGCCAACGCGCTTGTTCTCGGTTCCGTCAAAGTAAATTCTTCCGTCAGGAGCGGCGACACCGTTAAGCTAAACCTCAGCAATAAAAATACTTTGACGCTCACCAACTACCGCTCCTTGAAAATAAACAAGCTCACGTCGGCGAGTAAGATTCAGAAGACAACTTCCGCTTACAACGACGAGAGCGAGACCGTTATATCCGGCACGAAGGGCAACGATTACATTTGCAACGAGGGCGACGCGGTGACAATCGACGCGGGCGCGGGTCACGATTATATTCTCAACGTCGGCACAAATGACGTATCAATCGCGGGCGGAGCGGGCAATGACGAAATTTATAACACGGAGTCGGCTTGCAACGTCACGCTTAACGGAGGCGCGGGCGACGATTATATTTTCAATGACGGCGAGGACGTTTCGATTAACGGCGGCGAAGGTCACGATTTTATTTCCAACATTTGCGAGAACGCGACGCTCACCGGCGGCAAGGGCAATGATTTGCTCTGGGGCAGTTATAACGCGGACACTTTCCTTTATGCTGACGGCGACGGCTACGATACGATTTACGGTTTCGATAACTCCGACTTGTTGAAAATTACTGGCAAGTTCACTGCGACTTACGATAATTTAAAGGGCGAAGTTTATTTCAAAGTCGGCTCGACTTCCAATGCTATCACGTTAAAAAATTTCACGGCGACGAGTTTCAACGTCAACGGCACGAGTTACCAAATCAGCGGCTCCAAACTCAAATAAATCTGCGCGGCAAAAAATATCCCGTCAACACGACGGGATTTTTTTTTTAGCTTTAGGGAATTTTTAAACGTAGCGGGAAGTGGAAATCCGGTCGCACAGGACGTGCAACCGTCGGCGTCTTGTCACTCCTTCACCGACGACAGCAAGCCGGCTATCTCGTGCGTATTAACGTTACCGGAGCTTTTTAGAAGAAAGCCAAATTACTACGAAATACATGACGGGAATAAGGAACAATCCTAAAACAACGGCGAAAATCATTCCGCCGACGACAGCCGTGCCCATCGAATTACGGGAGGCGGCTCCTGCACCACTCGCAAGAGCCAAAGGCATACAGCCGAGTATAAAAGCAAAGCTAGTCATTAAAATTGGGCGTAATCTCAGCCCCGCGCTTTCGATTATGGCTTTAATCGGTTCCATTCCTGCATCAACACGCGCTTTGGCAAATTCGACGATTAAGATTGCATTCTTCGCCGCCAACCCCATTAGCATCAGAACGCCGATTTGCATATAAACGCTGTTCATTAAGCCCGGATTTAAATAGCCGAACATTGCTTCCAACATTAACAGTCCGTATTGAACCAAAAACGCGCCGAAAAGTCCTGTCGGAACCGTCAAAAGGACTGCGAAGGGCACGCTCCAACTTTCATACAGCGCGGCAAGGCATAAGAAAACGAAAACTACCGAGAGCATTAAGACTTTCCCTGTAGTACCCGCAGATTTTTTCTCTTCGCGACTTTGCCCCGACCATTCGACAGAAAAACCTGCTGGAGCATTCTCTCTTACCACTTCTTCCATTGTTGAAATAGCTTGTCCCGAAGAATAGCCTTCATTAACCGCACCTTGTATGGTCATACTGCGTGCGCCGTTAAATCTCGTGATGACAGACGCGGAAGTCGACAATTTCGGCGTCAAAAGGGTGTCGAGCGGCACCATTGCCCCATTGCTGTTTTTGACGTAGCTAAATTTCAAAGCTTCAGACTCGGAACGATATTGCGAATCGGACTGAAGGACAACTTTGTAAGTTCGACCGAATTGAACGAAGTCATCAACCTGCGAACCGCCGTAGTTTACTTGCAGAGCCGTAAAAACGTCGGAAAGACTTATTCCCAGCTGTTTAATCTTGTCTCTGTCAATATCAAACTTGCAAATCGGCGAATCGGTGGAAAAAGTAGTGTACACCATTGATAATTCGGGACGCTGATTAGCCGCCGCTAAAATTTTTTTAATAGTATCGTCTAGTTCTTTGTCGGAATGCCCCGTCATATCCTGAAGTTCCATACTCCAACCGCCAACCATGCCCATACCCGGCAAACTCGGCGGTTGAACAGCCATAACAAAGGCTTCGGAGTGATTCATACCCAAAATATTAACTTTTTCAATGATAGACGTAATAGAAAGCTCGTCAGTCTTGCGTTCGTCCCACGGAGTCAACTTTATGAAAAAAGTTCCGGCATTTGATTTTACACTGGAGGAAAGCATGTCATAACCTGCAATTTTCATGACGTTTTTAATGCCTTCAACGCCTCTAATTTCTTTATCAATCGCGTCCATAGTTTCATAAGTTCGATTTAGTGAAGTTCCTTCCGGCAACTGTACTGCGGCGACAAAATAGCCTTGATCCTCGTCAGGAACCAGAGTTGACGGCAATTTTTCATAAAGGACGCCCGTTAAGACACAAATTACAAGCAGAGATGCGACGCTAACTTTAGCATGATTGATACACCAACCGACCGCGCCTGTATACTTGTTTTGCATTCGGTCAAACCAGTTATTGAAGGCGTCGAAAAACTTATCCAGGAAATTTTTCTTGGCGTTCGGGTCATGCGGCTTCATCAGCAAGGCACACAGCGCGGGAGTAAGAGACATAGCGACAAAAGCCGAAATTGCCATTGAAACGGCAATAGTTAAAGCGAATTGTTTATAAAGAACGCCGGTAGTGCCGCCCAAAAATGCTACGGGGATAAAAACAGCCGATAACACGAACGCAATCGCCACGACAGGTCCTTGAACTTCTGCCATAGCTTTTTCAGTCGCCTCAATCGGTCCGAGTCCTTCTGCTTTTATGTGCTGTTCGACGTTTTCAACAACGACAATCGCGTCGTCGACGACCAAGCCGATTGCCAAAACCATTGCGAATAATGTCAGCGTATTGATTGAAAAGCCGAGCAAAACAAAGCTTGCGAACGTCCCGACAAGTGAAACTGGTATTGCCAAGACGGGAACCAATGTTGCACGCCAACTTTGCAGGAAAATAAATACGATTACAATAACCAATACCAGAGCTTCTTTAAAAGTTTGAACGACTTCGCCGATTGATTCTGTAATAAATTCCGTGTTGTCAACGACTGGAATACATTCTATGTCATCAGGGAAATCTTTGGCGGCTTCGTCCAAAATTTTTTTAACTGCGTTGATAGTTTCTAATGCATTGGCATCATTTGTCAATTTTATTGCAAAGCCCGCGCAGGGAGCACCGTTTGCGTCGGAAATTTGAGTCATTGTCTTTGCGCCAGTCTCGACGCGCCCGACATCTTTTATCCGCACATAAGAACCTTTGTCGGTTGCCTTCAAAATAATATTTTCAAACTCTTCGGGGCTTTTAAGACGACTGTCGACACTGCCGGTATATTGTTTTTCTTGATTTGCGGGAGTAGGCAGTTGTCCGATAGTCCCTGCGGGAGCTTGAACGTTTTGTTCGCTGATTGCGTTCTTAACATCGTCGGCTGTAAGCGATAACTCGGATAATTTATCGGGATTAAGCCAAATTCTCATAGAATAAGTGGAGCCGAATTCTGAAACGTCGCCAACGCCTTTAACGCGCTTAATACTGTCGATTATATGAACCTTTGCATAGTTCATGAGAAAAGTACGCGAAAAAGTTTCGTTGGGTGAGATCAAAGAGAAGACGAAAGCCATATCGCTTGCAGATTTTTTTGTTGTGACGCCCATACTTTGAACATCGCTGGGCAAATCGGCTTGAGCTGTTGAAACGTTATTCTGAACAAGCACAGTATCCATATCTGCATCTGTTCCGAGATCGAATTTTACTGTCAAGACGTAGGAGCCGCTGTCGTCGGACGTGGAACTCATGTGGTCCATTCCTTGAGTGCCGTTTACTTGCTCTTCAATAACCTGCGCGACGGTTTGATTGATAACAGAGGCATTTGCGCCCGTATAAAATGTGCTGACTTCGACAGTTGGTTGAGTAATTTGAGGATATTGAGCAATCGGCAGACTTAAGCCGGCTATCGTGCCGCAAATGACGATAATCAGGGAAATGACAATGGCGAAAATGGGGCGATGAATAAAAAATCGTGCCAAAAGTCTCGCCTCCTTACGACTTATCTACGATTTCGGTAGATTCTTTGATAGAAAAGCCCATTTCGTTTGCTGTAACCATTGTAACATCTAAATCTGTGCCCGAATGAAGATTTGTCAGTCCTTCAACGACAACAACATCATCGGGGTCGAGACCTTTCTTGACAATGTAATAACTGCCAACTTTTTCGCCAAGTACGACATTTTTTGAAACGGATTTATTGTCCTTATCGACGACGATCACGAAATTTTCTTCAAGCAGTTGTTGAACGGCGCGTTGCGGAACGATGAGAGCATCTTTTTCGGTAGTATCGAGCAAACGGACGCGAGCAAACATACCAGGCAACAAAACTTCATACGGATTCGGAACGACAGCTTTAATGGTTAGCGAATTGGAATTATCGGTCATACCTCTGTCAATGGCGATTATATTGCCTACCGGCGGATATTCTTTGCCATTTGAGAGGATAAGTCTAATTTTGGGCATTACGTAATTATTTTCATTAAGAGAACCGTTTTCCTCTGCTTTGGTGAGAATGTTCAGATATTCAGTCTCACTGACGCTGAATTGAACATAAATCGGGTCTAAAGAGCCGATTGTAACGAGTTTGGTTGATCCGGCAGTGGCATAAGTACCGACTGAAACATCATCGACAGAAAGTTTGCCGTCCATCGGGGCATAAACAATTGCATCGTCGAGATTTTCGCGAGTTTTCCTTAGAGAGGCTTTATATGAGTCTACAGTTGCCGCGTTGGCTGCCACAATAGCTCTTTGATTGGTAACCGTCTGTTCAGAGACAGCGTTGTTTTCAAATAACATTTCATCACGCGCCAAATTTTCTCGCGAATTTTGTAACTCTGCCTCTGCTTTATGAAGATTGGCTTCCGCCTCAAGGACTTCAGTCTCGTATTGCCTTGAGTCTATGCGATAAAGAGCGTCTCCGGTCCGAACGGTATCGCCGCTATGAAAATATTTTTCAATAATGCTACCGGACAAACGAGAATGGACTTCAACCTCTTCTGCTTCTTTTAATTGCCCCGGATACTCGTAAGTAATCGGCACATCTTGCCTTGAAAGCTTCATTGCTTTGACGGCGATTTTTTGCGGCGGCGGTGCTTGTTCTTCTTCTTCACCGCAACCCGCAAATATTACGCTCAAGCCGAGAATGAAAACCGTTAAAAGTCCTGCCAACTTCTTTGAATACATTTTTTTCAAACTTACCCCTCCTGTTATCTAAACACTCACTAAAAAACGTACCATCTATCAATCGAAATTTTTTTATCGTCTCAAGATATTTGTTGTTGGGCATTTACTGAAATCCTCTCCTCAGAACTTTCAAAATAATTATATCATAAAAAGTCAATCTGCGCACTAAATTTTTTGTTGCTATTATAGCTTTCTACTCAAGACTTATCCGATGTAAAATTTTTCCCTGTATTCAGTGCGAAAGAAAAAATGTCGGTCTTGCGAGCAAATTTAAATCAGATTCAAAATAATGTCTTGGAGCAAAACTACTTTTCGATACAAGTAATCACAATAAAAAATCCCCTTCCGATTTGGAGGGGGAAAATTTTTTTGCAAAGGGCTTGACAAAATTGTTTTTTTTTTTTTAATAGACGGGCAAAATCCTTTGAACGGAGGACGACATGAAACTTTCTCGATATAATTTTTTGAGGCAGTACGACGACGCGACGATTTTTTTCAACGCGGCGACTTGTGCGCTTGCGGTTGTCGATGAAAATTTTCTGCACGTCTTCGACGACGTGAAAAATAATTCCTACGACGAAAAAAATTATGACGCGCAGTTGATTGCCGACATGAAAAGTTCGGGTTGCCTCGTTGAAGACGGCGTTGACGAGTTGGAGCGTCTGGAATTTTATCGCAACCTCGCCAAGTACGACATGACGAATTTCGGCTTGACGATTGCGCCGACGCTCGATTGCAATTTCCGTTGCAAGTACTGTTTCGAGACGCACCCCAAAGGAAAAATGACTTCCGAAACGCAAGCGGCGTTGATAAATTTTGTTGGGAGCCGGCTTGAGCGGGCGAAGAAATTTTTCGTGACGTGGTATGGCGGAGAGCCGCTCCTTGCTAAGGAAATTATTTGGTCGCTGTCGGAAAAATTTTTGGCAATCTGCGCGGAGAAGGCGATTGAATACAATGCCTTTATCGTCACGAACGCGAGCTTGCTTGAGGATTCGGATGTTGAGCTTTTCAAGAAATATAAAATCAACGGAGCACAAATTACCATTGATGGCGTTAAAGAAATTCATGACAACCGCCGCCGCTCCATCACGGGCGAAAGTACTTTCGATAAACTGATTGAGCGCGTGAATCTTTTGCTGAACAATAACTTAATAACGATTGTTCGGATAAACCTTGACAAAGAAAATATTTCCCGCGTCGAAGAATTGTTTGATGTTCTTGCCGCGAGAGTTGACCGGCACGAAAATTTGAAAATCGGATTTGGACAAGTTGCGGCGTATACTGAGATTTGTAAATCGATTGAAAGTGATTGTTACAACAACGCGCAATTCGCCGATATTATGTTACCGCTTTATGAAAAAGTTTTGGCGCGTGGCTTCACCGTAAACAAAATGTCTGCTTATCCTGCGCCAAAAGTGAATTTTTGTTGTGCCGATTATGTAAATGCTTTCGTTGTCGACAATCGCGGCGAGATTTATCGCTGTTGGAATCACGTTGGCAACCTAAAGTTGTCCAGCGGTAATGTTAATAACTTAAGCAAAGAGTTTACGAAAAATTATTTATCATGGATTCAGTGGAACCCAATCAGACACTCAAAATGTCGTGAATGTGTTTGCTTGCCGATTTGCATGGGCGGCTGTCCTGACGCAATGAGAATTTCAATCGACAAACAACCTGTTTGCGGCAGAGTTAAATATAATCTCGAAAAAGTTCTTGAGCATTATTACGAACAGCTGAAAGGAGAGGTTGCCGAATGAAATTTTTGGTCAGGTGCGTTAAAAGGACGCGCTTTTCCGGAATGTGTGACTCAATAAATGTTTGCATTCCAAAATTTCTTTAAATCGAAGGGAGAGATTATAAATGAAGTTTTTGGTAAGGTGCGTTAAGAGCGCGAGATTTTCCGGAATGTGCGATGTAGTTAATCTTTGCTTCCCCATAAACACTTAAGAATTAGTTTGGATAAGCAATAATTTTTCTACGTAACTTAAAAAGTCGAGAGCCTTTTGAAGACTCCCGACTTTTTTTGCTTAGAAATAATTTTACAAGACGCCGCAAGCCGTTGCGACGATATAAGCCAACGCGCCGCCGCAAAGAGGACCTGCAATCGGAACCCAGGCATAGCTCCAATCGGAACTGCCTTTGCCCGCAATCGGCAGGATAAAATGCGCAATGCGCGGACCCAAGTCACGAGCGGGATTCATTGCATAGCCCGTAGGACCGCCGAGCGACAAGCCCAACGCCAGAATCAAGATACCGACGACGTAAGGACCATAGCCGGGAACGAGTGCGCCGACCGGTTTTGAAAAAATCATCCAGATAATGAACATGAGGAAGAAAGTCGCAATCGTTTCGCAGAGGAAGTTGGCAAGCGGACTGCGAATTGCGGGACCCGTCGCGAAGACGCCGAGTTTAGTCGCGGGGTCTTTAGTCTTTTCCCAATGCGGCAGATAAGCGAGCCAAACGATAGCCGCGCCGATAATCGCGCCGACAATTTGAACTGCGGAAGTTGCGATAAATTGAGTCGGCGTGTAAATGCCCGCCATAGTTTTTGCGAGCGTGACGGCGGGATTCAAATCGCCTTGAGGAGCACCGAGCGTCGTCGCCGTGAAGACGCCGAGCGTAACTGCAAATCCCCAGCCGACCGCTATACAAATCCAGCCGCCGCCTTGACCCTTCGATTGCGTCAATGACATGTTCGCGCAGACGCCGCAACCGAAGACAATCAGCACCATTGTGCCTAAGCATTCGCCCAATAAATTGTCCATAATAAGCCCTCCCAAAAGGAAATTAGGAATGTGAAATGAAAAACAATTCCTAATCAATCGTCAGCAAGCCAATTCATTGCATGCTTTACTGCCTTGCGCCAACCTTTATAAAGGTCGTCAGCCTCGTAGCGTTTCATGTCGGGTTCAAAGCGCGTTTCGAGTTGCCAAGCCGATTTAAGCTCTTCCTTATTCTTCCAAACGCCGACCGCCAAGCCCGCAAGATACGCCGCGCCGAGTGCCGTCGTCTCGACTATCTGCGGACGGTCAACGGGTACGCCCAAAATGTCAGCCTGGAATTGCATTAAGAGATTGTTCGCCGACGCGCCGCCGTCAACTTTGAGCGCGGAAAGTTTGTCGCCGCTGTCAGCCTCCATTGCCTCCAAAACGTCGCGCGTTTGATAAGCGAGCGAGTCAAGCGTTGCGCGGACAATGTGAGCCTTAGTCGTGCCGCGCGTCAAGCCGATAATCATTCCGCGAGCGTTCATATCCCAATAAGGCGCACCAAGTCCAACAAACGCGGGAACGAAATAAACTCCGCCCGTGTCCTTAACTTTCTTGGCAACCCATTCCGAATCGGGCGCACTGTCGACCATACGAACGCCGTCACGTAGCCATTGAATAGCCGAGCCTGCAACGAAAATCGAACCTTCAAGCGCGTACTCAACTTTGCCGTCAAGCCCCCAAGCAATCGTCGTGACCAAACCATTTTTTGACTTGTGAATTTCCGTGCCCGTGTTCATGAGCATAAAGCAACCTGTGCCGTAAGTGTTTTTGGCAGTGCCGGGTTCAAAGCAGTTTTGTCCGAAAAGCGCGGATTGTTGGTCGCCCGCCGCGCCCGCAACAGGAATTGCCGCGCCGAGAACAAGCGGATTACTTTCGCCGTAAACAAAGGACGACGGCTTGACTTCGGGCAGAATCGCCTTCGGGATGTCGAGATAGCTCAAAAGTTGGTCGTCCCATTCAAGCGTGTTGATATTGTAAATCAGCGTGCGCGAAGCGTTGGAATAATCGGTGACGTGAACTTTACCGCCCGTGAGTTTCCAAATCAGCCAAGTGTCGATTGTGCCGAAGAGAAGTTCGCCCGCCTCCGCTTTGGCGCGAGCACCTTCCACGTTGTCAAGGAGCCATTTAATCTTTGTGCCGGAAAAGTAAGCGTCAATCTCCAAGCCGGTTTTGTCCTTGAATTCTTCGGCGTGTTGAGCTTTGAGAGCTTCGGCGATAGGTGCGGTCTGGCGCGATTGCCAAACGATTGCGTTGTAAATCGGACGCCCCGTTTTCTTGTCCCAGATAACGGTCGTCTCGCGCTGATTGGTAATGCCGATAGCCGCAATGTCATTCGCGATAAGGTCGGATTGTTCGAGAGCCTCTTTCATGACGGCGACCATTGTGCTCCAAATTTCGTCCGCGTCATGCTCAACCCAACCCGGTTTCGGGAAATGTTGTGTGAATTCCTTCTGCGAGACGCCGACGATTTTTGAGTTCTTGTCGAAGATAATCGCGCGATTGCTCGTCGTGCCCGCGTCCAGAGCCATTACATAATCTTTTGCCATTCAAAAACCCCCCAATTCAATTAGTAATTAGGAATTGGAAATTAGGAATTAAAAACTTCCTCCCCTCCATTTCACATTCCGCATTCCACATTCCTAATTATTGATAAGCCTGCGCCAAAATTTCAAGCGGGTGGCAGGGCTTAATGTCTGTGCCGTGATAAATCTGCATTCGACAAGTGCCGCAATCGCTGATGACCCTGTCGAAGTCCTTGCGCTTGACGCGCTCGAAAAGTTTCGCGCCAATCTTCATGGAAATATTGTACTTGTCCTTTCTGAAACCGTAGTTGCCGGCGATACCGCAACAACCTGCGTCGGCAGTCTGAACTTTCACGCCGCCAATCTCTTCCAAAATATCCTGCGCGGGCAGTCCGATTGCTTGCGACTTCAAATGACAGGGCACATGATAAAGTAACTTTTGATTGAGCGGCTTTAAATTCTCATTGAACGCGCCGCGCTCCTGCAAAATTTCTAAGAACTCGAAGGCGTCGTAAACATTCTCAGCCGCCTCGTGCATTGCGTGTTCGCCGAAAAGTTCATGATACTCCTCCTTGAGCATGAGCGAACAACTCGTGCAGGGCGTTATGACGGGAATGCCTTTTTTCTTCCAATCTAAAATTTTTGAGACGTTGTTATCGGCGTGTTCGCGAGCCTCGGCCAAAAAGCTCGTCACGACCAGCGGCGACCCGCAACAATTAAACTCCGTGTCAATCAAAACTTCGTAGCCATTCGCGTTCATAACCTTAACAAAAGCCTCGCCAACCTGCGGCTCGTTTTCGTTAATGTAGCAGCCCGTGAACAAGACAACTTTCTTGCCCGTCTGAGCTTGCTTGATTCGGCTGTACAAATTTTTGAAGGGCGTCGGGGCGTAGGCGGGCATATTTCTTTCGCCCGCAAGTCCGAGTTTGTCGAAAATGCCCAAAACTTTTCCGAAGTCCATTCCAAGATTAGCGCAGAACGCGCCGAACGGCATCTTACGAATCAACTTTGCCATGCGCTCACCGTGCGCCAACATATCTTCGGCTTGCGTGTGCTTGTGAGTTTTATAGTAATCTGCGCGGCGGAGCATGTTGAGCGTCGAGACTGCCACGCCTGCTGGACAAGCCCGGTCACAACTCTTGCAGTTCGAGCAAAATTCCAAAGTCGCCTCAATGTCCTCTTGCGAAAAATGCATGCGCTCATGCGCGGGACCGACGAGCTTCGGACCTTTATAATCTTTAACCGCCGCCATAACTGGACAATTCGCCATGCAACTCGTGCACGAAAGGCAACGGTCGCCCGTGAAAATCGCTTGAGTCGTGTCGCTCATAAAATTGCCCCCTTGTAAGCCGACGCAATCGCTATGCCGCCCAAAGATTTTTCAAAAACAAAATCAACGCCGCCCAAGTTCGCGCCGACCACGTGAAGATTTTCAAAAAGGACTGCGCCGCGTTCATCAATCGGATTTAAATTCTCGTTCGTGAAAATGCCCGTCATTGAAAAGCCCTGCGCCTCGCCGAAAAGATTTTCATTGCTCCAATTCTCCGCGCCCGTCGGGAATAAAACGGGCAAGTCAAAAATTGGCTCCTTAGGATTATCGAACTCGCGCATAGTCAAACCGCCGCTGTAAAAGCCGCCCGTCGCCAAGATTATTTTCCGCGCGGGAAAAGTTTTTTCGCGAACGACATTTTGAACGACGACGCCCGAAACTTTTTTGCCGTCAACGACGCCGCGCACAACCTTTGAATTCTCAAGGATACGGACGCCCGACTTCTGCAAAAATTTTATAAAGGCGCGTTGAAGTCTGATACCGGGCGGCGAAGGCGGCAAGCAAGTTGTCTCGAAAATCTCCGCGCGAAGTTGCGGCTTGACTTCGGCGCGTGAAGAGTTCCCTTCCAAACCGAGAATCGGCGGCAAGATAATTGCGTCGTCTTCGGTCGCGTTGAGTTTCTTCAAGCCGTCGACAAGAATTTGTTCGTTGCCCGTCAAAATCTGCGCGGCGTCCATACAAGTAATGTCGCGCCCGCCCAAAAGCTCAAGGTCAAGCGTGGCGACTTCAAAAACTTTATCGGGGAAATATTTTTTGAGATTGTTGGCAATCATCGCGGCGTAAAAATCTTTCAAGCCCTTGACGCCCGCGACGTAAATTTTTTTCTTGTCAATGAGTTTGCTCGCGTCCATTGATTCGGGGACAAGCGCGGAATATTTCAACGTGCCAATCGCCGTGACAATCGGGATTTGCGCGGAAAGTCTGCCGTTGTAGAAAAGGTTATCCTGCGCGACAACTTCGCAGAAAAACTTCGCCGCCGCGTCGATATTCTTTGTACCGATTTTTTTATAGGGGTGATGAGCGGGAAGATTTTTAATCGCGCGGTCGGGTGCTTTGGCGTTGAGGAAGTCAATCGCGCCGCTCGCCAACGGCAACGAGCCCGAACCGTAAGTCAGCAACGTAACCTTTTGCCCACGACTCGCCGCGACTGCCGCCGACATTAAGCCCGCAAGCCCGCCGCCGATAACAATCACATCTGCGATTTTCATTGAGCGGCACCTCCCGATTTTTCATTCCTAATTCCTAATTCCTCATTCCTAATTGCCATTGAAAGTTCGTAGATTGCTCGCGTCATTTCCGTTTCGCGCAGTGTTCGACCGAGTAACACGGGGCGAATTCCTTTCCAACGACCCTGTAAAAATTCGCGCAGTCGGGTGAGTGAATCCTTCGCCGTCGGCTCAACGCCCGTTTCTGAAAAGACTGCCGCCGCTCTTAACGCGCAGAAACTTCCTTGACAAGTGCCCATGCCTACGCGCGTCCGCCGTCTAACGTCGTTGAGGATAAAGCTTGTGTCGTCTTTGCAAATTTCCTCGACTTCGGCGCGAGTGACGTTCTCGCACTCGCAAACAAGCTCGCGGCTTTCCGGCTCCGCCTCCAGACGTTCGACGACCTTTTTAAAACGCTCGGCTCCCAGTCTCGTTGCGGCAAGCTCCAATCCGTATGACGGGAAAAATTTCTTAGCTCTGTCTTTATCTTCCTGCGAAACTTCGGGGACAAGCGGCTCCTCAGCCGTGCGACAAGGCGTCGTGTTATTTAGCTTCGCGCAGATTTGATTGCACATCTTTTCCGCCATAAGCCTATACGTCGTGAACTTACCGCCGACAATCGTGAACAAGCCTTTCAAGCCGTCCTGATCGTGGTCGACGATTGCAAAGCCTCTTGACGCACTCCGCCCAACTGCGCCGCCCGGTGGAATATAAAGCGGTCTCGAACCCGCGAACGTCCGCAGAATTCTAAAGTCGCGCAGGTCTTCAAAAGTTTGCTCGCCGATTTTCAAAAGGCTCTCGACCTCTGCGCGGCTCGTTGAAGTGTCTTCGGGACTCGGAACGCTCATCGACGACGTGCCCAGAATCGTAATCGAACCGTGCGGAACAAAAATATCGCCATCGGAAGATTTGTGCAACCGGTTGACGACATGATTCACAATGCGCTGATTAAAGGCAATGAGCGTGCCCTTGTCGGGTTGAACGCCGATTTCGACGCCCGCCATTTTGCCGATAACGCCCGCCCAGCCGCCCGCCGCGTTGACCGCAATATCACAGGCAATTTTATATTCCGCGCCGGTGAATTGGTCGCGAACTTTGACGCCGCGCAGTTCGCCGTTGACGCTCTCGATACCGATAACTTCCGTGTAAGCCTTGACCGCGCCGCCGTAACGTTTTGAGCTGTCGACAAGTTGCCAAGACATGCGGAAGCCGTCAATCGCGGCGTCGGGCACAAGATACGCGCTCTTAACACGCTTGCGAGAAAGGCGCGGCTCCAATTTAAAAGCCTCGTCAAGAGTTATGGGCGTCGCCTCAATGCCGCTGTCGGCGCAACCTTTGACCCAAGCCGCCTCGTAAGCCTCGTCGTCAATGTCAAGCCGCGTGAACATGCCGCCGCACGGCTCCACACAACTCTTGCCGATTTTGCGCAGGATTTGATTCTCTATAATGCATTCGCGAGCTGCCTCTTGATCTTTGACGGCATAACGCCCGCCGCTGTGCAAAAGTCCATGATAGCGCGAGCTTGCGCCGTTGACCAAGTCATTTTTCTCGACCAGCAGAGCTTTGACGCCGCGCATTGACAAATCGCGCAAGATTCCGAGACCCGTCGCCCCGCCGCCGATTACTACGACCGTTACTTTTTCCATAACGTTCACCCTCGATTAAATTCTCCTGAAAATATCTTGTAAAATTTTATAGCGCAAGCTCGTTTTAGTCAACGTCGAAAAAAAATCCTCCGCGCAGTACGGAGGAAAAGCTTTTACTTGAAAAGTTTTCTGCAGATAAGCTCGCCGATTATTATACCGACAATCGACGTCGCCAATCCGCGCCAGCCGACGTAGTAAAAACTCGCCGTCACTATTGGGATTAAAATTATCGACTTGATCATAATGTTGAGCTGAAGTTTCGTGCGCCTTTTCAAAAATCTGATTATGCGCGGCTTGTACTCTTTCCAATCGTAAACGAGTATGCCGATACACCAACCGATTAACGCCGCGCTTAAGCCGAGCCAGCCTTCACGATAAAAACATATCGCGCCGAGTATCACGAGTAACAAAATCAGGAATCGCGTCCTGCCGAGCCGCCGCAAAAAATTTCTCATAAAAAGTCGCCTCCTTGCCGAATAAGAAAGCGCAGGGAAAATTTTTCTCCGCGCTTAGTTTCTTGCCGTTTAAAAATTATTTCTTCTGCCGTTCGCAAACTTGATTGCCGACGGTGCAACTGGTTTTGCAAGCCGATTGACATGAGGCTTGGCACTCGCCGCAGCCGCCCTTTTTCAGCGTGGCTTGAAGTGTAGGCTTGTTGATTGTCTTAATGTGTTTCATTTTATCAGCTCCCTAAATTTATCTCGTGCGGTCAACGATGAAGTCCGCGACTTGCTCAAGGGCGAGCGCGACCGAAGTTTTCAGCGTGAGCGGTAAATTTACTCGCGCCGCTTCGATATGCGCCTCCGCCCGCGTCTTGCAATAGTCAACCGCATCTGTAGCTTGAATGATTTTTATCGCGTCGGCAACGTCCTTGCCGCCCGTGACAATTTGTTTAAGCCGCGCAGATTCGTTGCTGACTTCCAACGCGCGAATCACCGGCAAAGTTATCACGCCGCTTTTCAAGTCGCCGCCGTGAGGCTTGCCCGTAACTTTCTCGTCGCCGAAAAAATCTAACAAGTCGTCAATAATCTGGAAGGCAAGCCCCAAGTTCGTGCCGTAAGCCGCAAGGTTGTCAACTTCGCGCCTGTCCATTTCCGCGACAACCGCGCCGAGCCGACAACAACTTGACAGGAAAATCGCCGTCTTAAGATTTATGCGCGTGTAGTATTCAGCAAGCGTGGGCACTTCGTAAAGCGAACGGTCTTGCATAATTTCACCGACGCAAAGATTTTTGACGAGCTTAGATAAAATCGTCGAGACTTCCGAGCCGTAATCATTTTCCGCGACGAGTTGAAAGGCTTTAGCAAAGAGATAATCGCCGATAAGAACCGCGATTTGTGCGCCGTATTTGGAGTTGGCAGTTTCGACGCCGCGACGTTTCTTTGACGTGTCGATAATGTCGTCATGAACAAGGCTTGCCGTGTGAATCAATTCGAGCGTCACAGCCAGCGGCATTGTCTTTTCGGGTGGCAAATCTTTTATCGAGTTCGCGCAGAGCAGGAAAAGCATCGGGCGCAATCTTTTTCCGCCTTTAAAGAGCGGCTCGCAAGCCTCACAGATAAATTGGTCTTCGCTTATCGCCTGCCTGATTTGCTCCTCCAACGTTCGCAAATTTTCTGCCGCGAATCCATTCAATGCCGCTACGAAATTCAAAAATCTCACCCGCCAAAAATTTTTTATGATTTTATCACAGCGTAGTTGCCTTGTCAAAAACCGCCGCAACATGCAACGCTGAAAAATGAATTCAATCGGTCGTCAGCGGGTCAAAGTCAATCTGAACGTTGTCGCGCGTGTGTAAGTCGTGCGTGCGCAAAAAATTTCTCACGATTGATAAATCAGTTGACTTAATCAAAATCGCAAATCTGAACACGCCGCGCAGGTTAGCAATGGCGGCAGGTATCGGACCGAAAATTTCTTGGCGTCCGATATTTTTTTTGCAAACTTCCTCCCTGAACGCCGCGACGATTTCTTTGCCGAACGCTTTAGCCTTGTCCTCCTTTGTCGCTGTGACGATTAACTTTACCAGGCGGCAAAACGGCGGGAAAAATATTTCCTCGCGCTGTGGAAGTTCGCTTGCGTAAAATTTTTCGTAGTCCTGCGCACAGCCGAATTGAACGGCGGGTGCGTCGACGTTGTAAGCTTGCACAATCACTTTGCCCGGCAAATCCGCGCGACCCGCGCGACCTGCCGCCTGCGTTATCAGCGCAAAACACTGCTCCGCCGCCCGAAAGTTCGAGAAGTTCAAAGCCGAGTCCGCATTCAACACGCCGACCAACGTCACGCCGCTTATGTCGTGACCTTTGGCGACCATTTGCGTACCAAGTAAAATATCTGCCTCGTGTTTGGCGAAGGCGTCAAGGATTTTTTTATGCCCGAATTTCTCGCGCGTAGAGTCTCTGTCCATGCGCAAGAGTTTCGCGGCGGGCAAAAGACTTTTCAAAGCCCGCTCCAATTTCTCCGTGCCCGCGCCCAAAAATTTAATGTGACGACTGCCGCAACTCGTGCAAGTTTCTGGCGGCTCCGATTCAATTTCGCAACGATGACAGCGAACTTTCCCGTCCGCGTGAAAAGTCATTGGCATTCCGCAATCCGAACAAACACAAACCGCGCCACAAGCTCGACACATTACAATCGTCGACCAACCGCGCCTGTTTAAAAGAATTATCGCCTGATTTTTTTCCGCCAAAGTTTTTTTCAACAGCGCAAACAACTTTCGGCTCAAGACTTCGCGATTACCCGCCCGCAACTCCCCGCGCATGTCCACGCACTCGACTGAAGGCAACGGATTGTTCAAAACCCGGCGCGGCATTTCTAAAAGAGTCAACTCGCCCGACCGCGCCCGATAAAATGTTTCCAAGCTCGGCGTCGCCGACCCGAAGACTATTGCCGCTCCGTGAAATTTCGCGAACTCCTCCGCAACCACTCGCGCTTGATAACGCGGCGATTTTTCTTGCTTATAAGAACTGTCCTGCTCCTCGTCCATGACGATTAAGCCGACGTTGTCAACGGGCGTGAACAGTGCCGACCGCGCCCCGATTACTATCCCGACTTCGCCGCAACGAATTTTATAAAAAGTGTCACTGCGCTCCGCCACGCTCAAGCGGCTGTGTATAACTGCCACGTCCGCGAAATACGCCTTGAAGTTCTCGACGATTTGACCCGTCAGAGCGATTTCCGGAACGAGGATTATCACGCGTCGCCCCAGTCGCCGAGTTATCTTTGCCAGCTCGATATAAACTTGCGTCTTGCCCGAACCCGTCACGCCGTGCAGTAAGAAGCATTGAAACTTTTTTGCCGATAAAGATTTTTCGACCGCCTCAATCGCCGCGACTTGCTCCGTCGTCAACTCGAACCTGCGCGGCACCGATTTTATTTCTGAATAACTGTCGCGCAGTACTCGCCGTTCCTCGACCGCGACAAAGCCCGCCTCGACTAATTTTTTTATTACAGTTGTAGAAAGTTCAAAGGCTCGAAGTTCGCCGCGCTCCTCCAAAAGTTTTAGCAACTTCAACTGCGCGGGCGTTCGCTTGAAATTTTCTTCGTCAAAGTCTCGCGCAAGCCGATAAACTTTTTCGACGCGAGCCGATATTTTTTTGCCGCGCAGTCCCGGCATG
>JBGUYA010000124.1:0-2894 GCA_045118435.1 Quinella sp. | reverse complement strand
TCAAGCCAACTTTCCCATGCTAACGCCATTCTCTTAACTAACCCTTAAAATTCCTCAAAAAATTTTTCACAGCGCAGGAAAATTTTTTGCCTGCCCGAAAAATTTTTGAGTGGAGGTGATTTGAATTGCGATTATCAAAAGGCGCGGCTTTGAAACTTTTCACGGACGGCGACTTGTTGGAACTTGGCAAGTGCGCCGACGCAATCCGTAAAAAAAAATTCGGCAACACGACGACTTTCATCATCGACCGAAATATCAACTACACGAATATTTGTAAGAACGAGTGCAAGTTCTGCGCGTTCTTCCGTCGAAAAAATCAGCGCGACGCATATCTCTTGACTCACGAAGAAATCTTGCAGAAAGTTCGCGAGACCTGCGCGGCGGGCGGGACGCAACTCATGATTCAAGGCGGACTGCATCCCGATTTGCCGCTGAGCTACTACGAGAAAATGCTCCGACTTATCAAAAAGAATTTCGACATAACGATTCACTCTTTCACCGCGACGGAAATTCAACACTTCGCCAACTGCGCGGGCTTAACTATTTTGGAAACGCTTAAACGACTTCAAGCGGCAGGACTCGACAGCTTGCCCGGCGGCGGCGCGGAAATTCTCGTTGACGACATCAGAAAAAAAATCAGCCCTAAAAAAATTATGAGCGACGACTGGCTCAACGTCATGCGAGCCGCGCACTCAATCGGTATGAAGTCGACCGCCACTATGGTTATCGGCTTCGGCGAAACTCTTTCCCAACGCCTTGAACATATTGAGAAAATCCGCAACCTTCAAGACGAGACCGGCGGCTTTCGCGCGTTCATAACTTGGACTTATCAGCCGAAAAATACCGCGCTCGGCGGCGGGAAAGTTTCCGCGCACGACTACATGAAGACGCTCGCCATGACCAGAATTTTTCTCGACAATATCGACCATATTCAAGGCTCGTGGGTCACGCAGGGCGAACGTATCGGGCAACTCACTCAAGCTTTCGGCGCGGACGATCTCGGTTCTATAATGCTTGAAGAAAATGTTGTTCGCGCCGCCGGAACTTCCTTTGACATGTCGACGCGCAAAATGATTGAGCTGATTCGCGCCGCTGGTAAAATCCCCGCGCAGCGCAATACCAAGTACGAAGTCCTAAAAACTTTCAGCCCCTGAAGTGTTGAACCCAATAATGTTTGTATTTCGAGTTGCTTTGATAGTAATAGACAACGCCCATTTCCGTGAACTTTTTGTTCAACATGTTGTCGCGGTGAGTTTTTGAATCCATCCAGGCTTGCACAACTTGTTGAGGCGAAGACTGACCGCCCGCCAAATTCTCTCCGAGCATGTGACCTATCTGCGGCATTGCCGTAAAGCATTTCGAGCCGTCGGGGCGCGTGTGTGAAAATTTTATCGGCAACTCCTTCGCGCGAACGTAAGCACTCGACGCCAAATCTTTTGCGAACTTCAAAGGCAACGCGCCGACCCTAGCCCGCTCCAAATTTACCAGCCGCAAAACTTCCATAGGAAAATTATTTGTGTCCTCACGATTTGCCCAACGCGCACTTTGCGCCGACGCCACCGACAAATTTATCGTCAGACAAAAAATTATCAGCCCCGTTAAAAATTTTCTCATGTCAATCACCGCCTTAATCGTTTCCCTTAGCTCGATTGTGCGCTTTGCAAAGCATCATGCAATTTTTTATGTCGGTCGCGCCGCCTTTGCTCCAAGCCGTAACGTGGTCGGCGTCCATTTCCCTGTACTCCCAAATTTTTTTAGCCCTTGAACCTCTGCCCGCCGCGCACATAGGACAATTCGACACGCCCTTTGCCTGCGCGGCTTTGGTTTGTCTTGCGTAGACTGTTTTTTTAGTCGAAGGCTCAAAAATTCTTACATGCAAAAGTTTTGTAAGGTTGCCGCCGCTCAAAAGATATTCATAAATGCCGCGCTTGTCTGTTACCACCTCATCCTCATAAAGCCGCTCGACTTCCGAAGAAAAATCTTTGTCGGGCGGAATTTTTTTGTAATAAGTTTCGTAAAGCCGCCCCCACTCAAGCCCGCACATATCTTCGCGCAAATCTGGGAAAATATTCTTCGCCCACTCAATAACCGTCTCAAAATAATTCTCCAACTCGTCGGCGGTCGCGTCGTTGCGGTGCAAGCTCATGTAATTTTCTACAGCCGCGTCCTCTGAACTTTTTACAATCCATTCAAGCGCAGTCCGCAAAACTTCTTGCCGCTTGGCATCGCCGCGAACAAAATTCTTCCACAAGTGCAACCTTGAATTCTTGCTGTTGCTGAAAATAGCCTTCGCTGCCGTCACGAACGCCCCCGAATAAATCGCGTTGGCTATCTCCTGTTTCGTCAGCGCAAGTCCCGCAATATTTATCGTCTTGTACCATTGTTTAATCTCGTCCTCTGTGCCGTCGCATATGTAAATCGTCAACGGCGTCTCAAGCAGGAAAATTTTTTTGGCTTCGGACAGCGAGCGATAATAATGCGGGTGTCCTTCGTCGTCTGCGGAAAATAAATTCTTGACGTACCTGCCCAAACTCGTGATTCGTTGCTGTCCGTCCAAAACTTCAAAGCAATCTCCGTACGTATTGAAGTACAAAAGACCTATCGGATAGCCTTTAAAGACTGATTCGATAACTGCGCGTTCGCGTTCGCCATTTTTTTCCGCGTAAAGATAATGCCGCTGATATTCCGGCTGAATTGTGAGCTTGCCGCCCCAGCCGTAAAGCCCTTTGCCTTCCTCCGCGCTGTATTCAAAGCCGTCAACTATATCTCCGACCTTTAAATCTGTTCGCAACGTCGTTTGCATTTTGTCTCACCGCCTGTGCCGAATAAAAATTCTCTTGTAAATGTCCTTGCCGTTAATCTTCGCGCCCCATGAAGTGCCATCGACGTGACAG
>JBGUYA010000123.1:0-14015 GCA_045118435.1 Quinella sp. | reverse complement strand
ATGCGATTGAGCGGGCATTTTTGTTTATTGTCGAGGCGACGGGCTTTACTTGGGTAAAAGTTGACGGCGACGGCTTGAAGTCTTCGACGCAGGCGGAGCTTGAAGAAAATATCGCGCGGGCTTGGCACTCGGTTTTAAAACGATATTAGGAGTTGATACCTTTGAACTTGGACGGCTTTTCGATGCGACCACTTGTCTTGGAGCTTGAAAAACTTTTGGTCGGCGGGCGTGTCGATAAAATCACTCAGCAAAACAAAGCGAACTTGACGTTCACGATACGGCAACCGGGCAAAACACTTCTGCTTAGAATTTCGCTCGCGCCGCAAAATCCTTCCGTGCACGTCATAAAAAAAGCTCCTGAAAATCTTCCCGAACCGCCAACCTTTTGCATGGTCTTGCGAAAAAATCTGGAAGGCGGGCGAATCGCGGCAATTCGTCAACACGAACTCGACCGAATAATTTTTATCGACGTTGATTCAATCGGGGCGGGCGGCAAAATTCAAACGCTCACGCTCGCGGCGGAGTTGATTGGCAAGTACAGCAACTTGATTCTGATTAACGATGGGCAAATTATTGACGCGCTGAAAAAAATCGGTACGAACTCAAGCCGCGTCCGAACCGTTTTGCCGAATCAGATTTACCAACTGCCGCCCGCGCAGGACAAGCTTGACATATTCTCTTGCGACGTTGAAGAGATTTTGGCGCGAATCAAAGCTGATGAATCTGCGCGGCTCGACAAGGCGATTATGGATTCTTGTCAAGGCTTCGGACCACAAAGCGCAAAGGAGGTTGCCTTTCAAGCCGAACAAACTAACTTACTCGACGCGCTGATTAACATTCTGGAAAATTTTTCGCCGTGCATGATTCAAGACGATAACGGAAAAATTTTGGCAATCTCCGCCGTCAAGCTGAACTATCTGCGCGGGAAGGTTAGGACTTTTGAAACTTTATCCGAACTTTTAGAAGTCGCCGACGACCTCGCGGGTAGTTATATTCCGCCCGATAAAGAACGCTTTACAAAGCTCGTCAATAACGAACTGCGTCGCGCCACAAATAAAATTTCAGTCCTTGAAAACGAACTAGCCGCCGCGGATGACGCTGACCTTTGGCGGATTCGCGCCGATAATCTTTCCACTTATCGCTACCAACTCCGCGACCACGCCGACGACGAAATCATCGTTGCCAACATTTACGACGGCGAAAATATTTCAATCCCGCTCGATAAAAAGTTGACAGTCTCCGCGAATATCCAAGCTTGCTATAAAAAATACGACAAGCTCAAGCGTTCGACCAAATTTATCTCCGCGCAGATTGAACTTTGTCGCGAAGAAATTATTTATCTTGAGAGTTTGGCACACGCGCTCACGACTTCAACGACGCTTGCCGACATTGACGAGATCCGCACGGAGTTAATCGCGGGCGGCTATATTAAAGAAAATAAAAAACGTTCCGCGCTCAGCAAAAAGCCCCTGCCGTTGAAATTCACTGCACCCGACGGCACGGAAATTCTTGTTGGCAAAAACAACGCGCAGAACGACCGCTTGACTTTCAAAATCGCCGCGCCCGACGACCTTTGGCTCCACACGAAAGATATTACCGGCTCGCATGTCATTGTTCGCAGTTCAAATGTCAGCGATGAAACTTTGCAACTCGCCGCCGAACTCGCCGCGCATTTCTCCAAAGCTCGCGACTCGTCGAAAGTCCCCGTCGACTACGTTCAATGCAAGTTCGTCAAGAAACCTTCGGGCGCGAAACCCGGATTCGTCATTTTTACTAACCAACGAACACTTTACGTTACGCCGCGTGAAGGTATACAAAATATTTTAGTGCCCGCGCAGGATTGAACGTTTTTGACGCGAAGTCTACAGAAAATTTTTCTGGAGGCGGTGACTTGAGGATTTATCTTGATAATTGTTGTTTCGGCAGACCTTTTGACAATCAAAATTTTCCGCGAATTGCTGAGGAAACTAAGGCGCAGATTTTTATTGAAAATCAAATCCAACTTGGAAAATTGGAATTGGCAACTTCGTATATGTTACATTATGAAAATCTTCAATGTCCGCGCAAGCAACGAAGAGAACATGTGGCGCAGTTTTTGAAGTTGTACACGTCGAATTACATAAATGTAGGCTCGGCAGAAATTGTTATGACTAAGGCGGAAAAATTTATTGCGGCAGGCATAAAACAAAAAGACGCATATCACTTGGCGAGCGCAATTTTGGCGGAATGCGATTATTTTTTATCTGTTGACGACAGATTGTTGAAGTACAGCTCTGACGAAATTATTTTAATCAATCCCGTTGATTTCATTAAAGTTTTGGAGGTGAATTAAAATGGCTTATGACGGCGAGTTATTGCAACGCGGCATGAGATGCTTGATTGATAACTTGGGCATTATTGAAACAGAAAAATTCATTGCCCTGTTCACTCAAGAGCAAATTCCCGATTATACACAGTGGCAACGTGATTATTTCGATAGCATGACGCCGGAAGAATTTAATACAAGTTTGGAAGAATTTATGCGCAATCATCCCGAAGGATAAAATTTTTGCAAAGGAGAGAGCTAAATGAAGTCTGAATTCACGCTTAAGCTTGAGCGGTGCAAGGGTTGTGGCATTTGCGTTTCGTTTTGCCCGAAAAAAGTCCTCGCACTCGACACGCTCGGCAAAGTTTACGTCTCGAATCACGAAAATTGCATAGCTTGCGGTCAATGTGAGCTGCGTTGTCCCGACTACGCGATTTTCATGGACAAAGTTAAAAAGGAGGCGGCGAAATGAGCGCAAGATTAATGCAAGGCAACGAGGCTATCGCTGAGGGCGCACTTAAAGCCGGCGTCCGATTCTTCGGCGGCTATCCTATCACGCCTTCAACCGAAATTGCCGAAAGCTTAGCTAAAATGTTGCCCAAAGTCGGCGGCACATTTATTCAAATGGAAGACGAAATTGCAAGCATGGGCGTTATTCTCGGCGCATCGCTCGCAGGTAAGAAAGTTTTGACTGCGTCGAGCGGTCCCGGCATAAGTTTAAAGCAGGAATTAATCGGTTACGCCTGCGCGGCAGAAATTCCCGCCGTTATCGTCAATGTTCAGCGCGTAGGTCCTTCGACGGGACAACCGACCGCGCCCAGTCAAGGCGATGTCATGCAAGCGCGTTGGGGCACTCACGGCGACCATTCCATTATCGTTTTAAGCCCTTGGAGCGTCAAAGAGGCTTTTGAAATCGCCGTTAAAGCCGTCAACTATGCCGAACGCTTCAGAACGCCCGTTATCTTGTTGACCGATGAGATTGTCGGGCATTTGCGCGAAAACGTCGAACTTCCTACCGATATTGAAGTTTATCCGCGCCGCGCTCCGAAGAAAACCCGCGCAGAAGGCTACGAACCGTTCACGCCCGACGAAGATTTAGTTCCGAACGTCGCAAATTTCGGCGAAGGCTACAGAATTCACGTTACGGGGCTGATTCACGACGAAACGGGCTTTCCCAGCGGCTCGCCGAAGGTTACTCGCGAACAAATTAAGCGTATGCACGATAAAATTTCCCGCGCAGAGGACGAGATTATTGAAGTTCATCAAGAATTTATGGACGACGCCGAGTTTGCAGTAATTTCTTTCGGAGGAACCTCCAGAACTGCTTACGAGGCTGTACTTAACGCCAGAAAACGCGGAATTAAAATCGGCTTTGTCAGATTGATCACAATTTTCCCGTTCGCGGATAAAATCATCAGTCAAATCTCCAAAAACCTGCGCGGAATTCTCGTTGCAGAATTAAATTTCGGGCAAATAGTTTACGAAGTCGAACGCGCCGCAAAATGCCCCGTTAAACTCTGCGCGAAATACGATATGACTATCTTTGAACCGGAAGAAATCGAAAAATCTATTGATGAACTCGTCGCGGAGGTGAAATAACGTGCGCTCTTATGAAAATTTCTTCAGACAAAATCGTTTGCCGCATTTATGGTGTCCTGGTTGCGGAAATGGCATAGTTATGAAGGCGATTGTTCAGGCGATTGAAAAAAATCCTGATTTTACGCAGGATAATACCGTAATTGTCAGCGGAATTGGCTGTTCGAGCCGCGCAAGCGGTTATATGGACTTCGACACGCTCCACACCGCTCACGGGCGCGCAATTCCCTTCGCTACCGGCGTAAAACTCGCAAATCCCGCGCTCAACGTCATTGTCATAACTGGCGACGGGGACTGTACCGCAATTGGCGGCAATCATTTCATTCACGGTTGCCGACGCAATGTTGATTTAACCGTCGTGCTTTTCAACAACAATATTTACGGCATGACGGGCGGACAAGCCTCGCCGATGACTCCTTTAGGAAAAAAAGCTACGACTGCGCCCTATGGAAGCGTTGACAGACCTTTTGACGCCTGCAAACTCGCTGAAGCGGCGGGGGCTACTTATGTTGCGCGCTCAACTGCCTTTCACGTCCAACATTTGGTTAAAACTATCGAAGACGGCTTAAAAAATCGCGGATTTTCGTTTATCGAAGCTCTGGTACAATGTCCGACCGCTTACGGAAGGCGAAATAAAATGGGCGACCCCGCTAAAATGATGGCTTGGATGCGTGATAACGCCGTCATGAAAACTGCTTGGGATAAACTGCCCGACGACAAAAAAACCGGCGATAAATTCCCTATAGGGCTGTTTTATCAAGCTGAAGCCGAACCTTACGACGCGGCTTATCAACACGTTCAAGAAGTGGCGGGAGGAGGCGTTAAAAATGCGTAAAGAACTCAGATTATCGGGTAGCGGCGGGCAAGGTGTTATCACTGCGGCGATTATTTTGGCTGAAGCGGCAGTTTCCGAAGGCAAAAACGCCGTTCAATCGCAAAGTTACGGTCCCGAAGCTCGTGGCGGCGCGTCGAAGTCCGAAGTCATTATAGACGACGAAAAAATTTATCATCCGCACGTTAAAACGCCCGATTTTGTTCTAGCAATGACTCAAAAAGCCGCCGATAAATACTTCCACGACCTCAATCCGAACGGCACTTTGATTTTAGACGACGATTTAGTTCCGACTTCGCCCGACTTCAAGAATATTATTCGCGTTCCGATAACAAAGCTTGCAGTCGAAAAACTCGGCAAGGCTTTATTCGCAAATATTGTAGCTCTCGGCGTGATTGTCAAAGTTACAAAGCTCGTCGACTTTGAGACGATAAAAAAATCCGTCGCAAATCGCGTGCCGCCTCACACCGTCGAACAAAACATGACTGCACTGCAAATCGGTTTCGACGCCGTTTAATCATTTTCGGCAACAAAAAAGCTCCTCGATGTTGAGGAGTATTTTTTTATTTAAAGCGGATTGAAGTTGCAATCGCAGGCAACGGGCACACGTCCCGCCTCTCGAATAATTTTTATAATCTCGTCTTCGGGAAGTGCTCGCGGCGAAGTTGCGCCCGCGTCGTGCAAAATATTTTCGCGATGAATCGTTCCGTCAATGTCATTTGCGCCGAAACTCAACGCAACCTGCGCGACGGGCACCGTCAACATCACCCAGTAAGCTTTAATGTTCTTGAAGTTGTCGAGCATGAGCCGCGCAATCGCCATTGTCTTTAAGTCGTCCCACATTGACGTTTGCTTAATCTCTTTCTCAAGCGCGGTGTTTTTCGGCAAGAACGGAAAGCAAATAAAAGTTTGAAAGCCGCCCGTCTCGTCTTGCAACTCGCGCAGTTTGATTAAATGTTCGACGCGCTCGGCAAAAGTTTCAATGTGCCCGTAAAGCATTGAGGCGTTGGTTTTAATGCCGAGCTTGTGCGCCGTGCGTGCGACGTTGAGCCACTCGTCGGCAGTGCATTTTTTCGGGCAAAGTAAATTTCTCACGCGGTCAGTTAAAATTTCCGCGCCGCCGCCCGCTATCGCCTCAAGCCCCGCCGCCTTCAAGCGACGCAAAACTTCTTCGACGCTCAAGCCGGAAATGTTGGCGAAGTGCTGAATCTCAACGCCCGTGAAACCTTTTATGTAAAGCGCGGGAAATTTCTCGTGAAGGACTTCGACGAACGCCAAATAATTTTCAAAGCTCCAAGTCGGGTGCAAGCCGCTGACAATGTGCAAGCCCGCCAAGTTCGGGTCGCGGCTCGCCTCCTCGACAAGCTTAACTGCATCGTCAATCGTCATGGCGTACGCGCCGCCGTCATCAAAATTTCTTCCGAAGGCGCAGAACTTGCAACGCGCCCGACAAATATTCGTCAAGTTCACGTGGCAGTTGACGTTGTAATAAACCGCGTCGCCGCAAATTTTCTTCCGCACATAATCAGCCAACGCGCCCAGCCAACTCAGCTCGTTGCAGTTAAATAATTTCTCGCCGTCGTCACGAGTCAAACGCTCGCCGCGCAGAATTTTTCCTTCAATCTTCTCAAGCTCTCCTCTTACGAACAAAATTTTTCCCTCCGTCATTTGAAGTCGCAAACATTTTATCACAGCGCGAAAATTTTTTGTAACAAAACTTGACAAGCGTCGTATAATGGGCAGAAAGAACTTCAGACCAAGTGCAAAGGAGAAGATAACAATGGCAAACGAAAAAATTTTGAAAGACGAAATCCTTAGCGAGCAAGAGCTCGATCAAGTGGCGGGCGGTTCGTGGATGGAATTCACAGCCGACATGCTCGACGCGAAGAAACGCGGCTTTGCCGGCTTTGAAAATCTCGACTTCAACCCCGAAAGCGACCTTATCAAGATGATTGGCGACGGCAATCTGCGTCATCAGTACGTTGACAAAGTGGCGGCAATGTTTGCCTCGCACGGAATCACAATGGAATATCACGGCAAAATGTTGGAAGCGAATATCTACACCTACAATGGCAATCAGATCTCCCGCGAGCAAGCCTGGAATATCATCGACGGCAAATAAACTTCCTCCCTTAAAAAATTGTCACTCGGAAAAAATTTCGGGTGATAATTTTTTTTTAAAGGCTTTGTCAAAGCTGAAAGAAACATGATATAATCACAGTAAAAGGAGGCGAGAAATTTTGTTGGAGATTTTGAAGAAAGCCTTTGACAAAATGGACGCGCTGATTGTCTTGGCGGCGGTGTTCCTGTTCATGCATTTTGACTACAGCAACCTCTCAATGCTCGACAAGATTTATATCGCGTCGTTCGGATTTTGGACGGTGACCAAGCTCATCAGGCTTTACATCGTATACAACAACGAGAAGAAAGGATGATCCTATGAGGAAAATTTTCTTAACGCTAATCATGTTGGCAACTTTAATCTTTATCGGTTGCGGACAAGCAAAGGAGGAATCAAAACCGGAGCCGCAAGCCGAAGTCGCGGAAGAAGTTCAAGCCGCGCCCGCGCAGAACGTCAACGGAGACTTAAAAATCTCAATGCTCGACGTGGGGCAGGGCGATGCGATTTTAATTCAAACTAAAAATCAAACTGTCCTTGTCGACACGAGCGACACCGACGAGCGCGAACTTTTGGTTGACGAACTCGAAAAGCTCGCCGTCACGAAGATTGACAAACTTATTTTGAGTCACCCACACGCCGACCATATCGGTAGCGCGAAGGCTTTAATCAATCCAAGCGCGAAGGAGCTAAAGGCTAATCCCTACCTCGAAAAAATTTCCGTCGGCGAAGTTTACGACAACGGCATTGCCGCGAGTTCGCCGCTCTACAAAAGCTACATGAAGGCTGTCGACGCGAAGGGCATTACTCACCACAGCTTAAAGACGGGCGACACGCTCGACTTCGGCGGCGGCGTCAAGTTCAATGTCCTTTATCCCACGCCCGAAGTTGTCAATGCCGTAAACAACGGTGGCTGGAAGTCCGACCCCAATAACGAATCGATTGTTGGCAAGCTCACCTACAAAAATTTTAGCATGATGTTTACGGGCGACGCGGAAAAGCAAGTTGAGTCGGAAATCTTATCGAACAATAAGACTGAAGATTTAAAATGCGACGTGTTGAAGAGCGGACATCACGGCAGTTACACGGCGTCGACTAAAAATTTTGTCGCGGCGATTAATCCGAGCGTCGTTGTAATCAGCGCGGGACCCGACGAGGAGAGGCGCAACACTTACGGTCATCCGCATATTGAGCCGCTCGAAAATTATCTGGCGCAGGGCATTGACAAGAAAAATATTCTCTGCACGCGCTGGAACGGCACAATCACTATCACGAGCGACGGCAAAAATTTCTCCGTTGCCGCCGCGAAAAGTGCCGATTGGTTAGACAAGTGGATTGATAATAAGAAGAAGGATAGGAAAAAGTGATGAAGAAAATTTTTTTAACGATACTCATGCTCGCGACGTTTATCTTTAGCGGCTGCCTCTCACAAGCCGAAGTTGACGGCGGAGCGCACGTCGCCGCCGCTCAGGTCAAAGGCGACTTGAAAATTTCAATGCTGAAATTAGGAAAAAGCGATTCGATTCTGATTCAAACAGGCAAGCAAACAATCCTAATCGACACTGGAAGCAGTAAAACGCACGAATTGTTCATTAAAGAACTGGAAAAATTTTCCGTTACGAAAATCGACAAATTGATAATAACACACGCGCACAGCGACCATGTAGGCGGCGCAAAAATGCTAATCGCTCCGAGCGAAGAAGAGCTGACGGCTTTCCCTTACCTTGAAAAAATTTCCGTCGGCGAAGTTTACGATAACGGCGTCGCCGCTGGCTCCAAAGTGTACAATGGCTACCTTAAGGCACTCAAGACGACGGGAAAAACTGCGCACACCCTCAAAACTGGCGAAACGCTCGACTTCGGCAACGGCGTTAAGTTCAAAGTCCTCTTCCCGACTGAAGAATTTGTCGACTTCGTTAACAACAACAAGATTTCCAGCGACGATAAAGAACACAACTTGAACAACGGCAGCATCGTCGGCAGGCTCACCTACAAAAATTTCAGCATGATGTTTACGGGCGACTGCGAACGCGCGACCGAAGCTAAAATCTTGGCGAACAACGACGCTAAAGATTTGAAATGCGACGTGATCAAAGTTCCGCATCACGGTAGCACCACTTCTTCGACGAAAAACTTTGTCACGACCATTAATCCGAGTTATGCCTTAATCAGTTCCGGTGATAGAGAAGAAAATGGTGTTCCCACTGGTCATCCTTATCTGAGAACGCTCAAAACTTACTTAGCGGCGGGTGTCGACAAGAAAAATATCCTTTGCACGCGCTTTAACGGCACAATTACAATCATCAGTGACGGCAAAAATTTCACTGTCACGCCTGAAATTAAAACCGATTGGCTCGACGATTGGATTGCGTTAAAGGAAAAGGCACAAAAAAATAAGGAGGATTGATAAAAATGGACAGCTCCGATAAAAAAGAGATAACCGCGTTCCTTGACCGAATCGAGGAGCTTGAGGACGGCTCGGAAGAGGCAGTTTTCTTGTTCGAGGAAGAGGAGGACGAGTTTCAAGAATTCGTTTTGCCGACAAATCTTTTACCCGACGATGCGGGCGAGGGCGAATATTTGACGATTACAATTTCTCGCGCTCAAGAGAAAACTCAAGCGGCACTCGACGAGGCACGCGAACTTCGGAAAAATTTGGAGGAATGATTTTGCTGAGAAGAATTTTAACGTGCTTCACGTTGCTGATTGTCTTGGCAATGGTGGGAACGGCGTCGGCGGCAAAACCGGCTGAACTCGCGGGGATAAAAGCCTTCGACCTCGACAACGAAACTGTGCGCATTGAAATTTCCTACAACGGCAAGCTCGACGCGGATAATATCATGACCGAGTTGCAATCGGGGGTTCTTCACGTCGAACTTGATAACGTTTTGCCAGGAAGGATCAGCCGCGTCTCCGGCACGCAAATTGATTCGGGGGCACGCGAGTTCGTCGAGAAAATTATTGCCAACGAAACTGCGGCGCAACACACCAGTATTCAAATCCATTTCAAGACGGAAGTTGAAGGCGACGTAAAAATTTCAACTGAACCCGCTAATCGCTCCGAGAAAAAGCCCGCCCGCATTATTCTTGACGTGAAAAAAACTTTCGCGCCTCAAGACGAGTGGATTTGGAACAACGCGCCGCCGACTAATCCTTATGGAAAAATTATCGTGCTTGATCCTGGTCACGGCGGCTCCGACGCGGGCGCAATCGGTCCAACGGGCGTCACCGAAAAATCTGTCTCGTTGGCAGTTTCGCTTAAGGCGCAAAATCTTTTGACCGCCAGCGGCTATGAAGTTATAATGACGCGGACGACTGATGTCGACGTTGCCGCGCCGGGCGTCCCCGACTCAACCGAACTTCAGGCTCGCGTTGACAAGGCTCCGCCTAACGCCGCGCTCTTTATCAGCGTTCACTGCAACGCCTTTTCTAACGGTTCGGCTCACGGCGTCGAAACTTATCACGCGCCGACCGCCGTCAAAGGTGCTCGCCTTGCAAGACTTCTTAACGAGGAGCTTATCAAACTCGGCGGGCTTGACAATCGCGGCGTCAAGGCGGCAAGATTTTACGTCATGACACATTCGCAATGCCCCGCGTCCTTAATCGAGTTGGGCTTTATCACCAACCCGCGCGAAGAAAAATTATTGGCAAGCAACGACTATCAGCAGAAACTTGCGCAGGCAATCGCTAATGCCGTCAACCGCTACTTTCAAGGAGGAAATGATTAACCGTGAAGAAATTTTTAGTACCGGCAATGCTCGCGCTACTTCTGTTTACGGCGGGTTGCGATAAGCAAGAAAATCCGCCCGCGCCGCCCGATAAGCCCGCGCAGGTCAAAACCGACGTCAACAAGCCCGAAACTAAACCCGAATCAAAACCCGAAGTCACAAAGCCGGTTGCGGAGCCAGAAAAACCTTCTCCCGCGCCGGAGAAAAAGCCCGTTGCCAAAAATCCTTCGGCGGAGTCAATGAATATCAAGGTTTATTATCCCGACGATTCGGGCATGAGACTTGTTGAGGTCGAGCGCGAGATTGTCATTGACGATTCAACCGACAAATACACCGCCGCCGTTGAAACATTGCTCAACGATCCCAGCGAAGACAACTTGACGAAGATTTTTCCAAACAACGCGGCGATAAGAAGCGTTACGGTCGCGGACGGCTTGGCGGTTGTCGACCTTGACGGTGTTTTTCTGAAAAACTTCGTAGGCGGCTCGACGGGCGAGGAATTTTTGGTCGGCTCAGTCGTCGACACCTTGACGAACTTCCCCGAAGTCAAGCAGGTTAAGTTTTTAGTCGACGGGCAAGAGATTGAAACTCTTTCCGGTCACATGGATTTAAGCACACCGCTCGAACGCATGGGCGACTTGACGAATTAATTTCATACAAAACCAAAACGGCGCGAAAGCTCAAAACTTCCGCGTCGTTTTTTTGTTCAAAAGTTGTAAAGGTGCAAGGTGCTGTTAAGTAGTTCGACAGAAAAATTTCCGTCCGCAAAGTTTAAAATGTTCAACGCCATATTGTACTGACCAATCGCCCACATTTTGCTAATTGGAATTACCAACGCCGCGCAGATTATCAGTCGAATAGCCGCGCCGTGACTCACGACGATAATATTTCTGTCCTCGTTGTCGGCGATAATCTCTTCGAGCGCGTTCATGATTCGCGCTTGGCTTTGCAGAAAAGTTTCGCCGCTGGGCGGCTTAACTTTGTCGGGGCGCGTAAAAAATTTTTCAAAGCCCTGCGGATTTTCCTTCGCCAATTCGCTCAAGTATCTGCCTTCCCAAGTGCCAAAGCTCGTTTCGCGCAAGCCGCGTTCCTTTATCACGGGCAGATTAAATTTCTCCGCCAAAATCTCGGCAGTCTCAACGGCGCGTTTCAAATCGCTTGAGTAAATCGCGTCGACGCTGTTAAACGGCGCGTGCTTCGCCAACAAACGCGCTTGCTCAATTCCCGCTGGCAAAAGGTCAATGTCCGAGCTACCCTGCAACTTCCCGATTTTATTCCACTCGGTTTCGCCGTGCCGTATCAAAAAAATCTTTGTCAATAAATTTCCCTCCGCAGAAGTTTTTTGTAAGATAGCAAAAATTTTTTTGAAAATCAAGACGCCGCGCATAGTGAAAAAAGTTTGAAGGTGTGATATTATATGCGCGGCATTTTTTTATCTGCGCAGGAGAAAATTTCATGAGCGTAATAAAGAAGTTTAGGCGAAAGCTCGGCGGCTTTGAAATTTCGACAAAGATAACTTTCGGCTACGCGGCGTGTTTCATTACGTTGCTGATTGCGATTAACGCGGCGATGTGGGTGGGCGTCATGCTCGCGCTTTATCGCCCCGCCGAAAATACAATCCGCTACAGCATGAATCAGATTAAAGAAATTTTCGAGAAGCTTGAAGAGAATTACGACGCTTTCAATCCTGCCGAGTTTCGCGGCGCATTGGTGGCGGGCGTTGTTCTGCGAGCTGTTGACGAGCGCGGAATTATTTTCATTGACACCGATAAAAAATATCCGTCGCTTAAAATGTTTAGCGAAAATATTTTGAACGACCCGCCGATTTTTGCCAATGACGATTTTGAAATTGCGCGAATCGGCTCCGCGCTTATTTATCGCGCCAAAATGAATTACACGCACGCCGACAAAACCGTTACGCTTTACTTCTTCCGCACGATTACTTCCGAGCTGAAACTTTTTGACCAGTTGGAAAAATTTCTGTTGGCACTCGACATTTTGGGGATAATCGCCGCGCTGTTAATCGGCAGATATTTGAGCCTCAGGGTTTTGACGCCGATAAAAACGATGAACGACCTCGCGCGGGAAATTGCCTTTGACAAACTCGGTGGGCGAATTCCAATCGGCACGGCGGACGACGAACTCAGCGACTTGGCAAAAACTTTGAACCAAATGCTTGACCGCTTGCAGGGCGGCATAAATCGTCAACAACAATTCGTCTCCGACGCCTCGCACGAACTTCGCACACCTGCCGCTGTTATCAAGGGCTACATTGAATTTATCGAGACTTACGGCACGAAGGACGAGGAACTTCTGCGCGAGAACTTGAAAATAATCGGCTCGGAGGCGCAGAATATGCAAGCCCTGCTGGAAAATCTGCTGTTCATTTCGCGCACGGATCAAAATCGCCAAAAGCTCAACAAGAAAACTTTGGACTTGGACGACATAGTCGGCGACGTTATGCAGAAAATGAAAGTCGCCATTAAGACGCACAAGGTTGAAGTAATTAAAAATGACCCCGTGCAGATTTTCGGCGACGAAACGACGATTAGGCAGATGATCAGAATTTTTTTGGATAACGCGGTCAAGTACACGCCCGAAGGCGGAAGTATCAAAGTAAGTTCGGAAGTTGACGGCGACAAAGTTTTGTTGAGAATATCGGATACGGGCATAGGTATCGCGCCGGAGAACCTCAACAAAATTTTCGACAGATTTTTTCGCGTGGGCAGTGAAGAACTCGTCAGCGTGGCGAACGGTAGCGGGCTTGGCTTATCTATCGCGAAGTGGATAGCCGACAGCCACAGCATAAAAATTTCCGTTGCGAGCGAACTCGGCGAAGGCACAACTTTTATTTTGACAATCCCCATTACAAACTGATAGAAAAATTTCTTTTAAATCTAGACTAGAGGCGGGCGATTATGCTATCATAGCGGATATTGATTATGTCGCCGGTTTTTATTTAGACGACGCAAATAAATTATATTTTTATTGGAAGCTTGCGGGAGGAGGCAAACTATAGAGCATATACCCTTCAAGGTTTTAAGCTACCGCAAGAACGACGGAAAGTCATGCCCTATTCGTGGGAAAACGTTCATACGTTGAGAAAGGCGGTTGGCAAGACGAGGCTCCTGCCGTAAAATCTCAAGCTCAATGTAGGTTATTAGGGAAGTAGGGAAGTAGGGAAGTAGTACTATTAACCTAACCACTAATAACCTAAATTCATACCGCTAGTAAAAAGGGGGAAAATATTTTATGTCGTGGATGGATAATATGAGAGTGGCGTACAAGCTGGTTTTTCTTAACGCCATTGCAGTCATCGGAATGATTATCATAGGTATGGTCGGCTATTTCGCCACCATGCAGGCGCAACACGATTTGCAAACCATAAGCCAGACTTACTTAAAAGGTATCTTTGAAATCGGTCGTTGCCGTCAC
>JBGUYA010000122.1:0-17518 GCA_045118435.1 Quinella sp. | reverse complement strand
TATTCTCAATCTTAATCGGGTCGAGGACGTTGCCGCTTATGTGAATGAGAAGTTCTTTCGTGCCCTTCCACTTGCTTTAAATCAGGGGTCAGCTGTCAGGAAATGCTGAAAGATAGAATCTCAAAGCTTTTTTCGGACAAGCGTCAATACAATCTCCGCAATTCGTACACAAAACTTTGTCAGCGAAATCACTCTTGAGCGGCGAAGTTCCCATTGAACAAACTTTTTCGCAACGCCCGCAGTTAATGCACTTATCCTTGTCGACTTTCACAGCCAAAAACTTTTTCAAGCCGAGCAAGCCGTAAATCGCGCCGAGCGGACAAAGCGTCCTGCACCAAATCTTTTGTCCCCAGATAAACGCCGCGCCGATTACCAATGCCAACAGAATAATTTCAATGCCGACGCCGAAAATCATCATGCGCATAAGCGCGAAGACCGGCGACGCCGTGTTGAAAATCGGCACGGATAAAATCGCCGACAACACGAGCACAATCCCAAGCGCGACGAGCGGCAATGTTCGCGTCTGCAAAATTTTCTTGCGCTTGACCGGCAATAGCTCCAACAAAAAATTCAACGGGCAGATAAAACTGCAGAAGACGCGCCCGAAAATTATCGCGACGAGTGCGAGTGGCAACGCGGAAATTATCAACGGCGTCCAAACTGCGCGGCTTGCCAAAATTATTTCAAGTGTCGTGAGCGGGTCGGTCAAATCAAATCCAACGAGTTCAGCCGATATGTACGTTCCGTACCAAAGCAAGCCCTCAAACCAAATTGGCAGGAGCAAAATTATCAGCGAGATTGTTTGAACGAATCGCCGAAAAATTTTTATTTTCATGGCGCGTCAACCTCTCGGCTCAATGTGAATCGCCTTCTGCGGGCTTGCAATGCAGACGTGCTCGCACATGCCGCAACCCGTGCAATACTCCGCGTTCACTGTCGGATATTTATTCTTCTCAAGCCAAATCGCCTTGTTGTATTGCGGGCAAGCCGTGTGACAAACTCGGCAGTCATGCTCCTGCCGCGCAAGGCAAAGACTCGTATCAATCTGCGCGGTGCCCATGCGGACTTTAGATTTTTTTATGTGGCGAAGTGCTCCCGTCGTACAAACGTGCGTGCACTTCATGCAAAGTTTACAAGCCGCCTCGACGGGCACAATGTACGGCGTACCGATTGCCAGACCTTTTTCTCCGTGAGCAATCTTTATACAACCGACGGGACAAACTTCGGCGCACTTGCCGCAACGAGCACATGTCGCCAAAAATTCTTCTTCGGGCAAAGCTCCGGGCGGGCGCAAAAGTTTTTCAGCCTCGCTCTTGCCCGCGCAGAATAAAAATCCCAACAAGCCGCCGCCCAAGATCATTTTTAAAAATGTCCTTCTCTCCATTGTCCACCTCCATAATGTGACTTAACGCACAACCTCAAGCGTATAATCAGATAAAAAATTTTTTTGTCAAGTGCCTGTGCAACATGCGGCAAAAAATTTTTTAAGTTCGAGTTCGCGGCTGTGATATAATTTACAAAAACGAGGTGATTTAAATGATTGGCATTGATGATTCGGAATTTATTCGCGGCGAAGTCCCCATGACCAAACAGGAGATTAGAATTTTGACGCTGGCGAAGGCTAGAATTAATTCTGATTCGATTGTCTTAGATGTGGGCGCGGGCACCGGTTCAATTTCGATTGAGGCGGCTTTAATCGCTTGCAACGGAAAAGTTTTTGCGGTAGAAAGAAATCCTGCCGCTATCGAACTTATTAAGCGCAATGTCGAGAAATTTTCTGTCGGCAACGTCGAGATAATCTGCGCGGCGGCTCCCGAAGGTTTGGAAAATTTACCCGAACTCGACGCGGTAATTATCGGCGGGAGCGGTGGGCAACTCGAAAAAATTCTTGACATTCTCTATACAAAACTTAAAATCGGCGGGAGAATTGTTATAAACGCGATAACGATTCAAACGGCGGCGGCGGCTCTTGCATACTTCAGAGCCAAAAATTTAAACTATGACGCCTTCCAAGTTCAAATCACGCGCCTAAAAAAAATCAGAGCGCACGACATGAATCAAGTCCTGAATCCAGTTTGGATTATCTCGGCGGAAAAAAGTTAGGGAGGAAAAATCATGTACTACTACTCGACTGTTGGCGAAATTGTCATGACGCACAGCGCACTTGAGACCGATGAATATTCAATGCCGTGTGTGCGTGTCCACTTCGAGCGACCGAACAATCAAAACAGTTTCGACTTCGCCGACGGCAGAATTCCTCATTTCAATTTTCAAAAGGCGTTCGGCTTTTCTGAAGACGAGCTTTTTAAACTGCGCGAGTACATGCGGAACAATGCGTTTTTGATTTGGGAGTTCGCGCAAAAGGGCGGTGGTGAAAATGCCTAAAGTCTTGCAAGATTTTCTGGGCTATGCGATTTATTTTTGGGCTAATGAGCAAGGCGAGCCTCCGCACGTTCACGTTTCAAAGGGCAAGCAAAATGCGGGGGCGACAAAATTTTGGATAAGGCGCGACGGCGTGGAATTGGCTCACAACAACGGGCAAATTCCCGCTAAGGACTTGCGCAAAATCGAAACATACCTTTTGGCAAATCAAGATTCAATCCTCGCCGCATGGTTCAGATTCTTTAACATGTAAAAATTATTGGAGGCTAAAAATTTTGGTAAAGGTAAGTGTAATCGGCGCGACGGGCTACGCGGGCGCGGAACTTTTGGCGATTTTGATTCGTCACCCGCAAGCTCAACTCGCGCACATAACTTCAGAAAGTCACACGGGCAAAAAAATTTCCGAGCTGTATCCTCACCTGCGCGGCATTTGCGATTTGACGTTGGAAAGTTTGGAGGACATTGAGGCAATCGGCAAAGACAGCGATTTTATATTTATCGCCCTGCCGCACGGTCACGCAATGGACGTCGGGCTTAAGCTTGAAAAGCTCCCCGTGCGAATTATCGACTTGGGCGCGGATTATCGGTTCAGCGACGTTTCGATTTACGAGAAATGGTACAACGTTCCGCACACGCACAAGGACGCCCACAGAGTTTACGGGCTTGCCGAGATTTATCGCAATCAGATTCGCGACGCAAAGATTATCGGCAACGCGGGCTGTTTCACTACGGCATCAATCCTTGCACTTGCGCCGCTCGTCAAACATCACCTTATCGATGCGAACTCAATCATTGTCGACGCGGCAAGCGGAGTTTCGGGCGCGGGCAGAGGTTTAAAACTCGGCAATCACTTCCCCGAACTTTATGACAACTTCAAAGCTTATAACGTTGCTCATCATCGTCACACGCCCGAAATCGAACAGGCTCTTAAAGATTTGGGCGGCGAGGAGACGATTATAAATTTCACGCCGCACCTCGTGCCTATGTCGCGCGGCATTTTGTCGACGTGTTACGCGACGATTAAGGAAAATATTTCCGACGACATGATTGACGCCGCTTTTCAGAAAATGTACGGCGCGGAGAAGTTTATTCGCTTGCTCGGCAGGAATTCTTATCCCGAAACAAAATTTGTACGCGGCTCAAATTACTGCGACATTGGCTGGCACATTGACGAACGCACGCGCCGTGTTATAATTCTTTCCGCGATTGACAACTTGGTTAAGGGCGCGGCGGGTCAAGCCGTTCAGAACTTTAACATTGCGGCGGGCTTTTACGAAAGTATCGCGCTCGATGTCGCGCCGATTTATCCTTGATAGGGGTTAGGGATTAGGTGTTAGGGGTTAGCTAAAACCTAATCCCTAAAACCTAATACCTAAAACCTAATACCTAAAACGGAGGCAGATAAAATGTTCAGCGAGAATCACAAGAAGGCGGGCGTCACTTATCCGCAAGGTTTCACAGCGGCGGGCGTCCGCGCGGGTATCAAAAAGAACGGCAACCTTGATGTCGCCGTCATTTACACGGAAAAAGAGGCGGCAGTTGCGGGCGTCTTCACAAAAAATTTGGTCGCGGCTGCTCCAGTTCACTTGAGTAAAATTGTAGTAGGCACGGGCACGGCTCATGCTATCGTTGCAAATGCGGGTTGCGCCAACGCTTGCACAGGCGAACAGGGCATTCGCGACGCCGAGAAAATGGCGGAGATTGCCGCGCACGAATTGAATTGCCGCGCAGCTGATGTTATCGTCGCCTCGACGGGGCTTATCGGCTCCAACCTGCCGATGGACAAAATGGAGGCGGGCATTAAAGACGCCGTTAAAAATCTTTCAAGGGATGGCTCGGTCAACGCGGGCAACGCGATTATCACGACCGACACTTATTCAAAAGCTTGCGCGACGGAAGTTGAAATCGGCGGCGCGGAAGTTCGTTTCGGCGCAATCGCCAAAGGCTCCGGTATGATTCGCCCCGACATGGCGACGATGCTTTGCTTTATCACGACCGACGCCGACATTGACCAAAAACTTTTGCAAGAGGCTCTGCGCGACGCCACCGAAGTTTCTTTTAACTGCATGACGGTTGACGGCGACATGAGCACCAATGATTCCGTTGTCGTCTTGGCGAACGGCGCGGCTGGCAATAAAAAAATCGTCTCACGTGACGAAGACTACTTGAAATTTTTCGAGACGCTCAAAAGTATGTGCGTTGAGATTGCAAAGCGCATTGCCGCCGACGGCGAGGGCGCGAGTAAATTTTTGACAATCAACGTGACGGGCGCAGAAAATTTCGCGAACGCTAAAAAAGTTGGTATGAGCGTTGCCAACTCGCCGCTTGTCAAGACTGCTTTCTTCGGGCAGGATGCCAATCCCGGCAGGACAATCTGCGCGGTCGGTTATTCGGGCGTTAAAATTCTTCCCGAAAAAATTACTATCAAGTTCGGCGGGCTGACTGTTTATGACAAAGGGCTTGTCACGAAGTTTGACGGCGACGCAATGAAAAAAGTTTTGGCGGAGCATGACATTGTTGTTGATATTGAGCTTGGACTCGGCGACGCGCAGGCAACGATTTACACTTGCGATTTGAGTTTCCAATACGTCAAGATTAACGCCGACTACACGACTTGATTTTTTATAAGGCAAAAAAAGTCCCGACAGATTTTTTCCGTCGGGACTCTTTTAATTTCACATTCCTAATTCCTAACGCCTAATACCTAACACCTAACACCTTCAGATGAGTGCTTCCTCTTCGGGGATTTTGCTCCAATCGATACCGAAAATTTTATCAAGTAATTCTTCGGCAGAATCCGCCTCGACGTCCGCGCTCTTAAACACTACCGGCATGCCGTCGTTTTTACTTTGTTCCTCAGCTTGGTCGGCTTTGGCATTTTCTTTAGCAGTCTTTTGTTCTTCGGCGCGTTTTGCCTTAGCCTCTTCGAGACGTTTGGCTTGGTCTTCGGAAAGTTTTTCGAGCTGAGCAAAGAGTTTCATATTGCCTTCGCTGTCAACGGAGACGGAAAGTTGCGAGAACTGAACGCCTTCTCCCAAATCCTTTTCCGAAAGATCCTTGAGCACGTCAACCGCCTTGCCGACGTTGCCCATGACTTTTTCCGCATACTCGTCGTCGTCAGCCATTTTCTCCAACTCTTCTGTCGTGAAGAGCACGGAATATTCCTTGCTACTGCCGACGGTCTGCGCGGTGTCGAGATTATCGGAGACAAAGAAGTCATAATCGCCGTACTGCTTGCGGAGTTTATCAAGGTAGCCCTGCGCCTTTGCGGAAAGTTTTTGCTCGTCGGTCTGCGCGGCGGCGTTCTTGGACTCCTCAAGGGCTTTAATGCCTTCCTGCGAAATGTCAACGACTGTATCGCCGGCGTACTTGGCAACAGGATTAGCATCTTCGGTTTTGGTTTGGGCAGTGTTGCCGAGTGCGCTCGCCCTTTGATTTTGATACTGCAGAAGATTATTCAAGCCGATTGTGTTCAACATGATGTGTCCCTCCCTAACGTGAACAATTCCTTTTGTGAAAAATATTATAGCACAAAATCTGCAAAGTCAACAGAATTTTCGCATGATTTTTCTGTGAATAATCGAATCTTAATTTGACAATCAAGGGGGCAAAAACTACAATGCTTAATGCGCAATGCGTAATGCGTAATTAAAAGGAGGCTTCAGTATGAGGGCAAGAAAGTTTACAAAAATAATCTGCGCGGCGGCGGTTGCGGCGGCTTTGACGTTAAGCGGTTGCGGAGACTTCAGCGGAGCGATTGACAGTTCCACAGGCGAAGATAAACCTGCGGCGGAAAAAACCGCTGTGACAACTTCGACGACGGCGAATGTCACGGAGGCGGCTTCCAATAAGCCGGAGAGCAACGCGAGAATTTCCGACGCGAGAAATACTCCCGCCGTGCGCGTGGCGAGGACTGTCGGTCCCGCAGTTGTCGGCATAACCAATAAGGCTGTGGCGCACGACATTTTCAATCGCACATTCGAGACGGAGGGCGTCGGTAGCGGCGTTATCTTCCGCAACGACGGCTACATTATCACTAACAATCATGTTATCGCGGGCGCGAAGGAGATTATAGTTTCGCTGTCGGACGGCAACACGGTCAACGGTACGCTGATTGGCACGGACGAAATGACGGATATTGCCGTCGTGAAGGTCGAGGCTAAGGACTTGCCCGTTGCCGAGCTTGGTGATTCTGATGAAGTCGTCGTCGGCGAGCCGGCAATCGCCATTGGCAACCCTATGGGCTTGGAGTTTCAAGGGTCGGTGACGGTCGGCGTTATCAGCGCGTTGAACAGGACGCTTGACCTCAACGACAGGCGCGTTAAACTTTTGCAGACCGACGCCGCGATAAGTCCCGGCAATTCGGGCGGGGCTTTGGTCAATGCCGACGGCGAAGTTATCGGCATAAACAGCGCGAAACTCGCAACGACGGGCGTCGAGGGCATGGGCTTTGCGATACCGATTAACACGGTCAAGACGATTGTCAATGAGCTTATGGATAAGGGCTACGTGGCGCGTCCGTATCTCGGCGTGACGATTTTTGACAAGCCGACTGCCGCGCGTTACGGCTATCAGCTCTCGATTGAGAAGGGCGTTTACGTCTTCCAAGTCGGGCTTGATTCGCCCGCCGGTCGCGCAGGTTTCCAACGCGGCGACATAATCCTTGCGATTGACGGCAAGGAAGTCAATTCGGTTACTGACGTTCGCAACGAGGTCGCGGCGCACAAGGTCGGCGACAGGGTCAAAGTTTTGTGCGATCGCGACGGCAAAGAAGAGACTGTCGAAGTTGTTTTGGAAGAAATGCCTCAGCCGTCGAACCAATAAACCATAACAAAAAGTTAGAGCTGGGCTCGTGATTTCCTCCGTTTCCTTCAAAATTCCCGAGAAAACACCCGGCGACTGCCCAAAATCTATAAGATAACGTTATACATAAATGAACGCTATGGAAAAAATAAATGTGAACTATGAAAAATGGGGCTTTTTGGGCACTTAGAACAAAAACATCATAGCTAGAAGGCGATTTCGGGGTTGGGCTCCAAAAATCACGGGGTTTTGACCGTCGATTTCCCGAATTCTGCGAAATGATATAGAAAAAAGTTATAGAAAGGCTTGGGCGCAAGTGAAGATAAATTTAATCGTCGTCGGCAAGCTCAAGGAAAGATTTTTGGTTGAGGGCGTCGCGGAGTATATTAAACGCATAAAAAAATTTGCAACGGTCGAAGTCCGCGAAGTCGCCGAGTGTCGCACGGTCGAAGAGGAAGGGCAAAAGCTTTTATCGCTTGTCCCTGCGAACTCGTGGCTGTGCGTGTTGGACGTGGCGGGCGCGGCTTTAAGCTCGGAGGACTTAGCAAAAAAAATCGCCGCGTTGAACTTGGACGGCGTGAGCAATTTGACGTTTGCAATCGGCGGAGCGTTCGGCTTGAGCGCGGAACTTCGGCGGGCGGCGGCGTTCCGACTTTCCTTGTCGCAGATGACCTTCACGCATCAAATGGCGCGGCTTTTCCTCGTCGAACAAATTTACCGCGCGTTCAAAATCAATCGCGGCGAACCTTATCATTGGTGACGGCTTGCAAAATTTTTTCATACGTGTTATTTTTCCTCTCGAAAAAAATCGGGAGGAAATTTTTTTATGGCTATGCTGAAGTTGAAACCTGCTTGTAAAAATTATGTATGGGGCGGGCGGCGGCTTATCGACGAATACGGCATTGACTGCGCGGAAAAAAACTGTGCGGAGGCGTGGACGTTATCGGCTCACCCTGACGGCGCGTCGACGATTGCGGGCAGCTCCACTCTTGCCGAGTATATCAAGCGCAACAGCACAAAAGTTTTGGGTACGAATTGCCGACGCTTTGAAGATTTCCCTGTCCTCATAAAGTTTATCGACGCGCGGGAAAATTTATCTGTGCAAGTTCACCCGCCCGATGACTACGCGCGACTTCATGAGAATCAGCTTGGCAAAAGTGAAGCTTGGTACATTCTCGACGCCAAAGAAAATTCCGTAGTGTATTGCGGCTTCAAGCAGAAAATTTCTAAGGCGGAGTTCGTTGACCGCATAAAAAGTAATTCGCTCATGGAAGTGCTTAACGCCGTGACGGTCAAGCGCGGCGACGTGATTTTTATTCCGGCAGGAACTATTCACGCGGTCGGCAAGGGCATTTTGCTCGCCGAAGTTCAACAGAATTCAAACGTGAGCTATCGCGTTTATGACTACGGCAGAAATCGCCCGCTCCACATCAGCAAGGCTCTTGACGTGACCAATTTAAATCCGCTGATTGAACATGACAGTTATCCGCACGTTGCCGCCTGCGATTATTTTGTTGTCGACAAGCTCAATCTCGACGGTAAAATTTTATCGGAGGCTAGCGGCTGTGTCGGCGCGGAAAGTTTTTTGAGCGTGTTGATTCTGGACGGCACGGGCAAGATTTTTAGCGGTGGCGAGGAAATTTCTTACGACAAGGGCGATTCTATTCTGCTGACGGCGAACAGCGGCGCGTGGAAAATTTGCGGGACTTGCGACGCGCTCTTGACGACTATTCCCGATAATGAGTAAAATTTTCAAGGCGTATCAACTTGTCGGGCACTTGTCGACGTTCTTTGACCGCATGATGACGAACGCGGACTTACCTGCGCGGCTGGCGTTGAAGATATTTTGGGGACTGGACACGGCGGCGCATCAAAGATTTTTGGCGCAAGCGTTCGCGGGCGTGCCAAAGAATTTCAGCGGGCGGCTCTTGGAAGTGCCGGTCGGGACGGGCGTGTTGTCGTTGCCGATTTACAGAAATTTGACGGGCGCGGAAATTTTCTGCCTTGACTACTCGGACAAAATGCTTGAGGCGGCGAAAACGCGAGCAAAGCAAATGAATCTGCGCGGGATAAAATTTCTTCAAGGCGACGTGGGCGCATTGCCATTCGCGGATAATTTCTTTGACTTGGTTTTGTCGGTCAACGGCTTTCACGTCTTCCCCGATAAAAATTCTGCGTGGTCGGAGACGCGGCGAGTCTTGAAACGTGGCGGGACTTTCTGCGGTTGCATGTACGTTAAGGGCGAGAATCGGCGGACGGATTTTTTTATCGAAAAATTTTGCGAGCCGAGCGGATTTTTTTCGCCGCCCTATGAAACGCTTGCGAGTTTGGAAAAACTTTTGAGCAAAAAATATTCCCGCGTGGAAGTCTCGCACGTCGAATCCTTCGCGGGCTTTGTATGTGTTAAGTAATTATGGGGGTCAACTACCCCACGCCTAAAGGCGGAGGCTTGCAACTGGATTGAAATCCGCCGCGTTCGGCTGGTTGACTACAGCCCTGCAAATATTTCTACTTGCAGCATTGATTGTCTTTCGACAAAGTCGGGTGCCTTTAGCTTAAGCTACAACCGTTTCCCGATATCAGGAGTATAAATGAATGCTTTTAAAAAAACAAGAAAGGATTTTGCGCCTTTCCTCCCCACGAATAAATTCGGGGGCTTCTCGGCGCATTTTTGGTGAAAAGTTTTGGCGAAGAAAATAATTTTTGGCGTACTGATTCTTTTGCTGAGCGCGACGGTTTTCACGGCGGCAAGTGCAAAAAAAGTTGCGGGCGTTTGGCGACTTGACGGGTCAGCCTCCGCCGAGCCGCGAAACTTTAGATTTATGACGGACGATTGGCAAAATGAAATACGAGGAAGTGAACCGAGCCGCGCAGGTTTGGATATGCTTTGGGCGTCGGCGAGCGGTCAGCCTTCGGAAAGTTCAATGGCGACTATTCGCGAAAAAATTTTGGAGCAAGAACCCGACGCAAATATTTTTATGATAGACTTGCGGCAGGAGTCTCACGGCTTCGCGAACTCGTTGCCTGTCAGTTGGTACGTTGAAAAAAATACTGCCAATGCCGGTAAGACTGCCCGCGAAGTCGAACGCGACGAAGTTGAACGACTGAACAATCTGCGCGGCAACGAGACGACCTTTGAGCCGCTGGGCAACGCCGATAAAAATACTTTCAAGCCCATTACGATAATCCCGCGTTTCATGTCGACGGAGCGCGAGCTGTGTGAAAAACTCGACATAAGCTACATGCGGCTTGCGGCGGCTGATATGCAATTCCCCGCGCCCGAAGTCGTCGACGACTTTATAATTTTCGTCGCCAACCTTCCTGACAACGCTTGGCTACACTTCCACTGCCAGGCGGGGCACGGGCGCACGACTACTTTCCTTGTCATGTACGACATTTTAAAAAATCCCGACGTGTCGCTTTCGGAAATTTGCAAGCGACAATATCTTTTGGGCGGCTCAAATCTTTTGCTTGAACCCGAAGGCGATGATTGGTATTCCAAAATGTCCCGCGACCGCGCAAAGAAAATTCGGCTGTTCTATGACTTCGTGCAGGGCACACGCACGGAGCAGATCGGCTTGCAGTGGTCTGAGTGGCTTGAAAAGCAATTAGGAAAGAGGAATTAGTAATGAGGAATTTTTTGATAACCTGCGCGGCGATTTTAATTCTGCTGACAAGCTCGGCTCAAGCGTCTGACGCGCGGCAGTTGTTAAACAATGCGCCACTCCGTCCGACAATAACCGGGTCAAAAGCTTGCGACGAACTCGTTCAAAAAACTTTGGCGCAGATAATCACCGACAATATGACAACTTACGACAAAGTTAAAGCTTGCTACGATTGGCTGATTGAAAATTGTTCCTATGGCGGTTATGGCGGCATAATTAATGCGGCAAAGTTCAAAGATAATCAGGGGAATTACAGAGGCACTTACAATGCCTACCAAATCTTGAAAAATCGCGCGGGCGTTTGTGACGATTATTCCTGTGCCTTCGCCGCAATGACCAGAGCTATTGGCTTGAATTGCTATACAATTTGCGGACTGACGGCTCGTGCGGACGGCGGCTACACGGGACATACTTGGTGTGTCATTAAAATTAACGGCGTCGAATATGTCTTCGACCCACAGATTGATGATAACATTGCCAAAGGCGGTCCAATCGGTTATTATCGCTTTTGCGTGACTTATGATGAGACGCCCGACTCTTACGGAAACGCCAGAGTTGCGACAGATTATTTTAAGCCGCTCGATTGAACTTCTTAGCGAGGACTTGTAATGAAAAAATTTCTGATGACCTGCGCGGCGATTTTGATTTTGCTGACGAACTCGGCGAAGGCAGCCGACGCGGAGTTTTTACTTAACAACGCCGAACTCTATCCGACTTTGACGGGCGAGGACTACTGCGACGAAATTGTCCAAGAGACGCTCGCGCAGATTACCGGCGACTACATGTCAACCTATGATAAAGTTCGCGCGTGCTATGATTATCTTGTCGACACCTGCAGTTACGGCGACAATGTTTTGCGGCTCGACTTCCCCGAAGATAACGGCACGGCTCGCGCTTACGGGATGCTTGTCGGTCATGTGGGAGCTTGCGACGATTATTCTTGTGCCTTCGCCGCGCTGACGAGGGCTATCGGCTTGAACTGCTACACTGTTTACGGTCAAACTGCCCGCGCAGATGGCGGCTACACGGGGCATATTTGGTGCGTCATTGCGATTGACGGCGTGGAGTATGTCTTTGACCCGCAGATTGATGACAATATCGGCGCAGACATTTACTATCGCTTTTGTGTGACTTATGACGAGACGCCCGGATCTTACTATGATTCGGAAGTGCGTTGGGGATATTTTGAGCCGCTTTTTTAATTAGGAATGAGGAATGTGAAATTAAATTCCTAACTCCTAATTCCTAATTCCTAATTGATAAAAGGAGACGATGACGATTAACACGGACGAGCTTGCGAGAAATATTTTGAACACGGTCGGCGGCACGGGCAATGTGCTTTATTCTAACGTGATTCAAGCGACAAATTGCATGACGCGCTTGCGCCTGCAACTGATTGAGAAGAACGATTACATGATTGAGTCATTGAAGAAAATCAACGGAGTGCTTGGCGTCAACGAGGACGGCGACGAAGTTCAAGTTATCTTGGGCGTGGGCAAGGCGACGACCGTCACGAGCGCGGTCAACAAAATCCTTGAGGCGACAAACACCGTCAAGGTCGGCAAAATAAAAGTCGGCGACGCCGAAGCCGTTCATAATAAAATTCGCGCTCGCAACGCCACGCCCATTAAACTTTTCTTTAAGAAAATCTCAAGCATATTCACGCCGCTGATACCCGGCTTTATCGCTTGCGGTTTGATTACCGGTTGCGTCGGCATGGCGACAAAAATTTCTCCCGACCTCGCAAGCTCGCCGACGATTCAGCTGTTGGCGATTGCGGGCAACGCGGTCTTTTGGGGCATGAATTTATTCGTTGGGATAAATGTAGCAAAAATTTTTGGCGGCACTCCGATTTTGGGCGGCGTGCTCGCGGCACTCATGACGCATCCCGCGCTTGCCGACATAAGTTTTTTTAATCATGATTTGGTACCGGGACGCGGCGGCGTTATCTCGGTGATAATCGTTGCGGCGTTCGGCGCGTGGCTTGAAAACAAACTGCATAAAATTATCCCCGAAATGTTCGACCTGTTCTTGACGCCGCTTTCAACGGTTTTAATCGCGGGAACGGCGGCGATTTTTATCCTGCAACCACTCGGCGGCGCGGTCTCGGACGCAATCGGCACGGCGGCGACGACTGCAATTCAATCGGGCGGCGCGTTCGTCGGCTTTATCTTGGCGGGCGTATGGTTGCCGCTCGTCATGCTCGGAATTCATCAGGCAATGACGCCGATTCACGTTGACTTAATCGCGCAGTTCGGCGTAACAATTTTGCTCCCGATTTTGGCAATGGCGGGCGCGGGGCAAGTCGGCGCGTCAATCGCTGTCTACTTCAAGACAAAAAATAAATTCCTCAAGAAAACGATAGCCTCCGCGTTGCCCGTCGGTATGATGGGCGTGGGCGAGCCGCTGATTTACGGCGTGACCTTCCCGCTGTTCAAACCGTTTATCGGGGCTTGCATAGGCGGAGCGTTCGGCGGCGCAGTCGTAGCAAATTTCACAGTCGGAGCGGCGACTTTGGGAATATCGGGCTTGCCGCTCGCCGCCACAACTAACAACATCCCGATTTATTTCTTGGGCTTGATAACGTCTTATGTAGCAGGCTTTATCGCGACGTGGCTTTTGGGCTTCGACGACCCCGTAGAAATTTAACCTTGACAAGAAACTTTGCTTAAATTATTTTCTACATAAAAATTTAACCTTCTCGCGCGAGAATTCCCCCGCCTCTATAGGCGGCGGGATGAATCGCGCTTTCTTTTGTTGACATTATCAGCCCTTCATAATAAAATTTGCGTAACAAATAACGAGGGAAGGAGAAGACCTGCGAAAAACTTACAGATTGTTGTACTACAGTCTTCACGGAGTCTGAAACGTCGAAAACCAAGACAGTAAGCTCCCAGCAGGTACGATAAGGGTTTTGTGATTATCCTCTCTTTCCCGTGACCATTCGGGATGTAACATGTGCGAAGTCAGCTAAGCAGACAAATCACAACTACCGTAGGGACTACGGGAAGTAACGCCTGTGTGAGAGGAAATAAGACGCAACCTTCGGCGCAACCTCGTTGATCCAGGAAGCTCCCGCCTCTTTAGGCGGTGAGCAGTTCACTACAATGCTAAAGGAAGGAGTTTGGTTTATGGTAGTTATTAATTCACCCCCCCCCCAGTCCACCGTTGCGATCTCCGTAGTTATTCCAGTTTATAGCGGAGAACAGCATATCGACGAGTGTCTGGACAGTCTCCTTAAACAGACGTTTCAAGATTTTGAGGTCATTGTTGTTGGCGACGACTTCAACGATGATTCCGTTGCGATTGTCAAAAGTTACTCGGAAAAATTTGGCGAGAGGCTCAAGCTTATCGAGTCGGAAGAACATAACGGGCGTCCCAGCGAGTTGAGAAACAAGGGAATTTCTATTGCGCAAGGCGATTACGTTTACTGCTTGGACAGCGACGATGCCATTATCGAGACCGCGCTGGAGGAAATGTACAACCTCGCCAAAGAAAATGCTACCGACGTCGTCTATTGCGAAAATTATTATTGCTTGGAAAGTGCCGGAGAAGATGTTAAAAACATTCGACCCGCCACAGCCGAAATTAAAAATCCGCCGTTCGTTGATAAGCCGACGCTTGAAGCGGAAGATTTGGCGGAGCGCGTTAAAAAATTGCTCGACGGCAACTATTGCATGAGCGCGGCTTTGAAATTTGTGCGCCGCGATTTGTTGCTTGACAATGATATAAAATTTCCGCCGTTTGTCGGTTCGGAAGATTATGTTTGGTCAATGGAAATTCTCTTCTGTGCCAAGAACTTTTTGCGCGTACCCAATCGCCTTTTCATAAAGCGCGTACACGACGGCGGCATTTCTTTTGCCAAATATGACACCCCCGACAAAATTCAAAAGTGGACAGACTTCACGATACGCGGCTTAAGGGAAACGGATAACTTCCTCAAGAAAATCCCGTTTTTCACCGAAAAGCCTGTTTATCGCTATGAAATTCTCAATCGGCTTGTCAAAATCGTGTTCGCGCAAATTTTTGACAGTTGCTCCGAAAAGTCAGCTTTTGATCTCTGCAATATCTTTCAAGAAAAGTTCGACGACTCTTTAAGCGAAAATGACGTTTTGATTGCCGGTCTCTGTACGCAGGCGATTAACCGTCAAAAGGAACTTTCCGAAGAATCCAAACGCCGCCTTGCCGAGAAAGACGCGGAAATAAGGCAACTCAAATCACAGCTAGCTTATATGCCGGCTCAATCGTTGACGACGGTCTCGCGCTCAAATGCTCCGGCAATCTCCGTGATTGTTCCCGTTTACAACGTGGAAAAATATGTCGGCGAGTGTCTCGACAGCCTCCTTGCGCAGACCTTTCAAAATTTCGAGGTGATTGTCGTCGACGACTGCTCCACTGATAAAAGCGTTGACGTTGTCGAAAGCTACATGTCGAAATTCGACGGGCGACTTACTCTCGCAAAGACTAAAACAAATTCGGGCGGCGCAGGCATTCCGCGCAACAGAGGCATTGAACTTGCTTGCGGTGAATATCTTTCCTTCATTGACCCGGACGATACGATTACGCCGACCGCTTTTGAGGAATTGTACTCGGAGGCAAAGAAAGTCAATGCCGACGTTGTTCACTGCGAAAAGTGGTATCAAATCCCCGACGAATTTTATCACGACGACGAATACAGAAAAAATGTCGTGTCTATGAGCTGGCCGACGCTGGATAAAATTTTTATAACTGAGCCGACCTTGCTGACGAGTAATATTAAGGAGCGCGTCGTTGACTTCTGCGAAAGACGCTGGCTGACTTGGAGCGTTTGTCTGCAATTCGTTCGCCGTGAGTTTATCGTCAGCAACCAAATTAAATTTACAAACGTTCATTCTGAGGATCTGCTCTTTACGATGTGCGAGCTTTGTTGCGCCAAGAAATATCTTGTTTTGCCGAATGTTTTTTATCTTTATCGCATTGACAGGAAAGGTTCGGGAACGACAGAGGATTTCAGTAATTTTGACGTGGCGAAGTTGGTTCGCAAGTATTCGTCAACGTTAAAACTCGCTATAAGCTATCTTGATGAATTTTTAGATCGCCATGAAATTTTTTCCAACAGAGCCGACTTGAAATATGTCTTGTTCAATTTTTTTGAGGCTGAAGTTATGCCGCGCCTTGACAATGTTTATCGTGCAACTTCATCTTACGCGCTTGATGAACTTTTGCGGCGGGAATTCGGCGACAACGCGTTGACTGCCTTTCTTTTTAACACGATGAACGATTACCGCCTTAAACTCGCTCAATCTCAAAATCGCGTTACTGTGCTGGAAAATTCTATCAAAAATTTTGACGGCAAAGCAATTCCGGCGGTCTCCGTTATTATTCCGCTGTACAACGCCGAGAAATACATTGGCGAACTTTTTGACAGCCTTCTTGCGCAGACCTTTCAAAATTTCGAGGTTATCGTTGTGGACGATTGTTCGACAGATAACAGCCGCGCAGTTGTCGAGAGTTACGCACCGAAATTTAAAAATGGGCAGTTGCTGTTGAGCATAACGAAAAAAAATACAGGCAGTCCGGGCGACCCAAGCAATTTGGGAGTGGATTTGTCGCGCGGCGAATATTTACTGATATTGGATCACGACGACGCCATTACTCCCGACGCACTGGATAAACTCTACATTTCTGCAAAAACTTTTAACGCGGATGTTGTCACTTGCGAATATTTTTATCTTGTTCCAGAAAAATCTTGGAACAACGCCGAGTTTAGGAAAAATCTCAAGCCGCATAGCTACAAGAAAGGCGACTTTGTGAGCGAGCCGACTTTGATGCCCTTCAACGTTGCCGAGCGCGTACGAAGTTGTTACGAGCGAGAATTTTTGTGGCCGCTTTGGTCGAAGTTTATTCGTCGAAGTTTTCTGGTCGAAAATAAAATCCGTTTCACGAACAACATCATTCAAGACTTTTTGGCGACTTGTTGCATGATCTACACGGCTAAAAGATTTCTCCGCGTGCCGTATGTCGTTAATCTCTGGCGTATGCGCGACGCCTCCCTGTCGAATCAAAAGCGCGAGCCTTTAAAGAAATTTCAAAAGTATTTGCGAGCGTTGACGGTCGGCATCGAGTACTTGAACGATTTCTTGAACGATATCGAGTTCTTCCAACAAAATCCCGAACAGAGGAATATTGCGCTAAAAACCTACGCTCGCGAAGTCATGAAATATTACGTGCAAGGAATTTATAACCATGTTCCCCTCGCCGAACGCTACGAAACTTTACGAAAAGAATTTGAGGGGGGTAGCAACGCGGCTTTGACGGAAATTTGTTTCAATACCGTTGCGGATTTTGCGAACAACGTGGAAATAAACAAAGCCAATTCCGAGATCGTTGACAAGTTCAAAGATTATTTCACGGCGCGGGTGGACATTCAACGGCGAGTAAAGGCGGGCGACTTTCAAATCGTCAGCATCTCCGACGACAAAGCCGACGTACGGAAACCGACCTGGATTAATAAGGACGGCATCGGCTATCAAATTCAATCCTACGCGGGGAAAATGGAACTTGTCGCCAAATCTACCAATGACGGACAAATTAAATTAATACTCAGAGGCTTGGATATTAAGGACTCGAAGGATAAATCAAAGCGCATTCCCTACTGGATCGATTACACCAAGTTTACCGTAAACGGA
>JBGUYA010000121.1:0-7852 GCA_045118435.1 Quinella sp. | reverse complement strand
TCAATCAGTCGCAAGGTCAACCTACGCAATTCAATCAGTCGCAAGGTCAACCTACGCAATTCAATCAGTCGCAAGGTCAACCCGCGCAGTTCAATCAGTCGCAAGGTCAACCCGCGCAGTTCAATCAGCAAGTTCAAGGTCAATCGAATCAATTCAATCAGCAAGTTCAAGGTCAATCGAATCAATTCAATCAGCCACAAGCACAAGGTCAACCGACTCAGTTCAATCAGCAAACTCAAGGACAATCGAACCAATTCAATCAGCCGCAAGCACAAGGTCAACCGACTCAGTTCAATCAGCAAACTCAAGGACAACCGAACCAATTCAATCAGCAAACTCAAGGTCAACCCGCGCAGTTCAATCAGCAAGCACAAGGGCAATCGAATCAATTCAATCAACAAGCTCAAGGGCAATCGAACCAATTCAATCAGCAAATTCAAGGGCAACCTAATCAATTCAATCAGCAAGCTCAGGGTCAACCGAACCAATTCAATCAGCCACAAGCTCAAGGTCAACCGAATCAATTCAATCAGCCACAAGCACAAGGTCAACCGAACCAATTCAATCAGCAAACTCAAGGTCAACCGAATCAATTCAATCAGGCTCAAGGTCAACCCGCGCAGTTCAATCAGCAAGCGCAAGGTCAACCGAATCAATTCAATCAGCAAGCGCAAGGTCAATCGAATCAATTCAATCAAGCACAAGCACAAGGTCAGCCGAATCAATTCAATCAGCAAACTCAAGGACAACCCGCGCAGTTCAATCAGCAAGCACAAGGTCAATCGAACCAATTCAATCAGCAAACTCAAGGACAACCTGCGCAGTTCAATCAGCAAGCACAAGGTCAGACGACGCAATCAAATCAAACGGAGCCGAAAGAAGAACCTCCCTTGCCAACTTACCCGCTCAATAAAAAATTCGTTGTGCGTCAAAAGGATCTGCGCCGACAAATGGACAGGGCAAGGGTCGAGCTTACGCAAGCTAACTTCCAAAACACACCGCAGACCGTCGACACAATGCGAAACCTCGCGCAGTTCATTATGCAAAATAAAGATACCAACCCGCGCGATACCGCACTGTTCAAAAATTTTATAAACAACTCGCAGGAAATGTTGCCCGAAACCGAAGCGCGCCATTTGCAAAACCTCCTGCGCCTGTGCGAACAAAATGTCCCGTTCACAGTCAGACAAGCCGCCGTTCAACAAAATCTGCCCGACCTGCCTCGCCTCTGGGCTTTTATGCAAATGTGCGACATGGCTAATCTCAATTCCAAAATGTCGCCAAAAGCTCTGAAGAAAGCCGGAAAAGACGTTGCCGCCTTCGCAACGTCAATGCGCGGCGCAATGAGTAGCGATAATGCCGTTGTGCAAAATCAACGCTCCTTCCAAATGATGGTGCCGCTCTATATGGGCGACAAAGAGGCGAGCTACCCGACTTACTTCAACATTTACGACGAGACCGAAAACGACCCCGAAACCGGCGAGACTAAGAAGGAAACTTGGGTTCGCATTTGCGTTTTGACTGATCACGTCGGCGCGGCGGAAATGGTTTTCAGAATTTACAACGAGACTAAGCTTGACATGCGCTTTTACTTTTCTCAAAGTGAAATCGCAAAGGAGTTCGGCGCGATTTATGTCAAGCAGTTGAAAAATTCCATGAAACAACTTTCGCTCAATCTCGGCGAAATCAGCGTGGGTAGCGTCGGCGAAGGTATCTTCAGTTATTCTTGACGCGTCGCTTGACGGCAAATATAATCAGCTAAAGATCAAGGCAAGGAAGAAATGGACATGGACGAACGCTTTAATCGAAGAAACGACCCACCGCCGACAAATATCGCTCCGCAACGCAAGGCAGTCGCTTTGAAGTACGAGGCGGAACGCGACCTTGCGCCGAAAGTCATAGCCAAAGGGCGCGGGCACGTTGCCGAACATATTTTGGAGACCGCGCAGAAAAATTCGGTACCGGTCTATCAGGACAAGACACTTGTCAACATGTTAATGGCACTTGAGATTGACCGCGAGATACCGCCCGAACTCTACAAGGCGATAGCCGAAGTCATGGCATACGTCTACAAAATGGACAAATCGCACGGGCAAGCGAAGGCGGCTCGCGAACTGGAACGCCGCCGAATGAGATTATTTTAAAACGTCGCGGATAGTCGCAACCCGGCGCACATGGACGTGCGCCGCCGGCAATAAAAACAGGGATGTTTTTTTTGCCGGTCAAACGCCCTTTTCTTTTGCTTACTTTTCTTTTGGGCGTAGCAAAAGAAAAGTATGAGGAAAACATTTAAGTTGGCGGCGGCAAGTTTCGATATAGTTAGCGAAGTCAAGCAATGCTTGAAAAAAATTTGAAACAAACAGGTCAGACGTTTAAAGGAAACAAAAGACAAGGAACAGTCAAAAAATCTGACCGCCAATAAAAAAGGAGAAGTGATTTTTATGATGCGTTCCCTGTTCTCCGGAGTCGCCGGAATAAAAGTTCACCAGACGAGAATGGACGTTATCGGTAACAACATCGCCAACATTAACACAATCGGTTTCAAGAGTAGCCGTACCACTTTTTCCGACATGCTCTCGCAAATGCAAAGTGCCGCTTCCGCTCCGACAGACACGCGCGGCGGCGTCAATGCTCGCCAAATCGGTTTGGGCGTTAACGTAGAAAGTATTGACTTAATCTTTACCGACTCCTCGCCGCAATCTACAGGTAAAAATACCGACCTCGCACTTGCGGGCAACGGTCTTTTCTACCTCAAGGAAGGTAACCAAGCTTACTACACGCGCAACGGTTCGTTCATGTTCGACGAAGACGGAAACTATGTCATGTCGGGCACGGGTCTTCGTGTGCAAGGTTGGAATGCTGTTAATGGCGTAATAAATACCAACGGCGCGGCAACCGATATTACCGTCCCCGTCGGCAAAACTATGGAGGCCAGCGCAACAACCGCGATAACTTACAACGGCAACCTCAATAAAGAGTCGGCAATTATAAAATCAATCAGCTACACCGCCTCGACAAGCGGCGACGCCGACGCTACCAAAGTAGTGACAACAGATACTTCATACAGCACGGGCGTCACCATAACAGCTCCTGCCGGCTATACACTTAACGGCACAACCCCCTACACGTTTTCAGGCAATACTGAATATGCCGCAAATGATGATGTCAGCGGTGCCTTAACCGCCACTTACAGGCAAGGCACTCAGGACGCGGCAAGCGGGAACTATTACTACGACATAGTTTATAAAGATTCAACTGGCAATGTCGTTGCGACGGCGACTTCAGATACTCCGCTCGCGACGGCTCCCACAGGCACCCCCGCTATTACGGCTACGGCGGCTGATGCAAGCACATTGAATACGGATATAACCAGCGTAAACGTTGACGGTACAAATGTCGTTGCGGCGACGATTACGTTCAGAGACGATACGACAATGACCGTCACCAGTGGCTATTACGAAGTGGGCAGAAGTGTCCCGATAACGACCCTCGCGACGGTTTATGACTCTCTTGGCGGTCAGCACGAAGTCACCCTGCTTATCGATAAAGACTCCACCTCAACCGACGACGGCTTGACCGACACCGACGCGCTCGCCACTGCCAGAGAAGTTTACACCTACACCGCCGACGGAGTAAGTCACAACTTGACCAAAGGCACCGACGACGCCGGCAACGTTACCTATTCTTATACCGTCAACGGCACGACTTACAATGTCGACGCGGCGGACGTGACAACAACGACAGCTTATGACAATCGCTGGAGAATTTACATTGCGCCGGGCACTGGTGAAGCTGGTCCCGCCTCCGAAAACTTCGCGAACACTTACACGCGTAGCGAGGCTAACGGCAACGCCGAAACTGACGGTTCCGCAACAACCGGTACCATGAACGGCAATTATGAGAATAGCAAAATTACTTACCTCTACTTCAATGATCGCGGCGCGTTTATCTCGAACGGGCGCACGGACGATGCTTCGATTACTTTTAATTACTTCGACGGCAACGGCGCGGCGTCGAATCAGGCAGTTCTGGACTTTACCGGCTTGACGCAATACGCCAACTCCACGACTTCCTTCCCGACGAGTAACGGCAACGCGGCGGGCGTTCTTCAAAGCGTCGCGGTTGACAGCAATGGCATTATCTCCGGCTCTTACACCAACGGCTTGATTCAGAAAGAGGCTCAAATTGCCGTCGCGCAGTTCACGAACTCTTCCGGCTTGACTAAAGTGGGCACGACCATTTACACCGAGTCCAATAACTCCGGAACGGCGAATATCAGAACCATTGCCGACTTCGGCTTGAGCGTCACAGCCTCCGCGCTTGAAATGTCAAACGTCGACTTGGCAACTGAGTTTTCCGAGATGATTATCACGCAACGCGGTTTCCAAGCCAATTCCAAAATGACGACCGTTTCCGACGAAATGCTCGAAACTCTCGTCAACATGAAGAGATAATTTTAGCGGCTTAAAATAGAAAGGCGCGGCTCGTAAATGAGTCGCCAGACTGTAGACAAAAAGTACCTTCCAGTTATGATGAAATTGGGAGGTGCTTTTATGTTTTGCAAGACAAGTCGACAAGTCCAAGTCGAAGAAATAACAATCATTATCGCGGCTTAGTCAAAGTCAAAGTGCACTTCTCTCTTATTTTCTTCTGTTGAAAGTAAAAGAAAAAAATCCGCTCTTCTATTTGCAAGCGGATTTTGTCTACAAGCTGACCTCGACTCTTTGTCGGGGCTGATTTTTTTATACCAACGTTGCGTTAAATTTCTCAATCATTTTAATCGGGCGATAGGATTCTTTTGCCTTGCGCAAGCCGTCAATGCCCATGTCCTCTTCGCGATTGATATAAATCATGTCCGACCACTCGCGCTCGACGAAAGCTTGATTGATTGCCGCATAAATCCCGCGAATATTAGGGTCAGCCTTTTCGACGTGGATAACCGCCGTGTCCGAGTTTAAACGCTCACCGAACGTGAACGCCACAACTTTATCATCAAGCAAAATCGCGCCGCCCTTGAGCTTGAAGGCGTCGAAGTGGTCAAATATCTCATGAATCGCCGCCTGCTCGTAGCCGATAAACGGGTCGTCGGGATTTGCGCGTTTATGAGTTTCAGACCAAATGTTGAGTTCTGCGCGGCACTTCGGGATAATGTCTTCGGTTATCGGCAAATACTTCGCGTCGGGATATTCCTTGCGGAAGGCGTTGAGATGATTTTTCTTCCCGTGAAACTTTCTGCCCGACAAATTTATCAAGTCCTGCGCAAGATAAACATAGTCGAAGTCGTCGCGCTCGGCAGTGATGTTAAATTTCGCGTGAGGATACTTTTCCAGCTCGTCAGCAAAAATTTTTTCCACGTCGACGAACCTGAATTGCTTTTCGCCGCGCAGTTGCTCCGCCGCCCGCAAGATTTTTGTAATGGCGGCTTGCATTTTGTCTTGAGCTCCGATTGGTTGCCACGCCGAGAAAAAATTTTCGTTTCTCGAAAACATATAAAGCACGTCGTCTTCGACCGCCCAAAGAAAATTGCAAAGCTCGCGCCACATGTAAAGATTCGTGAAGGTATACTCGGCATTTTCGCAGTAGCGCGACCCAAAAAACTTATCGAACGTCGCCTTGTCCTTGCAAGTCAAATTTTTTAGATTGATATTGCTCATCCCCTGTTAAATAAACTTTCTAATGTCGCTGACGAAATTATTCAGCGGGCGAACGTAATTTTTCATGCCGACATGCTCTGAACACCTTTTATAAGTCTCGTTTGCGCTCGGCAGATAAAAAATTTGCCCCTGCTCGCCTAGCCTTACAATTTTATCGTCTGATAAATCTTTGTCAAACGTTATCAAGTGCCACAGCTCGCGAATTTTAAAGTGCGATAACTTTCCTCTGTCCGCTTGACTTAATTGTTTCCAACGCTCGCGCAACGTCCGCTTGCAACTTATGCCGACAATCCAACCGTCGCGGCACTTAAACCACTTGTCAACCTCAATATCTTGGTCAAAATGATTCGGTTCGCTCGTCGATTTAAAGCCGTAATAGTCGAAAATAAAATCCGCAACCGTTTCAAGAGATGCGCCGCCGCGCGATTTTCTCTTTCGGCTCGACCACATATTTTATAGCAATGAAAAAAATAATCACGTCCTCGACATTTTTTATATCTTTATCGAGTTGTTGAACGAGATTTAGCGCGAGAATGTAAGTTTTGGTCGTCGGCTTTACGAGATTTTTAATTCCTTTCAGCAAAGTAGCTTTTAGGAGCAAAAATTTTTCTTCGGTGGAGAAATTTTCTTGCGTCGCCAAATTTTCAAGGACAGTGACGAGTTCCAGTAGCTGACTTTCTTTAAATCTGCCGAGTGCGCCGTATTGGTCGGTGTTAAGTAAATAGCGGGCGAACCAGTAAACGTTTTTAAACGGACTTTTTTGAATCTGCGCGTGAAGTGTTGAAATCATTTCGCCAATCGCCTCCGTCGATCCTGGATTGAGCCATTTCGCAATAACGTAGCGACTTTTCAATCAGAATAAAATTTCTGTCGAACTTTTTGGCGGAAATAGCGGTTGTTCCGGAACCGGCGAACGGGTCAAGAATAATTTTTCCGGTCGTGCTTGAAATAATTCTGCCGATAAGCTCTTCCGGAAAAGGCGCGGGGTGAGGATTTTTCATCTCCTGCTTGACTTCCCAAACGTCAGTGAGTTTATTTGCGCCTTTCGCGAGTTTGAAGGCTTTGTTGCACAGCAGATAAATTTGTTCGGTCGTCGGCAGGAAGTAGCCCGCATTAAAATTTATCGCGCCGCTCCTCTTCCAAATAATCACTTGACGGAGTGGAAAGCCGCGCAGAATCTCGCCTCTGTCTTCAAGCAAGCCGTTCTGAACGCGATTTTTATTGTTATAGAAAACTGCGCCGTCGTCTTTAATGACTCTGCACATCTCGGCGACGCATTTCCTTTGACACGCGATATATTCGGCGTAAGGCATGTTATCATCGTATTCAGCGTAGCCGTTTTTAATCGCGGCGTTCTTCCACTTGCCGCAGTTGGTATTTTTCTTCAAGCCGTTGCCGCTGGAGTTCAAAAGATTGTAAGGCGGCGAAGTAATCACAATGTCAATGCATTTATCGGGCAAAGCTCGCATGACTTCCAAGCAATCGCCGTGAATAATTTTGTCGCGGCAGTCATCAACAGAAATTTTCCCGTCAAGTTCGATAATCTCTGTCATATCATCACCTGAAAAATTTTTCTCGTGCATAATACAACATCGGCGGCAAGTTATAAAGCTCTTCGCAAAAAAATAAGGTGCAACCTTTTCAAGTAACACTCAAAAAATCAAGTGCGCCCATTCCTTGAAACTACGGCGTTCATTGCGTAAATGAAGACCAGTGAGAATATCAACAGCAACGCCGCCCATTGCTCGCGTGAAACTCAAAACCAAGCCTGCCAATATTCTCTGCCGCGTGTTCGGCAAAAGTATCTTCCAAAAAATTTTCCACTCGCTCACGCCGAGCAAGGCAAAAATTTCATCGCGGACAACAAAGATGAGCTTTTAGGTATTAGGTATTAGGGGTTAGGGGTTAGCTAAAACCCAATACCTAGAACCTAAAACCCAATACCAGAACCTAAAACCCAATACCTATCAACCAACAACTTTAAAGCCGTACTTCTCGAAAACTGCTTTGGCGGCGTCAAGATTCTTGGAAGACTTAATCACGGCGGCAGGATAGAGCCTTGACATACTCCGCACGGCTAAAGCCGGCGGATTCCGTTATCAACAACCAAAGCTTCTAATGAAAGCGAAGTCTGATAAGGTCTCCTACGCAGGACGATGCCCCGCCCTGTTTTTCATTCCAAAATCTTTCAGGAAGTC
>JBGUYA010000120.1:0-18169 GCA_045118435.1 Quinella sp. | reverse complement strand
GAGAGTTTTGACGTTGAGCTTAGTTGCGATAGCGTTCATGTCCGCGCAGTCCGCCTCGCCCGAAATTTCCTCGACAGAAATATTTTTGCCGTCGAAGTCGGCGTTGACCGTGCCGCGCTCTAAATAAATCTTCGCGCCAAAAGTCGATTCGCCCTCGCTCTCAAGCTTGATGTCGTTGAAGTTCCAAGAATTTTCATCGCGCTTAACAATGTTGACCGTCGCGCCGTCAAGTTTAATCACGTCGAGAGCGGCAATAGGGTCGTCGCGCAGAGCAATCACTTTGAAGTTAATCGACGCCGTGTCAACTTTGGCAAGCAACTCGGAATTTTTATCAAAGACTTCAACGTCATGAACAATCAAATCACTTTCCTTGTCGAAGTCCCAAAGGTTAACCCTGTCGAGTTCGACGCTGCCAATTTTGACGGGCACACCCAAAGTTTCTGTGGCAATCTCTTCCGCCTTAGTCAGCGCGTCTTTGATAAGCTCCGCGCGTTGCGAATTTAAATAAAGCCCGCCGCCGAGCGCGAGTATGAATAACACTCCGCCGAGAATTTTTAAGACTTTCCACACGGCGAGCAACCCCCTTTGTAAGGCGTAATTCGTAATGCGTAATTCGTAATGATAAAGCGTCGCGGGTAGCGAAAACCCGGCGCACATGGACGTGCGCCGCCGGCGTCTGAAACAGGATGTTTCACAGCCGGTCTACGCCCTTTCTTTGCATACTTTCTTTGGGCGCAACAAAGAAAGTATGAAAAACCTCACTCAAAGGCTTGTTCGCGCTCGACAGCCTCCGAAGGCGTAAGCGAATCACCTTCAAAATCAATCGTGACGACTGGCGCAACTTCTTCCGTTTCGGGAACTACAGCCGCATCAACACTTAACGCCGCATCTTCACGAGACTTCGCGGCAGTGTTGCCCTCCTCTTCCGACTCAACATAGCGAATAACATCAATACCGACCGGCACACCCATATATCTGTCAAGCGACGCTTTGGCGGTGTTGTAGTTGTAAAGCGCAGTGAAATAATTCGAGCGCGCCTCCGTCAACTTCTCCGACGCATCCATAACGTCCAAGTTGGTGCCGACGCCCGCCGCGTATCTGACTTGCGCAATTTTGTAATTCTCCTCGCCGAGAACAACCGCCACTTGAGTCGTACCGATATTCTTCTCCGCCGCATGAAGTTGCAGGAATGCCGATTGAACTTCAAGCTGAATCTGCTCGCGAACTTGAGCCGCCTCCTCCTGCGCTTTGGTCAAAGCCGCGTCCGCCTGATTGACTTGCGCACGAGTTATGCCGCCGTCAAAAATATTCCACGAGGCAGAGACGCCCGCCGTCCAACGGTCGCTTGTCTTGTTCGTGAAAGGATCCTTCGTGTCAAGCTCCTTAGTGACAGAGGCATTGACGCTTGGATACCAACCCGCCTTTGCTGATTTTTTCGCAGACTCGGCGCGCTTAATCGCGTAATCAGCCATAGCGGCATCGGCGCGGTTTTCGAGCGCGTAGGCGGTGCACTCGCCCAAAGTCGCGCTGTAGGGTCTGTAAGTCAGCGTGTCTTGCGGGCGAATAATCGTGTCAGCGGGCAAGCCGATATAATTATTCAACTCGGCAACCGCAATGTCATACTGATTTTGAATATTGACAAGATTTTGCATGGCGTTGGCAAGCTCAACCTGCGACTCCAAAACGTCAACTTTGGCAACCGTACCGACTCGGAACTGCGCGTTGACGTTGCGCAAATGCTCCTGCAAAGTCACAACCTCTTCTTCGTAAACCTCAATCAAATTTCTGTACTGCAAGACATTGAAATAATAAACGGTCGATTGAAGACGCACAGTTTGCATTGTATTTTCCAACGCGAGATCCGCCGAACTCAAGGCGTAGCGAGCCGACTTGCGCCCCTCTTTTAAAGAGCCGCCGCGATAAATCGGAACGCTGACTGAGCCGCTGTTCGCAAAAGCGTTGCTCGTGCCGCCGTAGTAGGAGCCGCCACGCCTCGCAGCGTCATAGCTCCACGTGACTTGCGGATTGGTTTGGCGACGCGCCTCGCTCAAACTCCAGAAAGCTTGTTGGCGGTCGGCGACTGATTCTTTAATCGTGCGGTTGTTTTCGAGAGCGCGTTGAATAGTTTCGTCAAGCGTGACGTTTAAAACCTCCGCCGCGTCAACCGAGCCGACGCCGATTGAAAAAGTCATCATGCCCGCGACGATTGCCGCCGCCAATTTCCGACGAAAATTTTTCTTGATTCGATTATAAATTCTCATTGCAATCACTCCATTTCTAATTACGAATTACGCATTGCAGTTCCGAGCCTTCGCGCAAATTTTTAAAGCCGTCGGTGATAATCGAGTCATCAGCCTTCAAGCCGTCTTTAACGATATAATAAGCTCCGATTTTGTCGCCGAGCTGAATTTTTCGCACAGCGGCTTTGTTATTGTCATCTATGTAAACAAAATTCTCCGCGCCGCTACTTTGAATCGCGCCTTCGGGGACAAGCAAGGCGTCGGGAATTTTCAAGTCAATCACAACCTGCGCGGGCGCACCGAGAATTAAAGTTTCGCCGGGATTATCGAAATAAATTTCTCCGCCCTTAAAACCGCCGCCGTTAATCGTCGAGCCGTCGGCAAGTCGCAGAGAAATTTTCAAGTCGTCAGCCTCCGATAAAACTTTTTTCTCCGCCGCCGAAAGTCCAACGGTCACTATGACGGGATTGGCGTTGCCGACAGTTGCAAGGATAGTTTCATTGGCAACGACCGACATGCCGATTGGCAAGCTCATTTCGAGTTGCCCCGACTTCGGCGCGTAAATGATTCCCTGTGCCGCCGCCTCTTCCAACTCTTGAACAAGTCGCTTGTTTTCTTCGACAGCAAGTTGAAGTTCGGAGGCGTTTGGATTTTTATCGACGAGTGCTTTTGCAAGAGCCGTCATTGATTCGGCGAGCGTGGCTTTTTTCTGCGCGAGTTCAAAGCTGTCATCAGCCGCGCCTACTTTGAAGAGCTTTTGCCTTTCCTCGACGTTCGCGCCGTCTTTAACATATTTTTCCGTGACGTTGCCCGAAATCGGCGAGAAGATTTTTAGCGCGTCGCTTGTCGAAATTTTTCCGTCATGCGTCAAAGTCAGCACGTCGTTGATTAAAACTTTCGCAGTTGTGACTTCAACGGGCGGCTCACTACTGCAACCAATCATCATTAACGCCGCGCAGATTATCAGTAAAAATTTTTTCATGTCAGAATTCCTGTTTCAAACCGAAATAAAGGGCGCGTTCATCATTCTTGTTGACGTTGTGCCACTCGCCCAAAATATAAGTAGAGTCAAGAACTTTGTACTGCGACTTCAAACGAATCCTGCCGTCATTTAAATCATAAGCCTCAGCAGAAAATTTCCACTTGCTCCCGGCGTAGGCGTCAAGCCCAATGCCCGGCTTGCCCGCGATAATTCCGGCTCGCGCTCCAAAATCCTTGCCGAACTTTTTGCCACCCTGCAAATTCAACTTGGTATTGTCGCCAATATCCTCCGCGCCCAAAACCAACGACATGTCGCCGCTCGCCACGTTGAGATTAAAATTCGCGTCCCAATCGTGCGCACTGCCGCTGTATAGTATATCAACCGACGGCGTTACGTCAATCTTTGAAACGCCCTCGACTTTGCCTTCAACCTTGCCTAAAAGCTTATCGGCACGCTCCGAAATGGAACGGGCATTGCCGACTGTCGCCTTCAAGTCCTCCGCAACTTGCGGGTCGCCTGCGAACTTGTTCATGTTATCCGCCATGCTCGCAACGTTGGCTGAAGTCTTGGCGATATTGTCAAGCGTGACCTTCAAATCCTCAACAGTCTTGGGGTCGCCCGCGAACTTGTCAAGATTAGCCGACATGTGTTCGACGTTCGCCATTGCCTGATTCATATTCGCAACCGCGCCTTCCATTTGCTTAATCATGCTGTCGAAAGTCGCCTCGTTGCGCGTCGCCAGATTTTCAAACGTGCCCGTCATTTTGTTTATATGCTCGGTGGATTCTTTCATGTTCGCGCTCATCTCGACGACCGACTTTTGAAAAGTGTCGTCGCCGATAATCGCCTTGACGCTCTGCAAAAGAACTACAGCCTCATCCATAACGTGCGACATGCTCTCGAACATTTTATCCATGCCGGCTTCTTCCGCGCCGTAAAAATACGCGCCGTTCTCAACGTATTCGCCATTATCGACTTTGGGTTGAAAGTTAATGAACTTCTCACCCATGACGCCGCTTGAGGCTATAGAAACTTTTGACTGCTTGGGAATTTTAACGGTGTCTTCAATTTTCATTGTGACGGTGACGCCTGTGCCCTCATTGGCAATCTTAATGACCTTGCCGACCAAAACGCCGCTTAAGCGAACGTCCGACTGCGGCTGAAGTCCCACGACCTGCTTAAACCCCGCGTAAACTACATAATCATTATCTCCGCCAAAATGAAAATCTCCAAGCCCCGCCGTCGCGCCGCCCAAAAGCATCAGCCCGCCGACCGTGAACGCGCCAACCTTTGCTTCAACTGACATCCTTCCGCCTCCCTATTTTTTAAATCGCGCCCTAATCTATGATTCGGAAAAAATCTTTGACGCGCTTGTCTTGTATCTTCTTAAAATTATCGGGCGTATCGACCGCAATCAACTCGCCGTTGTAAACCATCGCAATCCTGTCGGCAATGCGGCACGCGCTAACCATGTCATGCGTCACGACAATACTCGTGACCTTCAACGCGCGTTGCGTCTCGATAATCAGCTCGTCAATTCTGTTCGTGGTAATCGGGTCAAGCCCGCTACTCGGCTCGTCGTAGAAAATAATTTCGGGACCAAAAGCAATCGCGCGCGCGAGGGAAACTCTTTTCTTCATGCCGCCCGAAAGTTCATTTGGCATACGATTTTCAACGCCCTCAAGCCCGACCTGCTTCAACTTCTCGTGAACAATTTTTTGAATTTTTTCCTTGCTAAAGTCCGTGTGTTCAACCAAACCGAAGGCAACGTTATCGCCGACCGTCATTGAATCGAACAGCGCGGAGTATTGAAAGACCATTCCCATTTTCAAACGGACGCGCATCATTTCCTTTTCGTCCATGCGGGAAATTTCGTCGTCGCCAATCCAAATTTGCCCGCTTGTCGGTTGAATCAAACCAATCATCAACCGGAGCAACGTGGACTTGCCCGAACCCGACCCGCCAATTATCGCGAGCGTTTCGCCGTCGGCTATCTCAAGATTTATGCTCTTGAGCGCAAGTTTCATGCCAAATTTTTTCGTGACGTTAATCAATTTAATCATGCGTTGTTACCTGTAAATAATGAACGTCAACAGCGCGTTCAAAATAAAAATAACGATAATGGACGTGACGACCGTCCGCGTCGTGGCAATACCGACGCCCTCCGCGCCGTCAGGACAATTCAAACCGTAGTAGCAACCGAGCACCGCTATCACATTGCCAAAAAAAATTGCCTTAATCATGCCGCCCGTCAAGTCGTGAATCGTCGCGAAAATTTTTATCGAGTTGATAAAAAGATATGAGCTTATGCCCGAATACTGCGTTGCCACGACCCAGCCGCCCAGCACGCCGATTATGTCGCCAAAAACCGTGAGAAGCGGCACGGCTATCATGCAGGCTATCATGCGCGGCACGATTAAATAATTCACGGGACTGACTGCCATAACTCGCAATGCGTCGATTTGCTCCGTGACTTTCATTGTACTTATCTCCGCCGTTATCGCCGCGCCCACGCGCCCCGCGCAGACCACGCCGACTAAAACCGGTCCCAGCTCTCTGCCGATTGCGATTGCGATTATTCCGCCGACTGTTGACTGCGCCCCAAAGCGGATAAATTCATGCGCCGTTTGCAACGTGAAGACGACGCCCGTAAATAACAACGTCAACGAGACGATTCCCAGCGAGTCAACGCCCAAATGCGACATCTGCGCGACTATGTGACGGATTCGCGGCTTGTGCGCGAGCTGTTTCATTGTGTCGGCGTAGAGTAAAATTATTGTTCCAATTTCTTCGGCGCGTCTTACCATGAACCCGCCTATCGTCTCGAAAAATCTTGTCAGCAATGCGCCGCCCCCTTTCGACGCAACATTATACCATAAAATTTATTTCGTTATGGATAGCGTCTGAAAAAATTTTTTCGCCGAATTTTGCCGCGTTGACAACTTTTTTTCAATCATTTAAAATTCATACGGAACAACTCGGAGGTGAATTGATGCTAAAAAAAATTTTGGCAAGCGTCGTGCTACTCGTCGCGATATATTTTTTAATAAGCGTGCCTTCGGTTCAGAAAAAATTTTTATATCCGTTCCCGTATCGTTCGACGGTCGAGAATTACTCGGCGCGGTGGCACGTCGATAAATTTTTAACAGTCGCAGTTATGAAGGTCGAAAGCAACTTCCAAGAGTCGGCGAACTCACAAAGCGGCGCGGTCGGCTTAATGCAACTCATGCCGGAGACGGCGGCTTGGATAGCTTATCAACTTGGCGAGCAACCCGACGAGGCAGCTAAAGATTTAAACAACCTGCGCGAGCCGGAAACGAATATTCGCTACGGCACTTGGTATCTTGCCGAGCTTGAAGACGAATTTAAAGGCAATGACGTTTTGGCACTGGCGGCGTACAACGCGGGGCGCGGCAACGTTCACGAGTGGATTGAAAAAAATCATTGGGCGGAAAACTTTTCCGACGTCGATAAAATTCCCTACGCCGAAACGCGCGACTACGTTAAGCGTGTCCTCCACTGCCGCGAAAAATATTCCAAGCTCTACGGCTCGCAAAATTCTTTTTCAAGCCCGCTTGCCCTGCACGAGTTGCGTTTTGCAAGCTTAAAAAATTTGTCGCTTTAATATCGGGACAAAACAATTTAACTTTCCTATTGCAATTAAAAGAAACTATGCTATTATATTTTTAGCCCGTTAAGTTAAAAATTTCACTTCAAAATCAGGAGGTTTATTGAAATGATCAACGGCAAGCCCCATATCGTAATCGTAGGCGGCGGTTTTGGAGGTATCAAAATCGGTCAGCTTTTCGCTAAAGAAAATGTCGAGGTCACGTTAATCGACCGTCATAATTTCCACTTGTTCCAACCGCTTTTGTATCAGGTGTCGACTGCAGTTTTGGAGACGGGCGAGGTTGCCTATCCGATTCGCTCCTTCTTCCGCGACAACAAAAACGTCAACCTTTACATGGCGAAGGTTCAAGGCATTGACCAAGAGCGCGACGTTGTCATCACCAATCACGGCGAAATTCACTATGATTATCTGGTTCTTGCGGCGGGCGCGACGACTAACTTTTTCGGCATGAAAAACGTCGAGAAATATTCGTTCGGCATGAAGACTTTGCAAGAGGCGGTTCATATTCGCAACCACGTTATCCACGAGTTTGAACGCGCCGAGAAACCCTATCGCACGCCCGCAGACAGGAAAAAGCGCATGACGTTCGTCGTAGTCGGCGGCGGTCCGACTGGTGTCGAGGAGGCGGGTGCGCTTGCCGAGCTTATCGCTATTCAGAAAAAAGAATTCCACAAGCTCGACTTCAACGACGTTAGCATAAAGTTGATTGAGGCGACGCCGCGCCTTCTGCCCATGCTTCCCGAAGATTTACAACAACATACCGTCAAAGTGCTTGAGAAAAAAGGCGTCGAGGTCATGCTCAACACGCAGGTTGTTAATTATGACGGTGATATTTTGACGCTCAAAAACGGCGTGCAAATCCCGACGACAACGGTCATTTGGGCGGCGGGCGTCTGCGCAGTCGACATGATGAAACATTGCGGCGCGGAGTGTGCTCGTGACGGGCGCATTTGGATTGAGGAAGATTTAATGGTGCGCGGCGCAGTTCATAAAAATGTTTTTGCAATCGGCGACTGCGCGGCGTTCATGCATGGCGATATGAAACGCCCGCTTCCGACGGTCGCGCCCGTTGCCACTCAACAGGCAAAAGTTGCGCACAAAAATATCATGAAACTCATTAGGGGCGAGACTAATCTTGATAAATTTGTCTACAAAGATTTGGGCGCAATGGCGACAATCGGGCGCGGCGAGGCGGTTGTCGGCTCCCCGAAGATGACGGGCTTTTTCGCGTGGTGCGCGTGGATGCTTGTTCACCTTATCCGACTGGCGGGCTTTTATACGAACATAACAGTTGCTTTCAAATGGGCATTGAACTTCTTGACCAGTGCGCGGCTCGGTCGAATCGTCACGAACATAAGCCTTGACCCGAATAAATGATTAAACATTGTAAAAAAAAATCGCCTCCGAATTGGGGGCGGTTTTTTTATTACAAGTTCAGATATTTATCGAGCCACGCGGCGACAGCCTCACCGATAAGTTTTTTTCCTTCGGCGTCGGGGTGTAAGCCGTCAATCGACAAGCTTTCAATCAAATTGCCATCGCCGTCGGTGAGCCGGTCGTTTACGTCGATAAAATTTTCTTGATTGCGAATCCAATCACAGATAAATTTCTGGTGCTCCTGCCAATCAGCGGGCGGCTGCTCAATGAAATTAACTCGCTGAATCTGCGCGGGATTGAGCGGCGTCGGCGTCATGAACACCGGCTTAATTCCGTTGCGCTCGCACTTCTCCTTGAGCAAAGCCAGATTTTCAACCGACTCCCAACCCAAAATGTTCGCGCGGTAATCGTTGACGCCCGCCATTATGAAAAGCACTTCGGGGCGGAAGGGCAACACGTCATTATCGAAACGCGCCAAAAGCTCGGCGGTCGTGTCGCCGCTCCGCGCAAGATTTTTAACGGGAATGGCGCAGTATGTCTCCCAGTTGTAAATCGCGGTCGAGGGCGGAACGGAAATGGAGCCGCCGCCGTGAGTTATGCTGTCGCCCAACGCGCAGAATCTAATCTGATGCTTGACCTCGAAACTATTTGATTCGTCTTTCTCCGACCAATTAGTCATCGGCTGATTGTCGTCTGTCAAAGCTCGAACGCGCCAAAAATATTCTCCCTCATCAAGCACGGGCGTCTTATCGTATAAATCAAAGTTGTCATCGCTCGGATTTAAATTAGTGAAATAGCGGCGGATAATTTTATCGTCCTTTATAAGTTCAATCTCGTAATGATTTGCGCCGCTGACCGGTATCCAAGAGTACACGGGGTAAATCGGTGGATAAGCCATTTTATCAAACTCGGTCGTAGTGCGCGGGCTTGTCGGGTTCGTGTCAAGCTCGCGAATCGGAATTTTATTTTCAAGCGTCGTGCCCTCAAGCGAAATCGCGTTGACTTGGAACTTCGCGCTAAGGTTGCTCACGGGAATTTCAATGCCGTTAGTGTAGGCGTAAAGGGTCACGCCGTCGATAAGGATTTCATACTTGACGGCGTTTGGAATGATATTCCAGTAGAGCCGCAAAATATTTTCCATGCGCGGGACAATCGCCGCCGCATTTTCTTTAATAGGATTTTCCGTGACGTCTTCAAAAATTTGAACGGCGTTAATCGGCGCGGCTTGCGCGTTGTTGTCCTGTGTTAGGTGATTGTGCAAGGTGTAGGCGTCGGCGGTCTCGGAATAATTTTTATGACTGTCGAGGCTGACGAAAGCGAGGTTCAGAAAACAAACGGCGATTGCCAAAACAATCGGCAAAACTCTCAACATTGCAACTCCTCCCAGCGCAGATAAAGTTCGTCAATTTCTTTGAGTTTCGCGACGTGCGCCGCCGCCAGCTCCGTCAACTTGTCGGGGGCTGTCGCGCCGTTTATCTCGTGCTCTATCACTTTCAATTCCATTTCCGCCATTTTTATTTGCGCCTCGACTTTTTCTACTGCTTGCTCGTTCGGAGCTTTCAGCTTTAAGCTTTTAGCTTTTAGGGGTTTTGGTTGCGACGTCTTACTGATTCCTAGTTCCTGATTCCTGATTCCTAATTGTATTGTTCGCGTCGTCACTTTGTCAAGCAAATATCGGTCGTGCGTGACGATTAGAATTGTGCCGTCGAAGTTTTGCAACGCCGTTTCGATTGCCTCCCGCGCGGGCAAATCTAAATGGTTTGTCGGCTCGTCGAGGATTAGGAAGTTCGCGCCCGTGAGGATTAACTTCGTCAGCGCGACGCGAGTTTTTTCGCCGCCCGATAAGTCGGCTATCGGTTTTTCAACGACCTGCGCGAATAAATTTAATCGTGCGAGTTCCGACCGCGCTTGACCTTCCGACAAGCCGAACTCGTGATTGAGTTCCTCAAGCGGCGTAAAGTTTTCGTTAAGCTCCTCGTGCCCTTGCGACAGGTAGCCGACTTTAACGCGGTTGCCGATTTTAATTTCGCCGCCGTCAGCTTTAAGCTCGCCGACAATAATTTTTAGCAACGTTGACTTGCCGACGCCGTTGCGCCCGATAAGCCCGACCTTCTCGCCCTTGAAAATCTCCGCGCTGAAATTTTTTATGACCGTCTTAAAGGAAATGTTTTCGAGAATCAGCACGCGGTTGGCGGACTCGGCGGCGTCGCCCAATTTAATCGCGGCGGTTTCAGTTGACGGCGGCTTTTCAAGTCGTTGCATACGGTCAAGGAGAGTTTGACGCCCGCGAGCTTGCTTAGCCTTGACGCCGGCTTTATTTCGCCGAACGAATTCTTCAAGCTTGGCAATCTCCGCCTGTTGTTTTTCGTAGGCTTTAAGCTCCGACTCGCGCCGCTCTTTCTTGAGCCGAACAAATTTTTCATAGTTGCCGGGATAAAGCGTCGCCCGCCCGCCTTCCATATCCAAAATTTTTCCGACGCAATGTTGAAGAAAATGCCGGTCGTGCGTGACCGCGATAACCGTTCCGCGATAATTTTTGACGAAATCTTCAAGGAACTCAATCGCGTAAATGTCGAGGTGATTCGTCGGCTCGTCCAAAACCAAAATGCGCGGCTCGTTTATCAGTGCCTTTGCCAAAGAAATTTTCGCCGACTCGCCGCCGCTGAAGTGATTGGGATTTTTTTCAAGCTCCGCCTCCGAAAAGCCCAAGCCGAATAAAATTTTCCGCGCCATGAATTTTTCCGCGCCGTCAATTTTTAACAGCTCGTCGAGGAGCGTCGCCGCTGTAAAGTTCGGCGTCTGCTCGACAAAGCCAATATCCTCCGCGCGAAGTCCGCCGACTGTGCCCGCGTCGAAGGGTTCCGCGCCCGTCATGATTTTTAATAGCGTTGATTTGCCCGCGCCGTTTTTGCCGACGATGCCGAGCTTTTCGCCCTCGACGATTTTAAAAGTCACGTCGGAGAAAATCAGCCGCTCGCCGTAAAATTTTTTCACATTCTCAAGTTGAATCATTTGCTTGCCTCTGAAATTTTTTTGCCATTGTACGTGAAAAATTTTTCGTTGGCAAGTTCAAGCCGCGATTGTATAATCGAGAAAAATTCAGGCGGTGATGACATGAAACTTGGCAAAATGATTGCGGCGGGTGTGTTGAGTTTGAGCCTTTTGACCGGCACGACTTACGCGGCTCCGGCGTGGCAACTCCCCGCGAGCGGCAAAACTTTTTCTGACGACGCCAAACAAATTTACGTCGCCGAGCGCATGAAGAAACTTTTCAGCGGCGCGGCTAAGCTGACCTTCGACGTGCCCGACAAGTGGACTTACGAAAAATTTTTAATCGACGGCGTTAAAGTTGAGCGGCTCACCAATCCCAAGCAAAAAAATCCGCGCGGGTTGTCTTGCAACTGACGGTTTACGCGGGCATGTCGCACGATTTCGCGTTGCTCCTGCCCGAACTCGACGACAGCATAAAATCTTTCGCCGAGATAAAAAATTTCGTCAACGCTCACATGACGCCGCGAAAGTAATGACCGCGCGTGAAGTTTTCAATCTCCGCGCCGCCGACTTTGTAAGCGCGAACAATCTGCGCGGTCTCCTGCACAGTTAAAAATCTACAATCGACGCGAAGACTCGCCACGCCGTCAAAATCTGCGCGGTGTTCAATCATGGAAAGTGTCTTGGCGTTGAGGATATGCATACGGCAAAATTGATCGGTCACGACGGGGAAAAGTTCGTTCTTCCTGTCGCGCAGATAAAAATTTTTGGCTCGGCAAATGCGCGGGCAATTTTTTTTGTCGAGTTCGCCGAGAAAACTTCCAAGCACACAGTAAGCCGAGATCATGAGTTCCTGCCGCCCGTGAACAATGCATTCGACGGGCAACGGAGATTTTTTCGCGAGAGTTTTAACTTGCGTCAAGTTCAATTCTGGCGAGAGCGTGACGCCTTCGACGCCGAGATTTTTTAGAAAGTTAATCGTCGCGGCGTTGAAGACGTGCAGGGAAAAATCGGAGCGAATCGGCGCGTTGGAAATTTTTTTTACAAGGCTAAGCGTCGCGAGGTTGTGAATATAAATCGCGTCGGCTTCGCAAGAGAAAGTTTTTTCGAGGGCGGCAAGTTCATTTTCGCGAACAATGCGCGGCGTCGCCAGAGAAATTTTCTTCCCGCGCTCATGAACAATTTCAACGGCGTCAGAAATATTTTTTACTGGTTGATTAGTGAAACTTTCGCCGCCGTATAAAATCTCGTCCGCGCCCGCGTCAAGTGCGGCTTTCAACTTCTCCGGCGTGTCGACTTGAGCGATGATTGAAGGTGTCAGGGGGCGGGAATCGGGAATCAGGGAAAAATTTTCGGAAGGCACGGAAATTTTTTCGCGTTCAAACTTTTTAAGGCGAAGAGTTTCAAGTTGCTCAACTGCGCGGCGGCGAACGTCATTAAGCTCGCTAATCGGAATCATCAAATTTTCGTCAAGCGCGGCAGAAATTTTTTCAAGTGTGAAAACCGAGTTGCCCAAGCGTCCAAGTTGATTCTTGAGCGTCTCCAAAGTCAGCGGGCGATTTTTGGCAGGCTCGGCGATAAAATTTGTCCGCGCAGTGGCGAAGTTGCCGTCGCAATCGGTCAATGTCAAAGTCAGCGGCTCGCCGAGTTTAACTGCAACCTCCGCCGCGACAGCAATTTTTCTGACAGGTGCGCCCGTGAAATATTTTCGCGCCTCCGCCGTCAGTTCCGCGTCGAAAATTTTAAACGCCCTGTCATGAACGCGAACGCCCTTTGCGTTGGTTTTAATCGTGCACAAGTCGCCGCGCAGTTCAAAATCCTCAACCGTGAACGTCACGCGCCCGCCGACTTTTATCCAAATCTCGACTTGGTCGCCAGCAGAAATTTTTTCGGCAAGCTTGAGAGTAATTTTATCGCGCCCGACTTCGACGACCCGCCCGATTAACACGCCGCGATTGTTTGGCTTCATGTCGCTGATTAAATTTTTGCCGGGATTTTTTTCAAGATAAGCCGTCGTGAAGTCGCGATTAAAAATCTGCGCGAGCTTGCGCATATCTTCGGGCGTCGAGAAATTTTTATCCAGAGCGTCGCGATAAACCTTGACGACCGTCGCGACATATTCGGGGCGTTTCATGCGCCCTTCAATCTTCAAACTGGTCACGCCCGTTTCAAAGAGCTTTGGCAAAAGTTCAAGGGTGTTTAAGTCCTTCGGGCTGAGCAGATATTTTCCCGCGTTCAAAAGATTTTTGCCGTGTTCGTCAACGAGTTCATAGGGCAGGCGGCAAGGTTGAGCGCAACGCCCGCGATTGCCACTGCGCCCGCCAATCAGCGAACTCATAAGGCATTGACCCGACCAACACACGCACAACGCGCCGTGAATAAAAATTTCAGTCTCAATCGGTGACTCGCGGCAGATTTTTTTTATCTCTTCCAAAGTCAGCTCGCGGCTCAAGACCGCGCGAGTAAATCCGAGTTCGGCTAAAGCTTTGACGCCCTCCGAATTGTGAATTGTCATTTGCGTTGAGGCATGCAACGGAATTTCCGGTGCGAATTTTTTTGCCAAAGCCGCCGCGCCCAAGTCTTGAACCAACAGCGCGTCGACGTTCGCAAGCCGCAAAAATTTCAAGTACTCGGCGAACTCGTCAATCTCCTCGTCAGCAATCAGCGTGTTCACCGTGACATGAACAGCCACCCCGCGCAGATGTGCAAACTCGACCGCCTTAATCATTTGTTCGCCCGCGAAGTTCTCGGCGTATGCTCGCGCCCCGAATTTTTCTCCCGCAAGATAAACGGCGTCCGCGCCCGCCTCGACTGCCGCCCTTAACGCCTCAAAACTTCCTGCGGGTGCCAATAATTCTATCAAATCAAAACCCTCCTAACATAAAAATTACAAATAGTAGCGGGTAGTCAGAACCCGGTCGCACAGGACGTGCGACCGCCGGCGTCTGAAACAGGATGTTTCACAGCCGGTTAAACGCCCTTTCTTTTGCTTACTTTTCTTTGGGCGTTGCAAAGAAAAGTAAGTTTAATATGAAAAAACTATTTTCAAACTCAATCGAAGGAAGGAGCCGCCGCCACGACCGCCGATTTTGCGTAGTCCACTGTTTGGCAAAAAGGGGACGCTAAAATTTTTTAATAATCGGCAGGATAAATTGCCCGCTTGAAGAATTCTTGCATAAATTTGTTGAAGTTTTCATTTGAGTACGGGAGGGCTTTCAATGGCGAAAAAGTATTACACCACAAAAATCGTGGGCATCGGCGGCGAAGTTGCTAAGTTCACCAGCCTTGTCAAAATGCTCGTTATCTTCGATGATTCAATGGTTCTGCCCGAACTGCGCGACTTCTCGGTTCTGCACAGCGGCAACAAACTCACCGACGTTATCAAACCCGGCGACATTCTCCAAATCGCCGATAGCAAGTTCAAAATCTTGCGCGTCGGCAACGATGTCAACAACAACATCAAAAGTCTCGGTCACATTGTCATCAAGTTCAACGACGACAAGGAGGAGTTGCTTGAAGGTAGCGTTCACGTCGAGGATAAACCCATTCCGCAACTTCGCGTCGGCGATGAGATTTCCATTTTCGAGGCGAGCGCGTCGGCTCTCAGCGGCAAAACGGCTGTAGTATTGGGCAACGATAAGACTATGCGCGCGACGGTCGCCCTGATTCTCAGTGACAACGGAGCGAAAATCGTCAAAAGCGACGCGGAAGCCGACATTGTCGTTAACATTAAGTAATTTCTATTCGGTGCTATAAAAATCCTTTCGACTGTCGCTCACAACAAAGCGGGCGGCAGTATTTCTTTTCAAGACAAAGGAGCGATTACAATTAAAAAATCTACGGAGAAAAAAATCGACGAGCTGATTGAACGCTATCCCGCGTTGGAAATTTGTCGTGCGAATTTATTTGCGGCGGTCGAGAAAATCTGCGCGGGATTTCGAGGCGGCGGGAAGTTGATAACTTGCGGCAACGGCGGCTCGGCGGCTGATGCAATGCACATTGTCGGCGAGCTTATGAAAGGTTTTCTCCTGCCGCGCAAGATTGAGGCGTTCAATCCGGAGTTCGTCAAGCGGGCGCAGGAGCTTTTCCCTGCCGATGTTGAGTTTTTCAAAGCGAATTTACAAAGCGCATTGCCCGCCGTGAGCTTAGTCGGCGAGACTTCGCTGATAACTGCCTTTTCAAATGACGTGACGCCCAATTTAATTTTCGCGCAACAACTTTTCGGACTGGGACGGCGCGGCGATGTCCTACTTGCAATTTCGACTTCGGGAAATTCGGACAACGTTTTATTCGCGGTCGAAGTCGCAAAGATTATGGGAATAACTGTCGTGGCAATGACGGGGCGACGCGGCGGACGACTTCGCCACTTATCGGACGTTGCAATCTGCGTACCGGCTGATTCGTCGTACACGATTCAAGAATTCCACTTGCCGATTTATCACGTGATTTGCCTCGCGGCGGAGGAAGAATTTTTTGGTGATTGACTATGCATGAGGCGACGCTTGCGGAAAATATTTTGAACATTGCGCTTGAGGCGGCGAGCAAAAATCGTGCGAAGAAAATTTTTAAAGTCGGCTTGACGTTGGGAGAAATGGCGGGCGTCGAAGTCGAAGCTTTGACTTTGTCCTTCGACGTTCTCAAAAAAGATACGGCGGCGGCAAGTGCCGAACTTGTGATTAAACGCGTCCCGATTGTGGCGACGTGCAACAAGTGCGGCAAAAGTTTTCGGCTTGAGGGCTATAATTTTTTTTGTCCCGAATGCGACGGGATTTTGATTTTGCAAAGCGGGCGCGAACTCTTGGTTGAGTTTGTAGACTGTGAGTAGGTGATTGAACTGGAAATAAAATTGATGAAAAATATTTTGGGCGCGAACGATGAAGTTGCCGCGCAGAATCGGCAAATGTTTTCGGAGCGCGGCGTTGTCGTCATGAATTTAATGGGGTCGCCGGGTTCGGGCAAGACTACACTTCTTGAAAAAACTCTGGCGCGACTCGCCGACAAAATAAAAGTCGCGGTGATTGAGGGCGACTTGTTCACGGCAAAAGACGCCGAGCGTATCGAGCGGCAGGGCGTCGAAGTAATTCAGATTAACACGGCGGGCGGCTGTCATCTCGATGCGCCAATGATTCAAAAGGCGTGCGCGTCGTTAAATTTGTCGGCGATTGATTTACTAATCGTCGAAAACGTCGGCAACTTGGTTTGCCCTGCCGAGTTCGACATTGGCGAAAATTTTAAAGCGGTCGTGCTGTCGATAACGGAAGGCGACGACAAGCCGCTCAAGTACCCGCTCATCTTCAAGGAGTCGGAAGTAACTTTGCTCAACAAAATTGACCTGTTGCCGTTCACGAATTTTGACTTGCAATCTGCGCGGGCGGACTTGATAACTTTGCACCCGACGATAAAAATTTTCGAGACATCTTGCACAAAAGAGAAAGGGCTTGACGCTTGGACGGCTTGGCTGTTAGGAAGGGCGGCGCGTTAATGGAAAGTTTATTCGCGGCGGAAAATACGGTTTTGGGAATTGGCAACATAATTCTGAGCGACGAGGGCTTTGGCGTTCGCGTCGTCGAGTTTCTTCAAAAAAATTTTACCTTCCCCGACAATATTAATCTGATTGACGGCGGGACGCTCGGCGTTGAGCTTTTGCATTTTATTTCGGGGACGCAACGGCTGTTGATAATTGATTCGATTGACGGCGGAGCTGAGCCTGGAAAAATTTTTCATCTGCGCGACGACGAGATAAGAAATCATTTCGCGCAAAAAATTTCTGCGCACGAAGTCGGCATTCAAGACGTGTTGACGATGCTTGAGTTGTCGGGGAAAAAAATTCCGCACGTCGAGTTAATTGGGGCGCAACCGTTCAGCTTGGCGGCGGGCACGGAACTTTCTGAGCCAATGCAAAAACTCTTGCCCGTCTTCGCCGATAAAGCCGTTGAAATTTTAAAGTCATGGGGACTGGAGGTTAAGCAATGATAATTTTTCCTGCAATAGATCTGCGCGGCGGCAAGTGCGTTCGCTTGATTCAGGGCGACTTCGATAAAGAAACGGTTTACTCCGACGACCCGCAAGCGACAGCTCTCAAGTGGCAAGAGGCTGGCGCGAAGTTTTTACACGTTGTAGACTTGGACGGCGCAAGGAAAGGTTCGCCGCAAAATCTCGACGCCATAAAAAAAATTCTCGCCGCCGTTAAAATCCCGATTGAAGTTGGCGGCGGCATTCGCACAATCGACGATGTGGAAAAGCTTTTATCGCTCGGAGTTCGTCGCGTGATTTTGGGTAGTGTTGCCGTAGAAAATATTTCGCTTGTCGAAGAGGCGGTTAAAAAGTTCGGAGATAAAATTGTCGTCGGGATTGACGCGCGTAACGGCTTTGTTGCGGTTCACGGCTGGGAAAAGTCAAGTGCGGTTAAAGTCGGCGATCTTGCAAAGAAAATTGTTGCGGCAGGCGTCAAGACGATTATTTATACCGACATTTCAAAGGACGGCATGTTGAGCGGCGTCAACGCCGAGACTTTCGCCGAGCTTGCCAAAAAGTCGGGTGCGGAAATTATTGCGTCGGGCGGCGTGAAATCGATTGAAGATATTCGCGCGTTGAAGGCGGCAAAAATCGCGGGCGTGATTGTCGGCAAGGCGATTTACACGGGCGCACTTGATTTAAAATCTGCGATTGAAATTGCGGAGGCTTGAAAGGCAATGCGTAATTCGTAATGCGCAATTAAAAACCTTAAAGCTTAAATCTCATGAATTTACGGAGGGCTAAATGCTTACGAAAAGAATTATCCCTTGCCTTGACGTTAAGGCGGGGCGAGTTGTTAAGGGTACAAATTTTATCGGATTGCGCGACGCGGGAGATCCTGTTGAGCTTGCCAAACGCTACGACATGGAGCGAGCCGATGAATTGGTTTTTCTGGATATAACGGCGTCGCACGAGGGGCGCGGCACTATGGTT
>JBGUYA010000119.1:0-39125 GCA_045118435.1 Quinella sp. | reverse complement strand
CGTGTCGAAATTCAAAACCACGACGGGAATTTTCTCGACAAGCTTTTCAATAAGCAATTCAATCGGGACGACGTGAGTCGAACGAATCACAATATCGCGCTTGCGCCCTTGAATCAAAATATAAGGCTCGGACAAATTTATCTTTAGGCGACTTTCCAAATCCTTTTTAAGTTCGGGCGAGTTGTAATCGATTTGGGCATAAAAATTTTGCTTGTGCCCTTCGCCGCCGTATATGTTGCGAAAATTTATCCAATCGCCGAAGTGAATGCCGTTTATCAAATTTAAATCCGAGCTGAAAATAAATTCCAAACGACCGAGCTTGAACGGTTGCAATTTCTCTTCAATGAAAGCATGAACGGAAGCCTTAATCTCGTCGATTGATTCAAACCAGTAGTTCGTGGAAATGTCGTAAGCCGAATACGTGTCTGCGCGGCTGGCTTTGTAGAAAGGGTCGTCGGAGATGTCAATAAAAATGTCGGCATAAGGATACCAAATGTCCATGCCCGTCCTGCCGCCGATTATTATTATGTCGTCGGGGTCGCAAGTCGCTTTGAATTTGCGAACAAGTCCTTGCCAATTAAAAAGCTCGTAGCCGAACTCGCCGATAAAAACAAAGACGTAATTCATAAGCTCACCCCTTGAACGAAATTATTTGCCGACAGATAAACTCAACGTCCGCGTCCGATAAACTTTGATGTATCGGCAGACAAAGCGTCGACAAGGCGGCGGCTTCGGCTTGCGGCAAGTGCAAAGATTTTTGACCGTACAAATCTACCCAATGCAACGGATAATATCTGAACGTTGTATAAATTCCCTTCCCGCGCAGATATGACGCTAAACGATCGCGATCCTCAGGGACTTTCGTCTGAACGTGATACATATAGTAAGACGACTTTTGATAAGCTTTGAGTGCGGGCGGCAACTCCAGCCACTCGACATTTTCCAACAGCGAATCATACAACTCGGCAACATGTTTGCGCTTGGCAATAAAGCGAGGCAATTTCTCAAGTTGAACGAGACCTATTGCGGACGAAATGTCATTCATAATGGAGCGACGCCCGAAGGTATCGATTTGAAATTCCCACCATTTAGAGTCAACGGAATTGCTGAAACCGCTTTGCGATACCAAGCCGAGATAAATATTTTGGCGAAGCTCGCGCAACTTGTTCGCGTCCTTAACGTAAATCATGCCGCCATCGCCGCTGACGAGAATTTTCATTGCGTCGAAAGACCACGTCGCCGCCTGCCCGAAGGTTCCGCAAGCCTTGCCTTTGTAAAAAGAAGAGACCGCCGTCGCGCTGTCTTCAATCAGGACAATATTTTTCGCCGCGCAAAGTTCAACAATCTCGTCCATTTCGCAAGGCACGCCGCCGAAATGCAAAATGCAAACGGCTTTTGTTTTGGGCGAAATTTTTTCCTCAATGGTTTTCGCCGTAGCGTTGAGCGAACGTTTATCGACATCGCAAAAGACGACATGCGCCCCTTTATCGACAACGGCATTTGCCGCCCCAACGAAAGAACATGTCGGCATAATTACCTCGTCGCCCGGCGCAACAAAGCATTTCATAACTTGGAAGAGACCTTCAGTGCAGGAATTAACCGATAAAATCCCTCCACGCTCCGAATTAATACCCAAGTGCTCAAGAAATTTCTCCTCGAACAACTTTGTCTTCGCGCCCTTGCCAATCCAATTAGACGCAAAAACCTCCTCGACGGCAAGCAATTCTTCCTTGCCCAAGCTCGGCTGAAATACATTTATCATAAAACCGCTCTCCTTATAACTGAAACGTCAAATTTCAATCGGATTGCCCTGCGCGTCAATCGGCTCACAAATCAGAAACAACGCGCTCAAGTCGACGTGGAAAATAACTGTGTACTCGTCCTCGTCGTCGCCGCCGTTGAACTTGTTGCTGTAGAGGAGCGACGCCGCATGACAATAATCATTAACCTGGTCGCCGAACGCGCTAACTTTCTTACTACAAACCGGCTCCAAAAATTTAAAGATGGTGCCCGCCGGAAAAATCCCGTCGACGAAAACTTTTTCTGGCAGAAAGGAATTGTCCTCGACAAAAGGTATCGCGACCTTCGAGCGCAGGAAAAGATTTTCAAAGTCCAAATTCTTAATCATGATGTCACCTCGTATCAAAATAATTGCGCATTGTTTTTAAGTCGTCGTTGAGTTGCGCCTTGAGTTCTTCGACGTTGGCAAAAGTTTTCTCGTCGCGCAACTTTTCTATAAAGCTCACAAAAATTTCTTCGCCGTAGATATTTTCGCTGAAGTCGTCGATAAAAACTTCGAGCCGCCGCCGCGCAACTTTGAAAGTCGGATTGTCGCCGACGTTCGCAATGCCGCCATAAAATTTCTCGCGAACCTTGACGCGCACGATATACGCGCCGTTTGGCAACATTGCTCGTCCGTCGTCAATCTCAAGATTTGCGGTCGGAAAACCGATTTTGCGCCCGCGCTTGTCGCCGTTGACGACCTTGCCCGCGTAAGTGAAATTTCTTCCGAGCAGTTGATTCGCCGAAGTCAAATCGCCCGCCGCAATCAACGCCCTAATCCGCGTACTGCTGACGATTTTCCTGTCGACCGTGAAACTTTGACAGACTTCCGCCTTAAAGCCGTAATTCTCGCCCGTGCGCAGGAGCAAACGCCCGTTGCCTCTTCCGAACCGCCCAAAAGTATAATTCGGACCGGTGACGACGTAAGCCGGCGCGATTTTTTCTTGCAACAGCTCCAGAAATTCTTCGGGCGACTTTTTGCTGAGTTCCTTAGTAAATTGAATCTCAATCAGCACGTCGACGCTCATATCTGAAAAAATTTCGCGGCGGAGATTTTTACTGCCAATCATGAGCGGCGCGTTTTCGGGCGCGATGACGGTCAGCGGGTGATTCGAGAAGGTAAAGACAATCGCCGTGCCGCCGATTTCTTGAGCGACTTCGACCGCGTGACGGATAACGCTTGCATGACCGAGATGAACGCCGTCGAACATGCCGAGCGCGACGACCGGGCGCGGATATTTTTTCGTCACAGCCGAAATTTTCTTGATAATCTCCAATTTTTTCCCTGATTCCTGATTCCCGATTCCTGACCCCTCATTTCTTCTTACGCTTCTTGGATTTTTTGGGCGAGCGCGTGGCGTTGGCGAGTTTGTTTTTCATTTTCTGTTCCTGTTCTTTTTGCTTGTCGGTAGATTTTTTATCACGTTGCATTTTGGCGTACTCCGCGCCGAGTCCCGCGATTTTATGCTTGACGGTCATAATCGGGTGACTGAGGAGCATTTTCTTTTGCCCGCCCTTCATAATCGCCAAAAATTCATTAGTAAAGCGTTCGCCAAAACAAGGCGTCTCGCACTGTTCGCAAATGGGCTTGGCGATGCCGTAGGGGCAGCGGCTGATTTTAATCATGACGGTTGAAAGAACGGCGGTGCACTTCGCGCAGAGCTTGCCGTCAGTTGTGCCGTGATTATCGTTGCAATATTTGCCGAAAGTCTTGCGGATATTTTCTTTTTCCTTAGGGACGTTGTTTTGAAGTTCAGGCTCCTTGCGCTTGGGCAGAAGGCTTTTCACTTTTTCCTTAACCGTGTCGAAAATTCCCATGTTCAAACTCCTTTCGAGTGATTGATTTATTTTAATTGGCTTAAAGGATAAAAGCAAGCCGCGAAGAATTTTTTGCAACGTGATTTGATTAAGGAGGAAGAATTGATGAAAAAATTTTTACTCGCGCTGTTGTTAATGGCGATACCGTTCACGGCGTCCGCGCAGTCGCAAGACTTGACGATTGACGGGAGCAAAGGAAAGTTGGCGGCAGTCTTGCAAACGCCCGACAGTCAAAAAAATTATCCGCTCGTGATAATCTGTCACGGGTTCACGGCGAATAAGGAACACGCTTTGCTTAAAGCACTTGCTGACGACTTGGAGGCGCGGGGCATTGCCTCTATTCGCTTTGACTTCAACGGGCACGGCAAAAGCGACAGCGACTTTCAAGATATGACGTTGCTAAACGAAATTGAAGACGCCAAGAAAGTTTACGACTACGCGAGCAACTTGCCCAACGTCACGAGCGTTTCAATCGCGGGGCATTCTCAAGGCGGCGTGGTTGCGAGCATGGTTGCGGGCGAACTCGGCGCGAAGAAAATTAAAGCTGTCGTGTTAATGGCTCCCGCCGCTGTCCTTCGCGATGACGCACTGCGCGGGAATTTAATGGGCGTGACTTATGACGCGGCTAATCCTCCCGAATACGTCGAGATTTCCACGCCGCACGGCAGTTACAAAGTCGGGCGCAACTACATTATGACCGCGCAGACGTTGCCGATTTACGAGACGGCGGAGAAATTCACGGGCGCGGCTTTGGCGATTCACGGCACGGGCGATATTGTCGTCCCTTACACCTACAGCTTGAGCTACAAGAAAATTTACGCGCACGGCGAAGTTGAACTGCTTGACGGTGCCGACCACAGCTTTCACGGCGAGGAAAGCCGCGTTGCCAAAATCGCCGCCGACTTCTTTGCCCGTCAGCTCAAGAAATAATCGCGAACCTTTAAAGGATTTGCGCTTGCTCTGTCGAAAGGAAATTTTTTTGTAATCAGACAACGACAGAAAAAGTTGCAAGTCCATTTTTGTTCCTGAGAGGTAAATTTTATGACTAAATACGAACTGCTAAGGTGGCTCGACGACTCCGACCTTCAAGAAAAAATTCGACAAATCGTCGCGGAGCCAAAAAAATTTTCGGAGCCGGAAAAATTTCCCTTGCTCGAAAAATTTTCTTCGCCAAAGCCCGACGAATCACTTTCCAAACTCGAAACGGAGAATCTTCGCTTGACAGAAAAGTTGAGGGCGGCGGAGCTTGATAAAGACGCACTGCGCGACAAAAATCTTCAGCTCGAAAATTCTCTGTCTAAAGCTCAACAGCGCGTCAAAGAGTTGGAGCAACAAATTCAAACGGCGCAGTACAGAAATTCGCGGCTGGAAAGTTCGCTGTCGCAATCGGAGCAAAGTGCGCGAAGTCTTCAAGACAAGCTCAAGGAGTGGCAAAACACTTTCACGCGCGAACAGCAACGCGCCAAAAATTTGCAACGCGACCTCGACGACGCGCAGGGAAAAATTTCCGAGCTGGAGGCGCAACTTCAACAGCGATTTGCTCGCGGCTGGGAACTCTTCCAAAAATATCAGCGAGTCGGCTCACATGCGCGGCAACTTCTGCAGGGCGTCTTCCCGCGCGATGATTTTATGTCGTTCATTTGCGGCGGCTCGCAGGTCAATTCTCTCGAAACGCTCTGGGACGTGTTGCGCGAATGCGTCATGAACAACCGCCCGCAAGACGCCGAAACTTTGTCGGAGGTCTTTGAATATTGCTTGGAGCTTGTCAACGCCACGAAGGCGCAGGCGGGCTACTCGATTTTACCCGTCAAGCCCGGCGACCGCTTCGACTCCGATTTGCACATCGAAGGTCCCAACAGCCGCGCTCAAGGTAAAATCGTCAACGTCTACTTGCCCGGCTACCGCAACGACTACAACGGGCGCGTTATCAGAAAGTCTATCGTTCAAGTCAGTTAAAAGCTGTCAGGTGTCAGCTGTCAGGAAAAGCCAAAGCTGATAGCTAAAAGCTAGTAGATGAAAGCTAAATTTAAGGAGTTGATTTTATGGAAATGCCGAAGAATCGCCCGACGCGCTGTGAGTCCGTGCAGGTCAATCGCTCGCAGTTCGACCACATTTTCAGCGACGCCGCCGCTGCCAAAGGTGACGAAATCGCCAAAAGCCTCGCCATGCTCAAGGACGACATCGCGCCCGCCGCCGATAAAACTTTCGTTATGATGAAAAATAAACAAGTCTGGTTTGACAGAAACAACGCCGCGCTTTTCCCGAAGTTTGAATCGGGCGTTTTGCAGACTTTTGATACATATAAACAACCAGCAAGAGATTATTCGCTGTACTTTGAAGGCTTTAATTTCGTGCCAATGACTTCGATTGAATACATAAAAAGTTTCACAAGCGGCAGAGGAAATCCTTATTTAAACTCCGATAGAACGTTTAAATATTTTGAAAGTGACAATAATCAATGCATTATAACTGAAGAAATAAATGGAGGTGAATCTCTGATTTGTTATCAGGATAGCTCATATTGGCAGAAATATCGCTATAAATATACTTTGGTTCCGATTCACAGACTGCGCGGGAAAAATGCGGCGGCAATGAGTTATATTGATTCGCTGTTCACGTGGATAAAACTTGGCTTAATTCCCGAAGGCTTGAGCGACAAGCAGGAAAGATTCTATAAAACTTTCCTTGAAGATTATCCGAAGATTGAAGGTTACATTTCGGGCGACGCGGGCAACATAATTTTCGACGGCGAACGGTTTAAAGCTGACGTGCTCGGCGGGAAGTTCAAGGCAAAAGTTTTCGACTTCGACTTTGATATTCGCGGGACGCTTGACGGCTTGATGAGCGGGCAGAGGAAATACACCGGCTCGGCTGACGCACTCAAAAAAGAATTGCTCAACTGCGACCACAAACGCGCCAACATTCAACCCTACGAAGAGCGGCAACTGACTGATGTCAATCGCGGGCACTGGGAACTTTTCGAGGACGCGGCAAGCGATACGGTGCAAGTGCAACTGCCGCAAGATGAAATGCTCGTGGCGCGACCGCCTCAACTCGACGTGCGGCTTAACGGCATTTGCGCTATCGACTTCGGCACCAAAAGTACAATCGTAGTTTGTCGCGACGGCGAGGCGCGTATGCTCCGCGTCGGGCAGGGCGACTACTCCAAAGCTCCGACCATGCGCGACTTTGAAAATCCGACCGTCATTGAACTGCGCGACATTCAAAATTTCTTGGCGGCGTATCGTGCACGCGGCGGGCGACCTTTTACAGAGTGGAATCAAGTCACAGTTTCGCACCAGGCGGCGGAGGCGATTTTTAAAGAACAAGTCAGCTCGTCGGTCTACAATTCGGTTTTCAATGAACTCAAGCAATGGGCGAAGGACGAAACGAATTATCCCGTGTTGAAGGATTTGCGCGGCGCGATTCAGGAGATAAAGCCGTACCTTGAGACGCGCGAGATTGACGCGGGCGACTTCGACCCGATTGAGCTTTACGCCTATTATCTCGGACTTTATATCAACAACATGCACCACCAAATTTATCTGGATTATATTTTGTCGTTCCCCGTCAACTATCGCAAGGAGATTCGCGAGCACATTCGCAAGAGTTTTGAGAACGGGATTAGGAAGTCGTTGCCGCCCGCGCTCCAACGTGACGGCGAATACATGAAGCGATTCAGAGTTTATCTCGGCGCGAGTGAGCCTGCCGCGTATGCAATCAGCGCGTTGGAAGGTTTTAACTTGGAGCCTAAAGTTGTCGGCGAGAAAGTAGCTTACGGCGTGTTCGACTTCGGCGGCGGCACGACCGACTTTGACTTTGGCATTGAGTACATTCCCGAAAAGCGCACGCGCAATTTCGAGATTAAGCAGTTCGGATTCAATGGCGATGTTTTGTTGGGCGGCGAAAATATTTTGGAGCTACTCGCCTATGAAGTATACAAGGACAATCTCGACGCCATGCGCAAGGAGAAAATTCCGTTCGCGTTGCCGGCGGGCTGTGAAATTTTTGCGGGTGCGGAAAGTTTGGTAAGTCGGACAAAGGACGCCTCGTCACACATGAACAACCGCATTTTGGCAGAAAAACTTCGCCCGATTTGGGAGAACACCGACGAGCTTAAAAATTTGACTGAAGACGCGCTGAACGTGATTTTGTTTTCGCACGAGAAGAAGGACGGCGGTAGCTTTACCGTTAACGTGCCGCTCAAGATTGAAGTCGCGAAGTTGCAACAGCGCATTGAAGACCGAATCCGCGAGGGCGTAGTAAACTTTTTCCAGTCGCTTTACAGCGCGTTCAAGGGGCGCGAAGTTTATCCGATACACATTTTCCTTGCGGGCAATTCGTGTCGTTCGCCGATAGTCAAGAAACTTTTCGAGGAGTTCATCACGCGCGAGGAGTCAAAGCTTGCCGAGACCGTCAAGAAGGCGACGGGGCGGGATAAAGACGCGAGCGGCACTTTTATTTTGCACATGCCGCTTGGCTTTGAAGAGTCGGAGGAAAATTCGGGGCTTGACTTGGACAGACAGCGCACCGGCAAAACGGGCGTGGCGTTCGGCTTGTTGAGGTGTCGCAAGGGCGGCAAGGATATTAAAATTCACAATGAAAATGACGATAACGGCGGCAATCCTCTTTTTCAATACTATTTGGGCGACGCGGGCAACGACGGCAAGACGTTCACGGTCAGAATCGGGCGGCAAGTTAAATATGGCGAGTGGGCTTACTTCACGGTTGCCGACGAGCCGGAATTTGAGCTTTACTATACGACGGCTCCGCGTGCACTTCAGAATAACATGCCCGCCGCGCAGGTCTCGATGATTCACTGCCTGCTTGATGACGACGACACGACCGACGACGAAAATTACGGCGTGTATATCAGAAAGATTTCGCCCAAGCAGATTGAGTACGCAGTCGGGCGTCCCGAAGATTTTGCGGACGAGTTCGCGGGCAAGGTTTATAAGCAAATGCTTTGAGGTTGAAGGGGTTAGGTGTTAGGGGTTAGGTATTAGGGATTAGGTGTTAGGGATTAGGGATTAGCTAAAACCTAAAACCTAACACCTAAAACCTAAGAAAGGAGTTTGATTAATGGATAACAACATGAACTCGACGTTTGAAAAGAAGTTGCGGCGCGGGCGAGCCGTCTTGAATTATCTCAATGCCCGCCCTAATCGTTGCTTGCTTGATAAGAGTTGCAAGTGGGCAGGTGAAAATTTTTCCCTCGCCCTGAACGAAATTTATCTCTTCCAAATTTTGGAAGTCACGTTCGAGGAAAAGGCTCCGCGCAAAGAGGCGATTGAAAATATTTTGGGCACCCTGCGCGGCATGGAGGGCGTGAGCTTCATTTATCTGATACTGGGCGACGCGGCGGGCGTCAAATTTTATTTTGGGGCGGCTCGCGACAAATCTTTTCCAAAAGAAAAATTGCCGTTCAGCGTTCACGACTTGGAGCAAGATATTTTAACGCCGAGCATGAAAGGCAACTTTCGCGGCTCCAAAATCTCGGAGGTCACTCTCGACGAGAAAAAATCTATCCTCAACAAAATTCAGAACGCCGCGAGTTTCGGCATGTTGGAGGGCGTTCCGAGCGTCGACGAGAAGAATGAAAACTTTCAAGGCACCGACCGCTTGATTGACGTTATGCAGGGCGACGAGTTCGGCTTTGCGGTTATCGCCACACCTTACACCGACGCCGAGACTGACGAACTCGAACAACAACTTTTCGCGTTGAGTGATGCGCTCATGCCCGTTGCCCGCCACACTCTCCAACGTTCCAACTCAAGCGGCAAAAATCGCAACGACGCCAAAAATTTTTCCTACGCTAAACAAGCCGGCGACTCAATTCAACACAGCCAATCCGACGGCTACTCGACAAGCGACACCACCAATCACGACGAACGCCGCGACGACTCAAATCAAATTCAATCCTCGACCGGCACTTCAACCAATGAGCAATGGTCGAACAGCAAAAGTTACAGCAAGCGCAAGGGCGATAAGGACTCCGAATCAGCCGACAACGCAAGCGGCGACAGTCATTCCACGCAAAGCCAAAACAATCAATCGGCGTCGGTCAGCGCGTCGAAGAGTACTTCAACTTCAAACTCTTTTAGCGAGAGTAAATCCCGCCGCAATGACGTAAGCGACAACAAATCTAAAACCATTTCCAAGAACTTGACGCGGGCAAGCTCCGTGACCGAGAGCGAAAATTTTTCTCTAAGCGAACAGATTGAGAGCGAATCTAAATCTGCAATCGACTGGCTGAATTATATCGACAAGGTTTTAATGCCCCGACTGGATCACGGGCGCGGCAAGGGGATTTTTTTATGTTGTTCATATCTCTTCGCCAAAAAACGAACGACGCTTTACCGCCTCGCGAATATGGCAATTTCTCTCTACAGCGGCTCGACGGGCAACAAGTCCGCGTTGACCTTCTACGACTTGACCGATAATAAAGACGATACCGCTTGCGTCAATGCGCTCAAGAATTTGCAAATCCCTGCGGCTCTGCGCGGCACGGAAACGAATTTTTCTGCGGCGGGTTTGTCGCGTCATGAACGTTGGGATTTATCTTACTGCGGCAGTTGGATTTCGGCGAAGGAACTCGGACTTTTGGCGGGACTTCCGCAGAAAGAAGTTATCGGCTTGCGACTGCGCGAGGAAGTTGAGTTTGGTTTGAACGTCGAGCCTGTTCCCGACGAATACGCGCTTGAACTCGGTCACCTTGTGCAAAGCGGCGAGGTCAAGAAAAATATTCCTGTCTGCCTTGACAAACGCGACTTCGACAAACACGCGTTCATTTCGGGCGTGACGGGTAGCGGCAAAACGACGACTTGCCAAAACATTTTGACGGGTTGGGATGGCGCGTTCCTTGTTATCGAACCTGCGAAGACTGAATACCGCTCACTCAAGGAAACTTGTTCCGACCTGTTATTTTTCACGCCTGGATTGCCCGACGCCGCGCCGTTCTTTTTGAATCCGTTTGAACTTTTTCCTGGCGAAAAAATTTCCTCCCGCGCAGATATGTTAAAGGCGACGTTCGAGGCGTCTTTTGCAATGGAGGCGGCGATACCTCAGATTTTGGAGGCGGCAATCTATCGCGCTTACGAGAACAAGGGCTGGCACATCGGCACGAATACTTGGAAGGGCGGCTACCCTTTCCGCGACGGCGTTTATGCCTTTCCGACGCTATCGGATTTTGTCAAGGCGGTTAAAGAAATTACGGAGGCGCAAGGGTTTGACGACCGCTTGAAGAATGATTATCTCGGCTCGATAAATGCGCGGCTCGAAGGTTTGTTAGTCGGCGCGAAAGGTCAAATGTTCAATACGGCGCGTTCGATAAATTTCTTGACGCTGGTCAAGCGGCGCGTGGTCATTGAGCTTGAAGAAATCCGCTCAAGCTCGGAAAAGTCTTTGCTCATGGGCTTTATCTTGACAAATCTTTTGCAGGCGGTCAAGCATTGCCATTCCTTCAACAAAGATTTTCGGCACATTACACTTGTTGAAGAGGCGCACCGACTTTTGAGCCGCTACATTCCCGGCGACAACCTAAACAAGAAACAGGGCGTCGAAGTTTTTACTGACATGCTCGCGGAGGTTCGCAAGTACGGCGAAAGCTTGATTATCGTCGACCAAATCCCCGACAAGATGACGCCCGAAGTCTTGAAGAACACCAACACGAAAATTATTCATAAGCTGTTCGCGCAGGACGACAAAGACGCCGTCGGCAACACAATGGCACTTAGCGACGAGCAAAAATCTTTTCTGTCGAACTTGACGCCGGGACGCGCCATAATGTTTTCGCAGGGTTGGACAAAGGCAATCCAACTGCAGGTTGAGGAAAAAGTTTCTTCCGCGCGTCGAGAAATCGACAACTCCGACATAAGAAAGACGGCTTTAAGCTATTACCTTGAACCGAAAAATTTACGGCGGGGGATTCTGCGCGGCGTTGAGCGGCTTAGCGAAGTCGACGAGGAAATTTTGACAAAGTACTTGGAGCTTATGCAGAGCGGCGACAAATTTTTAAAGCCTTACATGGAATACTTGGCTAAAGGCGCGGTGGGCGAGAGTGGCAATCGCGACGACGTAAAGAAATTTGCTGACTTCGTTGCGGCAATTCGCGAAGCGGCTAAAAATTTCGGCGCGGAGTTGGTGATTGCCTTCATCAGCGCGAACGCCTACCAAGAAGCCAACGACGACCGCGAGGAAACTTTGCGCAACGTCATTCAAAAAATTATCGACGACACGAACGTTACCATGAGCGTCATTAACAACAACATAACGCGCCTTTCGTGAGGAGGAAATTTTATGGGCTTGTTCGGTTTTATTGGAAGTGCGATAAGTTCCGCATGTAGTTTCGTTGGCAGTGCGATAAGCGGCGTTTGCAGTGTGGCGGTCGGCGCGGTTAAAGCTGTCGGCAGTGCGCTATCGACTTTGGCGAGCGGCGCGGTCGGTCTTTTCAAGAGCATTGCGGCTAAGGCGGCTAATTTCGTCGGGCTTGTTGCAAAGTTGCCGCTTGGTCCGTTGGGTCCTATTCTTGGTCCGATTATCCAAAAGCTTATTATCTACTTCGTGACAAAGGCGATTGAAAAGCTCGCGAAGAAACTCGGCATAATTGACGACGAGGACAAGGCGGAAGAAGTCGGCTATCGCGTCGAAGAGGCGCAGGCTCATGACGATTGGAAGAAGCAAGAGGACTTCAAAAGTTTTGAAGAATATTACGCTTATTTGAAGGAGCAAATTCCCGACGACAAGATTGACCGCCGCAAGCTTGAGGAAAACCGCGACCGCTACACGATTCTTGGCGCAATGGAGTTGACGAGCGGCGTTGAAGAGCGCATGGAAATTAAGTTGCCGGAAGATTTTCTGTTCGAGATTGGGCGCAGTCGCATGGAGCAGAATGAGATTTTGGCAATCGTCGAGGCGTTCAAGTTTCTTGGGAGCGATACGGTTTATGTCAGCGATTATTTCAAGGGGAAGTTGTCGCGCGACGAGAATATCAAGATTGAAGACGCGCTACTTGTCGCGTTGAGGAAATATTATCCCGACAAGGACGACGATTATTTTTATGAGCGGCTGGGCGTGATGCGCATGGCGAGCCGCGACGATACGAAGTTGGCGGACGTTTATTCGGATAAGCTGACGGAAGAAAATTTCAAGCGGATTGAGCGCGAAGAGCGAATCCCCGACGATTTGTAAGCAGGTGATATTATGGGCACGATAGCGAACACGCGCGACGTTTTGGACGCGATACTTGAGGACACGCGGCGTTACAAGTCAAAACTTGACTGGGAAAAAAATGATGCGGAGCCGAGCCGCCGCAATGGAACTCTGCGCGAAATTCAGCGACCGAAGGACTTACAGGATACAATTTTCATGTGCGGCATTTCGACAAAGCAAGCGGATAAGAAAATTTTTATATCAAACAAAGTCGAAGAGACGGAACGACTTCGCCAAGAGGTCAAGCGAAAAAAATCTGCGACGGCGCGGGCGATAAAAGAGTTTGCCGACGAATTGAGGAGGGCGCGGCTTTGAACAAGTACATAATCGAGATTGACGGCAAAAAAATTTTCACTTACGAGGCGGAGGGAGCGGACAAAAATTTTCGTTGTCGATTGATGAAACCGCACGGCGATAAATTTCATTCGGCGGGAAAAATTTGGAGTTATTGGTCGTGGTTCGAGGCGGAGACGGCGATTGAGGAGCCGCATATTTTTTTTATCTGTTCACCCGAAGATTTGCCGACGCTTGAGAAATTAAAAAGTGCCGCGCCGAAGTTCCATTGCGTGGAAGATACGACTTGGCAAATATCGGAATTGAAAAAATTTCTCGCGGAACAACGAGGCGAGCCGCCTGAACTTCCGCCCGTTGAAGAGACGCCGCCGCGCAAGTTTAGAGTGAAAGTTTACGCGCCGCCCGCCGAGCAACAAAATCTTGACGTTGAGCAAAAAAAATCCGAGCCGGAAAACATTTCCAAGCCCGAAGATATTTCCGAATCAGCCGAGTTGCCCGAAGAGTGGCGGGAAAAAATTTCTGCAGAAGATTTGCAAAGCTATATTGAAGAACAGACCGGCGGGCAATGTGACGGCGTTTCTTTCAAAAAATAATTATCGCGGAGTAATGGCGACGACCCGCGCAGGCAAGCCCGTTGCTCCTTTTATATTTGTCCAAGTGACGATAAGCAACGCTCCCGCCGGCGCGACTTTATCCAAGTTCGTCATGACTTCGACTTGAAGTTTGCCCTTCGACAAAACATAACGTTCGCAAGCCAAATCGCCCGCCTCCGCCGCGACTTTTGAAGCGTCAGTATCCAAAGTTTCATGACCGTTGGCGGCGGCGTTGCGCGTCTCGTAAATGTACTTGAGCGCGTCGAGGCTCCAGCCAGGAAAATTCTCCGAGCCGTCTTCGGCAATGCCCGAAATTTTATTCATGTCGGGCCAATGCCGCGCCCAGTTGCTATAAAGCGCGACAAACGCGCCGTCGGGCAAGTCGCCGTAAATTTTTTCGTAAGCTTGAATATCTTCCGCCGTCACCGCGTAATGAACGTCCTTTGCAACTTTCGCGTTAATGTCGATGACGCACAGCGGATAAATCATATTGCGCACGCCGTAACTTTCCGACAGCGGCGCATTTTTTATGAAGTGACCGGGAAAGTCAATGTGCGTGCCGAATTGTCCAGGAAATTTGAACGTTTGAATCAGGCAGTCGAGCATGGGGTTGCCCCAATCAAAACACGTCTTGCAAAGCTCCACCGAACCTTCGGGAATGCCCGCCCAATAGGGGCTGTCGTTGTCGAGCGGGTGCGTCAAGTCGACCAATTCATAACTAGTCTGCAACTCCTTGAAAAAATCCCACAGTTTATAACTCATGTCAAATCACCTCGCGAGTTATTATAATCGCTGACAATCAAAATGCAATGATTGACGGGTTCGCCCTGCGCGGCTTGTTCAAGTGTCGTAGTGAAAATTTTTTCGTCGGGGTAAGAAAGGCGAGCGCAGATTGTCATGGAGGAATTTTTATTCCAACCGCACTCAAGCAAAAGTTCGGAAATGGTTTTGGAATTAAACTCGGCGTCGGTGAGTAAGCCAAGAATTTTCCCCGTTGAGAATTGAAGAGCCACCCGCGCAGGTTGTCTTCCGTGAAAACTTAAAAGCGTCGCGTCGTGCCAAGGGAGCGCAAGCTTGGCAAAGGCGAGTTGCATTGCGCTGATTGAAGGTATGACTTCGATTGATTCGGGCGGAAAATTTTTTCGGAGCAGGTCGAGCATTGAGTAATAGCCAGGGTCGCCGCTGACCATTACGACGACTTCACCGAGTAAAATTTTTTCGCGGATAAACTTTATTGGCGCGTCGAGGTCGCGAGTTATCGGGCAAGTGATTTGATTCGGTGCGGAAAAGTTTTCAAGTGCGCGTCGCCCTCCGACTAAAAATTTCGCCGTACGGATTTTTTTCAAAGCGGCGGGCGTAATGAACTCTTCACTGCCGGGACCAATGCCCGCCACAATAATTTTGTTCATGAAAACACTCCTTTTAAAGCAAAGACAAACAATAACAAACACGACATGAATCAATACCGATTGCGCATTGCCAAAAATTTTTCCTGTGATATACTTCGCGGCAGTTCAAGGGATTGAACGATGAATCACAAGACAGGAGGCGTTAATATGAAGAAACGTTTATCGGAAGACGCGGCAATCCTCATATTCAGCGCAGGAGTTGTTGGCGCGGCACTGATTATCGGATTGTTCTTCCTCTACGGACTCGACAAAATCTTTTAAGACGGTGCAATCGGTCGGCACTCGTCCATTTGATAAATTCACTTGAGACCGAACAATCTCCCCCTATTGTCGGCGAAGTTATCTTCGCGTCATGGAATAGAGCTTTAACAGTTTTACCCTCCCCTAAAAAAAACTTTCCCCGTTCAAAGCGAGCGGGGAGTTTTTTTATTCGCGAAAACCGACGAAGGCAAGCCCGTTAATAACGCCGCCCGCGCTGTTGACAAGCCGCGCATGACCATAAATAAAACCCTTGACCCTGACGGAAGAATTTTCGGGAAGTTCGCCGGAGCTGTCGACAATGTAAGCCGAAACCATTACGGGCGTTTTTTTATCTTTGACGGCAAGCATTACATGATAACAGTTGCCTTCAAAAAATTGCGCAATGGAATTTTCGGGCGGCAGTTGCTCGGCAGAATAAACCTGCCCTTTGAAAGTCACAATCCCGCCGTAATACTCCGCAGGATTTTCCAAGACTTTCAAAGCGTGAATACTTTGCCCACGCGCGTTGCCGATGTAATTAGGATATTTCTTGAGCAAATCAGTTGCCTTTTCCCAATTAGTATTGTCGCTTTCGGTGTCGGCGGTCGCGGTGTTCCAACCCATTGCAATTTCCCTGATAATTTCCTTTTTGTCAACGCGCCGCTCGTCGACTTTCCTTGCCTCATTTTCTTTAACAAGTTGTTCGCCGCTTCTGGTTGAATACCGCACACTTGAATCGTCAACAGGTGTCTCCTTGCGCGTCATTTCTTTAAACTCTCGCTCGATAAAAGCCCGATACCTTTCCAACTGTCCAGGTATTTTCGTCTGATAAAAGCCGTAGAAAGCCGCCGACGCAATCAAGACATAGATTAGCAATTTTCGCCTGTAAAAGGCTATCGGGCGCGAGAGTAACTTTGAAGATTTGAAACGCTTTAACGCTGAACCGACAAGTGCAATTAAATAATACGCGGCGACGCTTGCCGCGAGCACGAATGACACGACGAAAACTCTGTTCGGCGTCAGCCCCCAACGATACTCGATGTAAAACAATATGCCCAAAAATATCAAGGCTTGTTTTCTGTTCATCGTCAACTCCTCCCAACAAAAATGCTTCTTTAAAAATTTTAACATAGGAGAAATTTGACGTAAAGTTGATATTTATTTTTTTATCTGATGCTGTTCGCGCAGATAAATTCTTCGCTGAAAACCTTACGCGGAATTTCGCAGAACTCGATAAGCGTCGAGTTCGGGGTTAGAAAAAAGTTTTTTAGCCGCCCGTGAAACAGTCGCGTAGTTGAATTAAATATTTCTCGTCTTTTTCCATTGAAAGACCTCCTTTGCGGCGATTGTAGCAAAAAAATTTTCCTTACGCAACGAAAAAACGGGAGCCTTTAAACTCCCGCCAAGAAATTTACTGCTGCGGTGGTTGATTGTACTGTTGCGGCTGATTGTACTGTTGAGGTTGATTGTATTGTTGCGGCTGATATTGGCTTTGGTCATATTGTTGAGTTTGGTCATAGGGCTGATTGTAATTGGTCGCTTGCACGCTGTAAGATTGCGAATAACTTTGTTGAGCCGATTGCTGATTCATTTGAACTTTGGCTTGCTGAAGGATTTGCCGCGCATTTTCCAAACCCGCCTGCGCCTGTTGCACGCCTTGAAAAGTATTCGTCACGTGCGCAATGAGTTGGTCGAAAACTTGATTGGCGTAGCGGTCGGCGTCTTCTTGAAGTTGACGCGCCTGTTGCTGAGTTCGTTCCAAAATCTCAGCTTGTTGTTGCTGAGCTTGGCTCAAAACCATTCGCGACTTCTCGCGCGCCTTGATAACAATGTCGTTTTCGTCCATGAGTTGTTCGGCTTGCATTTGCGCTTGCTTGATTATGTTTGTCGCCTCTGTCTGCGCGTTTTGCAAAATCGTGTCGCGTTCCGTCATGACCTCGTTGGCGTGTTCGAGTTCCTGCGGCAATTCCTTGCGCAACTCGTCAACCAAATGTAAGAATTCGTCTTCCGATATGAGCATTTTGTTTGTCAGCGGCAAGTGCGGTGCGCCCGCCGCCAAATTTTCTATCTTGTTCAAGATGTCCTGTACTGCCATAACCATCCCCTCTTAAGCAATTAGGAATTTGGAATTAGGAATGTGGAATTATTTTCGCATTTTGTCTTGGAGCGCAAACTCCACGCACTCCGGAACTAAGCCGTGCACGTCGCCGCCGAAATGCGCAAGCTCTCGCACACCCGAAGAACTTATAAACAAAAATTCGGGGGCTGTCAATAAAAATATCGTGTCGACCGTTGGGATAAGGTGCCGCATCATTTGAGCCTTATTGACTTCGTATTCAAAATCGGTCGCCGAGCGCAGTCCGCGAATTATTAGACTAATGTCGTGTTCTCTTATGTAATCGGCGGCAAGTCCTTTGCAACCATCAACCGTCACATTGTCGATATGAACTGTCGCCTCGCGCAATAAGTCCACGCGCTCTTCCATGTTGAAGAGATATTTTTTCGTCTCGTTTATGAAGACGCAAATAATCAGCTCGTCGACGAGTTTTGCCGCCCGCTCAAAAATATTCACATGCCCGTTGGTGACAGGGTCAAAGCTTCCCGTACAAATTGCTCTTTTCATGTTGCCTTCTCCCTTAAAAATATTTCTATCGCGGTTGTGTGACCATAAGTTATTTTTCGCACGAGTTGAAAATCCGGCGGCGCGTCCAAAGTTTCTTCCGCGCCGTGCTCGACGATCATCAAGCCGCTCAACAAGTTCAATTCCGCGACAAGCTCAAGTGACTTCTGCGCGAATCCTTTTGCATAGGGCGGGTCGCTGAAGATTAAATCGAACGCGAAATTTTCTTTGGCGAGTCGCCGCAGAATTTTTTCAAAGTCGCCGCGCAGGACATTGCAACTTTCAAACTTCGCCCGCGTGATGTTGTCGCGAATAATTTCCGTTGTGGAGTCGTCGATAAAAGTTGCCGAACTTGAGCCGCGCGAGATTGATTCAAGCCCCAGTGCTCCCGTGCCCGCGAAAATGTCCAACACCGCGTTGACTTCCGAAAAATTTATCAGTCCGTTCAAAATACTGAACAACGATTCTTTAACGCGGTCGGCGGTTGGTCTCGTCGAAAAATTTTTGGGCGTCTTCAACCGCAAGCCCTTTGCTCGTCCCGTAATGATTCTCATCTTAGCAGGTCAATCTTTTCAATCTCGTAGCCGTGTTTGTTGAGGGCGGCGACTATTCTGTCAATGTGTGCTTGGTTGTGCGTCTCAACCGTGACCTCCAACACGACTTTTTTAAAGCTGTCCGTCACGCGGGCTTGGTCGTGTTCAAGCTTGATGACGTTGGCATTTTCCTCCGTGAGAATTCGCGATACGTTAAGAAGTTCGCCAGGCTTATCGGCAAGCAACACGCCAAAGCAAAAAATTCTGCCGCGAACAATCAACGCCTTGTCAATCAGCGCGGACAGCGTGGAAATGTCAATGTTGCCGCCGCTGACAATCGCGACGACCTTTTTACCTTTGAAGTCAAGTTTATTCAACGCCGCCAAACTCAAGACGCCCGCGCCTTCGGCAATGAGCTTGTGCTTTTCAATCAGGAACAGGAGCGCGGACATAATTTCCATTTCGTTGACGGTGATAATCTCGTCGAGATATTTTTGGCAGAAGGCGAAAGTCAAATCGCCCGCCGTTTTGACCGCGCAACCGTCGGCAACCGTGTCCGAACTTTTGAGCGAAACAATCTTGCCCGCGTCGAGAGCCGCCTTCATGCAAGCCGCGTTTTCCGGCTCAACGCCGATAACTTTAACCGTCGGGCTGACAACTTTTGTCGCGAGCGCAACACCGCTTGCAAAGCCGCCGCCGCCAATCGGAACCAAAATCGCGTCGACGTCCTTTAACTCGTTGATAATCTCAAGCGCAGTCGTGCCCTGCCCAAGCAAAACTTCCAAGTCGTTGAAAGGGTGAACGTAAACATAGCCATGCTTTTTCTGAAGTTCGCGGCTGTACTTATAGGCGTCGTCGAAACCGTCGCCATGCAGGACAACTTCCGCTCCGTAAGCTTTGGTTGCCTCGACTTTCAAAATCGGCGTTGTCGCGGGCATACAGATAACCGCCTTGACGCCGAGTTTCTGCGCGGCGAACGCAACGCCTTGCGCGTGATTGCCAGCTGACGCCGTGATAACTCCGCGCTTGCGTTCGTCGTCGGTCAAGTGGCTAATTTTGTTAAACGCCCCGCGCAGTTTGAAAGCTCCAGTGTGTTGCATATTTTCAGGCTTAAGGAAAACCTCGTTGCCGCTAAGCTCCGAAAAAAAATCGCTCTGAATTAATTTAGTCTTCTTAACAATGCCGGCGAGTTGTTTATCTGCGCGGTACACGTCGGCAATCGTCGTACGCTCGACAATTTCGGCGGGCGATAATTTTTTCTCCGTCTCTTCAAGATTTTTCGTATCGCTCAAAATTCAAAACCTCCCATTGCTTAATTGTCTAACTTTAACATTACGGCGGCTTAACGTCAACAAAAAACCCTCCGACGTTTTGCCGAAGGGCTTTTTATTCTTGTCGAAAATTTTTAAGCCGACTTGACGAGGCGAACAATTTCTTCTGCGCCGCCCTCCATTGTCTCCGCCATAATGACGTTGGCAATCGGCGACTCCTTTAAAATTTCTCTGCCGCGCTCAACGTTGGTGCCTTCCAATCTGACGACGACCGGAACCGGAATTGATTTGCCGTCCTCCGAGATAATCTTTGCCGCGTCAACAATGCCTTGAGCCACGAGGTCGCATTTGTTTATTCCGCCGAAAATGTTCACGAAAATTCCTTTAGCCTGCCCGCCCTCAAGCATAATCTTGAAAGCCGCCGCGATTTTTTCGGGTGTAGAGTCGCCGCCGACATCGAGGAAGTTGGCAGGTTCGCCGCCGAAGTGTTTAAGTATATCGACGGTTGCCATTGCCAAGCCCGCGCCGTTGACCATACAAGCCACGTTGCCGCCGAGATTGACATAATTCAAGCCGAGTTTAGCCGCGTGAAGTTCTTTAGGATCTTCTTCTGTCTCGTCGCGAAGTGATTCAACATCGGGGTGACGATAAAGTGCGCTGTCGTCGAAGTTTAACTTGGCGTCGAGCGCGATAACGTCATTTTCTTCCGTGACGACGAGCGGATTTATTTCTGCCAGCGAACAATCTTTCTTGACAAAGGCGCGGTGCAAGTTAATCATGAGTTTTGTGACTTTGCGGATGACTTCTTTTGGGAAATTCATTTTGTAAGCCATGCGTGTTGCCTGGAAAGGCGCAAGCCCGATTGCAGGGTCAATGTATTCCTTGAAAATTTTTTCGGGCGATTCGGCGGCAACTTTCTCAATCTCGACGCCGCCTTCTTCCGAACCCATCATCACAATGCAAGCAGACTTCCTGTCGCCGACGAAGCTCAGATAATATTCCTTCTTAATATTTGAACCAGCCTCAATCAGGAGACGTTTGACAACTTTGCCTTCAGGACCGGTCTGGTGAGTGACGAGCGTTTTGCCCAAAAGTTCTTCGGCGTATTGGCGAACTTCTTGAAGATTACGCGCGAGTTTGACGCCGCCCGCCTTGCCGCGCCCGCCCGCGTGAATTTGCGCCTTGATGACCGTCACGTCCGCGCCGAGCATTTGCGCTTGCTTGACAGCATCCTCGACGCTGAACGCCGCGCCGCCGTCGGGAACGTTGACGCCGTAGCCGCGCAGAATTGCTTTGCTTTGGTATTCGTGAATGTTCAAAGTATCGCCTCCAACTTAGGTATTAGGTATTAGGTATTAGGTTTTAGGTTTTAGGTTTTAGGTTTTAGCTAACCCCTGCCCCCTAACACCTAACACCTAACCCCTTATCTCCTGTTCTTAATCATGTAAACGGTCTGACCTTTGCCGGAGCCGCTCGTCTTAAGCGCAAGCCCGCCGTCAACTGCCTTTGCATGAATTTTATCCTGCGTCGCGTAAACGATAATGTCAATGCTCGCCGCCGCGCAGAAGAGATTCGCCGCATTTTTCAAACCCGCGTCAAGATAGTCAATCGGGCAACCGGGATCGTAGCCGAACATGCCCAGTTCCATTTCGACTTCGGCAGTCTCGGTGACAGGATAAATTTTTTCGTCGGCAATTTTTTCCCAAGCCGCGCCCTTTTGACAAGCTCTAAAGTCCAAATCGGGCAAGGCAAAGACAAGCTCCGTCGAAATGTCAGCAATGCCGCTCGTCTCGTACTTAATGCTAATCTCGTTGTCATTGGAAATGCTGTAAGTCACGATTGCGGACTTGTCGCCGACCTGCGCGGCAAGTTTCAAGCCTTCGAGAGTTTCCTCAGCTTGCCAGAGAATTTTTGCGAAGTCGTCACCGCCGTCGACGAGAACACTGCCCGCGTCTTTGAACAGTTGCTGATTGGTAAAATCTTTGTCGCGGAATCTCATTCCGACGACGTGTGCGCCGAGAGTGCTGATCTTAAGCTCGTTGCCCTTTGTGTTGCGAAGCGTCCAAATCGTCGCCTCGCCGGCACTTTCCTTCTTAAATGACGGCATGTTAATTTTCCCCCTCAGTTAAAAGATATTTATCCAAAAGTTTTTCGTAGTCTTTAATCGGCAACGGGCGCGAGAAATAATATCCTTGAATCGAAACTTCTCCCAAGCTCGCGACGTAATCGGCTTGCGCCTTAGTCTCGACGCCTTCAACGACTGTGCCCATACCCAAAGCGTTTGTAAGTTCGACGATAAATTTTAAAATGACTGCGACGCGCGGCGACTTCTCCAACTCGCGAATAAACGCCATGTCGACTTTGATCGTATCAAGTGGCATATCTTTTAGCATGTTCAGCGACGAATAGCCCGACCCGAAGTCGTCCATGAGCACCGAAAAGCCCAAGCTCTTAAACGTCGAGATCATGTCGAGGAGTTGGACTTGATTATCGGTGTACGCGCTCTCAGTGACTTCGAGTTTAAGCATCCACGGTTCCAGATCGTACTTTTCGAGTAGCAGGGAAAGAAATTCGGCAAGGTCATTGCTGTAGAAGTTCAAGCGCGACAAGTTTACGGAAATGGGAACGACGGGCTTTTTTTCGTCAAGGCGTTTGCGCTGCAGACGGCAAGCCTCTTCCCAGACAAAGCGGTCAAGGCGAACGATAAAGCCGTTGCGTTCGCAGACCGGAATAAATTTGCCGGGCGAAATCATTCCGTGAGTCGGGTGGAACCAACGCACGAGGGCTTCCGCACTTACGACTGTATTTTTATGCGGGTCGAAAATCGGTTGCAGGAAAATTGTAAATTGCCGTTCGCGCAGAGCAACTTCCAAGTTGCCGGTAATCAACAGCTCCTCAATCATTTGGTCGCGCATTTTTGCATCGTAATAGGCGTAGCGCGTCAGATAACTGCCTTTGATTCGGCGCAACGCCATACCTGCGCGGTCACACATTTGGTGAATCGGCAGATTTGTATTCTCAACAGGATAAATGCCCGCGAAGAACAAAATGTTGTGGCTTATGTGCAAGTCTTTGATTCGCTCGTCGAGATCCTTGATGATTTTTTCAATGTCGAGTTCCGCGCTCGGAATGCACAAGATAAAATGGTCGGCGTCGGCTCGGCAACTTAGAGACGTTCGCGGATTGAGCACCTCATTAAAATATTTCGCGGCGGTTTGCAAAATAACGTTGCCCGTCTCCACGTGAAACAAGTCGTTAATAATTTTAAAACAGCTTATGTCCATGCATACGATTGAATATTTTGTATCGTAGCGTGCGCCGAGCAAAAGTTGGGTTTCCGTGTAAAAAGTGTCGCGATTATAAAGCCCTGTCAAGGGATCAAATTTACTCCCGACTGTCGGCAATATCCCCTCAGCTTTCAAATTAAATCGCCTCCCAAATCATTTTTAATTTTTTCAACTATTCAACGCGGAAAAACAAATCCCTTTAACTTTCTTGCTTGCCTCCAAGAAAGTTTTGTAAAGAAAATTTTTCGACCGAACAAAAAGCGGCGATTAAAGAATTCCGCAAGGTTGAGGAACTCTTCAAACGCCGCGAATAAAAATTTATTTTCCGAAAGCCTCAGCCACTTTGACGAGTTCGCCGCGAATTTTAATGTGTTGCGGACAAACACTTTCGCACGCGCCGCACTTAATGCATTTGCCGGCGTACTCCTTGCCATGCATTTCGACAAGCCAACGATATTGATTGCCAGCAAACTTTTTATCTTTATAAAGCGTCAAGACATTGTAAGCCGTGAACGAGCCGCTGATTCCGATATTTTGCGGGCAAACTTTGGCGCAGTAATTGCAAGTTGTGCAGGGGACAATCGGAATGCCCGCCAGAACTTTTTGCGCCTCTTCAACGGTCGCGCGTTCGGCGTCATCAAGCGGCTTGAAATTTTCCATGTAAGCAACGTTGTCTTGCATTTGATCAAGCGTCGACATGCCCGATAAAACGGTTATTACACCGTCGAGACTTGCCGCAAAACGGATTGCCCACGACGCAAGCGACACGTCGGGATTGGCGGCTTTGAAAACGGCTTTGACTTCGTCGGGCGGGTTCGCCAACATGCCGCCTTTAATCGGCTCCATAATGACAATCGGCTTGCCGTGCTTGCGAGCGACTTCGTAACAGCCGCGCGATTGAATCGCAGGATTTTCCCAGTCCGCCCAGTTGATTTGCAGTTGAACGAACTCCGCCTCAGGGTGCTTTGTCAAAAGCTCGTCAAGCTCCTGCGGCGTCGAGTGGAAGGAAAAGCCGACGTGCTTAATCAAACCCTCGCGCTTTTTCTCGAAGACGAAATCCCACATCTTGAACCGCTCAAAAAATTCCGTGCGCGTCTCGCCGAGATTGTGCAGGAGATAAAAATCGAAGTAGCCCGCGCCCGTCTGCTTTAGCGAAGTCTCGAACTGCGCGATTGCGTCTTCGCGAGTCTTGCAGTTAATCCACGCGGCATTTTTCGTTGCAAGCTGGAATTTCTCGCGCGGGTAACGCTCAACCAACGCTTGACGGATTGCGTCTTCACTGCCGGGATACGCCCACGCTGTGTCAAAGTACGTGAAGCCCTTCGACAGGAATAAATCGACCATTTGTTTGACTTGCTCAAGGTCAATGGTCGCGTCGCTGAGTTTTGGGAGCCGCATAAGCCCGAAGCCCAGCTTTTTAATTTCCTTTCCCAAATACGCCATGATAAAACCCTCCAAAATCATTACGCATTACGAATTACGCATTGCTTTCCAGGTCTGGGCGAAGATTTTTTGCGCCGCCCAAGTACACGTGATGAACTTTATCTTGCTCAAGTTCCGTGTCCGCCAAGATTAAAACTCGAATGCAAAGCGGCAACGAATTTTCAACGGCAGGTTCGCGCGTGTCGAACAGCGGAACCAAACGCAACGTCGGCAGTTGTCGAATTGCCGAACTCGGAAAGGCGGCTGTCAAATCTTCTGTCGTTGAAAAGATTATCGCGCCGATATTGTCTGCTCGCAATTCGTTCTGCGATAAAATTTTCGTGACGAGTTCCCGCGCCGCCGACCAAATTTTTTCCTTTGAATTTTCGTCGACTGTCACCGCGCCGCGTATCCCTCGAAGTGACATTGTTCACGCCCCCTAAACTTTGTACTTTTCCTTAATCTGCAGTTTGACCGTCTCATTGTCAAGAAAATCATCATAGCTCGCGATTCTGTCGACCGTGCCTTGCGGTGTGATGTCCATGATTCTGTTGGCAATCGCGCGGATAAATTCTCTGTCCTCGTCGACAAAAATTATCGTGCCCGCGAACTCGACCAGTGCATTTTCAAAAGCCTCAATCGTCGGCAAGTCAAGACAAGCCGTCGGGTTGTCGAGCAGTAAAAAATTCGCCGTGTCGCTTGCCATTTTGTCGAACTCGATTTTCGCCATCGCGCCCGTGTACACTCGCGGCATGTAAAAAACTTTCACGCCCTCCGAAAAACTTATCTGTCCGCGCAGACATCCGCCGTTATCTTTATTCTGATAAGCCATTGCCAAAGTCTTTAAAAGTTTCGACTTACCAAGCTCATTTTTCCCGACGAACGCGACCTTTTGCCCTTGCCGTATCGTAAAGCCAACGTCTTTGAAAATCGGCTCGCCGTCGCGATTTTTTAGTAAGCCATTCGCCTCAAGCACGATTGGATTTTCTCCGGGCAAAAGTTCCGCGCACTCAATTTTTATCGGCTCAAGAGGCTCGGCGGTCAGTTCAATGATTCGCCCGCACGTCTCCTTTAAAAAGTATCTGTCGCTACTGACGATGACAGTCGTCAAATTTCTGCGCTCGAACAGGAAATTTATCAGCCACTCCACGCCCTCCGATTCAAGATTTTTTGTCGGCTCGTCGAGGAGCAAAATTATTTCGTCGTCGTTAAGTCCGCGCAGTGCCCGCTTAAGTTTTTCAATCGCCGACATTTCCGCCATGCGTAGTTCCGAAAAATCCGCGTAGACACTTCCATTGACCGTGAGCACTTCGCCAAAAATTTTTACGTCGCCCGCCGTCGGTACGATTCGCCCCGCCATTATGTCAAGCAGTGTCGATTTGCCCGAACCTTCGCCGCCGATTATCCCGACTTTTTCGCCGCGCCCGATTTCCAAGTTGAACCCTGAAAAAATTTCGCGCTTGCCAAGTTTCAACTCCAGATTTTTTATCTCAATCAAGGTTTCCAACTCCTTTTGCATGAAGAATATAACAACGCCCGCCCGCTGTCAAATTTTAGTTGAAGTTTTCGCCGCGCCGTTTATAATTGTTTTAAAAAATTTTGGAGGAAAGTTTATGCGGATTGTTAAAAGTTCAGAGGTCGGGCGCGAGGAAGTTGAGCGGCTCTTGACTAAAAAACCTTTTGATGAAGTCGAATTGTCGCCCAAAATTCGCGCCGCCAATAAAAAAATTTTCGGCGAAGATTTGAGCGCGATTGAAATTGTTCGTCGGATTGTCGGCGACGTGCGTAAGTTCGGAGACGCGGCAGTTATCGATTACACAAAGAAGATTGACGGCGTGGAGCTTGAAAATTTTTCCGTCGAAGTCGGCGACGTTCAGATTGATTCGGAAGTCATGGCGTCGTTGAAAGTTGCGGCGGAAAATATTCGTCGCTTTCACACTGAACAACTGCCCAAGTCCTGGATAACTTATCGCGGCGAAAATTCTCTGCTCGGTCAAGCGGTTATTCCTTTGGAGCGCGTCGGCGTCTACGTGCCCGGCGGCACGGCGGCTTATCCCTCAAGCGTCTTGATGAATATCATTCCGGCAAAAGTCGCGGGCGTCAAAGAAATTATCATGTGCACGCCAAATGCCAACCCTGCTGTGCTTGCGGCGGCGAAACTCGCGGGCGTCGACAAGATTTTTAAAATTGGCGGGGCGCAGGCGATTGCCGCAATGGCTTTCGGCACCGAGCAAATTCCGCGCGTCAATAAAATTGTCGGTCCCGGAAATATTTTCGTCACGCTCGCCAAGAAAGAAGTTTACGGGCACTGCGATATTGACATGCTCGCCGGTCCCAGCGAAATTCTGATTGTCGCCGACGAAGACGCCAACCCGATTTACGCCGCCGCCGATTTGCTCAGTCAAGCCGAACACGATCCGCTTGCCTGTTCGATTTTAATTACGACGAACGCGACGCTTGCAGAAAATGTTGCCGCGCAGGTCGCGGAGCAACTTAACAACTTGCCGCGTAGAGAAATTGCTCAAGCCTCAATCGAACGCAACGGCTTAATCGTCGTCGCCGAAAATCTTGACGAGGCGGCGGATTTCGCGAACTTTTCCGCACCCGAACACTTGGAGCTTTTGATTAAGGAGCCGTTCGCGCTTTTGCCGAAGATAAAAAATGCGGGCGCGATTTTCTTGGGAGCGTACTCGCCCGAACCGCTCGGCGATTATCTCGCGGGACCAAATCACGTCTTGCCGACGGGCGGCACCGCGAAATTTTATTCCGTGCTCAACGTCGAGACATTTTTAAAGCGCACAAGCTTAATCTCCTACACGCAGAAAGATTTACTCGGCGCGGCGGGCGACATAATCAGATTGGCGGAGGCGGAGGGCTTGCAAGCTCACGCGGCGGCAATAAGACGGAGGGAAATTTTATGAAACTTCTTCACACGGCGGATTGGCACTTGGGCAAGACTTTGAACGGCGTAAATCTCATTGACGACCAGAAATTTATCGTCGACGAAATTTTTAAAGTTGTTGACGACGCGAAGCCCGACGCGATTTTGATTGCGGGCGACGTTTACGACCGCGCCGACCCTTCGACCGACGCCATTAACCTTTTCGACGAAATTATTTTCAAGCTAACCGAGAAAAAAATTCCCGTGTTGTGTATCGCGGGCAACCACGACAGCGCGGAGCGGCTCAACTTCGGCAGCCGCCTTTTCGCCAACAAAAACTTCTTTATCACCGCGAAGGCTTGCGAAAATAAAAATATCGTGCTCAATGACGAGTTCGGCGAAATTTATTTCTCGCTGATTCCCTACTTCGACCCCGCCGAGATTAAAGCCGACGAACGCTTGACTTTCAACGCCGCGAATAAAATTTATCTTGACCGCGCCCGCGAACAAATTCCTGCGGGCAAGCGGAGCGTCGCACTTGCGCACGTCTTCATTGACGGTGGCGAAGAATCCGATTCGGAAAGGAAATTCGTCGGCACGACTGGCAAAGTCAATCCGGAAATTTTTTCGGGCTATGATTATGTCGCGCTCGGTCACTTGCATAAACATCAGCAAATGACTAAAAATATCTTTTACAGCGGCTCGCCGCTCAAATATTCCGCCAAAGAATCAAACCACGTTAAGGGCGTGACGCTCGTCGAGTTGAACGATAACGGCTTTGCCCGCGCAGAAAATATTCCGCTCACTCCGCGCAGAGATCTGATTGAAGTCGAGGGGACGCTCGCCGAATTTTTATCCGAGCCGACGAACGACGCTTATGCATACGTCACGTTGACCGACAAGGAATTTGTCTACGACGCGGCGCAAAAGTTGCGCGTTGTCTTTCCTAACTTAATGGAGGCAAAAAATCAATCGCGCCCGAAAGATTTCGTCGTGGAACCTGCGCGGCAATTCAGAGAGAACGCGTCGCTTGATGAGCAATTCGCCGACTTTTTCTTTGCAATGACGCGCAGAAACTTGACAGCCGACGAACGCGCGGCAATGACGGAAATTTTTAAGGAGGTGGGAGCATGACGCCGATAAATTTAAAAATCGAGGCGTTCGGTCCTTACGTCAAGGCGGAAATTCCTTTCAAGGAAAATCTTGGCGAAGGGAAAATTTTTCTGATACATGGCGCGACCGGCGCGGGCAAGACGACGATTCTTGACGCTATTTGCTACGCGCTGTACGGCGAAACTTCCGGCAAGGCTCGTGACGCCAAAGACATGCGCTCAAAGGGCGTCGACGATAAAGTTTTGACCAGAGTTGAGTTTACTTTTGCACTCGGCGATAGAACTTACACAATCAAGCGCGAGATAAATTACAGCTCAAAACGCAAGGACGAATATCAAACACACGCCGAGCTTTATTGCGGAGAAAAAATAATCGAAACTAAGGAACGCGCGATAAAGACGCGAATCACGGAGCTTTTAGGATTCAATGCGGAGCAATTTCGGCAAGTCGTTATGTTGCCGCAGGGCGAGTTCAAAAAGTTTTTGGCGGCGGACTCGGCAAAGCGGCAGGAAGTCTTGAACGTTCTCTTCGACAGCACAATCTATCAAAAAATCGAGGACGCGCTCAAGGAAAAGGCAAAGGCGGCTTTGGAAGTCAAAAAGGAACTCGAAACGCGCAAGGAAACTTTGGAGCAACAACTCAACGGCGCGGATTCGGATTCAATGGCGGCGGTCGAGGAGAAACTTTTAGTAGCGCAAAAAAAATCCGCCGACCTCAAAGTAATCTTCGACGCCGCCCACGCGCAACTGTCGGAAGGAAAAATCTTGACGGCGAAATTCGCCGACCTTCAGAAAAAAACTTCGGACGTTAAAGCCGCGCAGGTTCAGCTTGCCGAGATTGAAAAAATTTTTGCGACGGCGCAAGCGGAATATCAAAGCCGCGAGGCGCAAGATGCTCAACGTAAGGAACTCGATAAAAAAATTCATGAGCTGGAAGAAATTCGAGCCGCGCTTGAAAACTTGACCAGAAAAAATTCCGCGCTCAAGACGGCGCAAAGTAACTTGGCGACAGCGCAGGAGAAGTTCAACGCTTGCGACGCGAAGGCAAAGCAATATGAGGAGTTGCTCGCCGATTTGGAGGCGCAAAAGTTAAAAGTTGCCGACGCGGACGCCGAATTTGAGAAAGTCAAGCCGATTCTCAAGCAAGCCAAAGATAAGGCGAAACTTTTGGGCGAGATTGCGCGTTGCGAAAAGTCTTTGGCTATGGAGCAGGAAAAATTTGACGTGCTCGAAAAAAATTTGACCGCCGCAAAGATTGAGCTTGAACGCCTGCAAATCGTCGACAACGCGGCGCGTTTGGTCTCGAAACTCAAGCCCGGCGAACCCTGCCCCGTTTGCGGCTCGCGCGAACACCCCGCAATCACTCAAGCCGCCATTCCGACCGTCGCCGAACTTCAAAGCGCGGAGAAAAATGTCGACCGCCTCAACAAGGACTACAATCAACAAATCGGCACCGTTAAGAAAATTTCGGGCGAACTCGCGGCTAAGAAAGAGCAACTCGCCGCCTTCGCGAACACGCCCGACGTGTTGACCGCGCAAAACAACTTCGATGCCGCGCAACTTAAGAAAGCCGAGCTTGCCCGCCTTCAACAGCGCATTGATAAGGGCAACGCCATGATTAAGGAAAACAAAAACGCTTTGAACCAAGCCGACGCGAATAAAAACGCCGCCGCTAACGAAGTCGCGAAGTTGGAGGGCGCGATTGCTGAGGCGAAGAAAAAAATCCCCGACATTTATTTGACGGCTCGCGAAAGTCTTGCCGTCGATTTGAATTCCGCGCAGAAAACTTTTGCCGAACTCGACGACGCTTGGAAAGTTGCACAGAAAACTTTTCACGACGTCACTAACAAAAAATCTGCGCGGGCGGCGACATTGGCAGTTGCCAAAAAGAACATCGACGCCCTTCAAAACGAACTCCAAGACAGAACTCCGCCCGATATGGATTCTTTGACTGAAAAGGCGGCGGCGGCAAGTGAAAACTACAACGGCGCGATTCGCGAGGCGGCAAGTCTCGAAACGACGCTTAACACGCTGAAAAAATATTCTGCGGAACTTGCGGAAGTCAGAAAAAATCTTGATAAGGCAATAAAAATTTCCGACATGTGGCGTAGGCTCTCCGACGTGGCGAACGCGACCGGCAAAGGCGAATCTGACCTGAAACTTTCCTTTCAACGCTATTTCTTGTCGTCGATGTTTAATGAAGTCGTCACGGAGGCGAATAACCGCCTTAAGAAAATGAGCAACGGGCGGTATCTCTTCCAAATGAAAGACGCAGGCAAGCGTAGCAACTCGACGGCAGGTTTGAACTTGGAAATTTTTGACGAGAACAACGGCGCACTTCGCCCCGTTGAAACTTTGAGCGGCGGCGAGAGTTTTCTTGCGTCATTGGCATTGGCTTTAGGTTTGGCAAGCGTCGTGCGGAATAAAATCGGCGGAATCAAACTCGACACGATTTTTATTGATGAGGGCTTCGGTTCACTCGACAGCGAGACGCTCGACTTCGCAATCTCGACGATAATTCAACAGAGCGGCGGGCGACTTGTCGGAATAATTTCGCACGTCGAAGACTTAAAGAATCAAATCCCAGTTCGGCTTGAAATTAAAACGACAAAGGCAGGTTCGACGGCGGAATTCTTCGGGACGCGTTGAACGTTGAAAAATTTCTTCGCGCGTGATAAACTTTCGGCGGCAAAAACAATCACACGGAGGAGAAAATTTTTTTGAAGTGGATTAATCACCAGATTGTGACGGGCTTTATCGTAGGCACGGCGACGGACGACGCGATTTTTACGGCGTCAAGTATCGTCGGGGCGGTTTTGCCGGACAGGGTTGAAGGTTCGCCGCCAAAAGAGAATAAAGCTTATTGGAAGTGGCGCAAAAGTCATCGCACATGGTCACACTATCCGCCGATTTACATTGCCTTAATCGTTGCCGCGCAGTTCGCCAAAACACTAGTCCCAAGTTCCTTGTTCCTAATCCCTAGCCTGATAACCTATGCGCTTGTTGGGGCGTTGCTACACATTGCGGAGGACGGCATTTGCGGCAAAGTTCCGATTTTCACGCCGCGCAAGAAGTACGGAATAAAGCTGTTCAAAGTCGGCTCGCGGCTCGAATATTTTTTTGTCGTGCTGATAATTTTAATCTGCCTGTTCGCGAAGTTCGGCGACATTGAGTTTCTGTTAAGTCAAATAAATTTCTGAGGTTGTCTGATGAAAAAATTTCTTACGTTCACACTGCTCGCGGCGTTAATGGGATTCTTTTCGGTCATGAGCCTGTTAATCGCTGAAAAAACCGACGTGCTTCAACTCAAGGGACGTTCGCTCGGCGTAAAGTTTTCTCAAGAAGGCGACGATACGCTGATGACTTGGCGACCGTTGCCGTATCCCTGCGTTTACTCAATAACGACGATTAGCAAGACGACGGGGCTTGTAAAAGATTCGCCGCCCTTCCACATTTTCAAGGAGGAGGACACGCGCTTTGCAAGTTACATTGTGCCGCGAACGTCAATCCCGACTTACTACTTCATAACGGCGCGGGGCTTTTTCGGGGAAATTTTTCGCAGTGACAAAATCTATCCCAACCCGAACTTCCCTACGCCGCCGCACCCGGTGAGCATTTACCATTACGATAAAGAAAATCCCGCAAGCTTAATGCCCTTCCTTGTCTGGCATACAGTACCCAACGCCGTTTGTTATGAGTTTGAACTTTTGGACGCGCCGCCCGAAGTTGAGGGTGGGATTGCCCTTTCGACGGCTCATCATTTGGACAGTACACGGAAAATTTATACCAACGGCTATCAAGCAGACCTGCGCGAGTTTGCGAACGGTCGCGAACTTTATTGGCGGGCGCGGGCGTTGGGACTTCATCACGAGCCGATTGGCGAGTTCTGCAAGGCGGAGAAAATTATCGTTGATTCAAATAAACCTATGCCGAATTGCCCGCTGATAAACGATTTTGATTACATGGACTATTTGCCGCAACCGATTTATCACGTGTTCGATTGGATACCTTTACACGAGGCGGCGAAGTATGAAGTTGAAATGCTGACGCACCCGCCCGCGACTGAAAATGACGTTGAACCGAGCGCGGACGGCGTGTGGCGCATGATTTCGGAGGACGTGGCGAGCTGTTATGACGAGTACGGACGACCTTATGCGGGCGTTTATTATTGGCGGGTTCGTGCGCTTGACGAAAACAATCAGCCGATTGGCACTTGGTCAAACAGCGAGAAATTTATCGTCGAGGACTATACAAAGGGCGTCGATGTGGCGGTGTTGGGCGACAGTATTTCACACGGCGGAGGCGCGTTGAGTTATTCGCCGCGAGCCTTGCAATACAGCTACGAGACTTATATTGACTTCCCCGTTGTAAATTTAAGTCGGAGCGGCGACACTTCCCGCATGACTTTGGAGCGATTCGAGCAAGACGTTTTGCCGCTCAAGCCGCGCAATCTTATTATCTCGACGGGCGCGAATTGCTTGCGCGATGCGAGCATTTCAGCCGAAGATGTCATTGCCGACCTTGCCGGTATCAACAAGCTTTGCCTGCAAAATGACATTCGCCCGATTTTCTTAACGCTCATGCCGATTAACCCCGACAATTTGCAAAATGCTTTCCACACGCTGACAGATCCGAATTGGCACGCGAAACTTAAGCATATTAACGAGTACATTAAGCGGCAAGAATTTTTCGTTGACCTTGAGCCGTATTTTTACGACGCGCAGGGGACAATGGACGCGGGCTTTGCAGTTGACGGCATTCATCCCGACCTGCGCGGCAAAATGTTAATGGGCGAGCTGATAAGCAAGCATAAAAACCTTTTGAAATAAAAAAATGCCTCCGCAATCTACGCGGGGGCAAATTTTTTTACGCGGAACTTTTCATTGCAAAGAGAGGATAGTTTCGCGCGACAGTGCCATATTTGCTCCGCGAATGTTAAGCAACAGCTCTTTGCAGGGAATTTCGCCGTCAAGAAATTTCTTGAAAAACTCGCGCATCTCGATGAACAATACTTTCGCTTTCCCAGAATGAACGGAGTAAAGTCTGGAAATATCCGCGCGGGTAGCGAAAATTTCCAAAACATTTTCTCCGTCAGTGTTTTCCATGAAACTGAATTGGAAATCGCCAGGACGAAAAGTTTCACTGTCAGAGTAAACGGGCACGAGGACATAACCGCCCGCTTTTGAGCACAAACTCAGTGCCGCGATAAAGTTATCCCAACTTTTCTTCCCGTCAAGTTCATTGAAGGAACTCGCAACTGCAACCGCCAAACGAGTATTTTCAACAAGCGCATCTTCGTTTGCGGGATTTTTCCAGCACCACTCAATCGGGTCGTCAAGCGGAGTGTTGTCAGAAATTTTCGCCCAATCATTGCACTGTTTTTTGAACGACCGATTTGCAATCCCCATGCCGCCGCCTTCGTTGCCAAGACGATAGCCCAAACAGAAATTCGTAAAAAACACGTCGTCGCAAGGTTTTGTTATGTCGCGGTCAAGAATTTTGAACAGCTCGATTAAATTTTTGTCCGTTGTCGACTTCAAGCTGAATGGATAGAATATCTTTTCGCCCGCGTTCATTTTTTCAACCGCCGCTTTAAACGGCTCGGCATCCGCATTGAAGAAGTTGCCCCAGTCCTGCGCAACAAGGAGATATTTAATCTTGGGCATGCGTTCAGCGTAGTCAAAACCTTGCCAATAAGTGTACAGATTAATTTCGTCGCAAATATTTATGCCGTTGACGACGGGCGCAAAGAGAGCAAGGACGTCGTTCGGGTCGAAACCGCAAGCAATCGCGGTATTTAAAGCCATTTTCGCACGCATATAGTTGATACCTTTGTCACTCGCGCACTCGTTCCACGTGATACCTTTCGATTTGAGCGCGTCCAAAAATTTCTGTTTGTCGCTGAAAGTCGCGGCGTAATCAGCGGTCTTTTGCTTGTCGGCGTCGGTAACTTTAACTTTGCTGTCATAAACAGGATATTGTTTCTTCGCGCGTTCGACGAGATTTTTATACGCTTTAGATTTGTCCACGTTGAAACCTCCACGATAAATTTTAACTGAAATCTCGTTCAAGCCTTCGTAGCTCAACAGCGCGTCGGCAACCGCATCGTAAAGCAAGGTGTTCATAAAAATTCCTCCTATAATGTTTTGACCTTACAGCCCAATTATACAGGAGGAAAAAAATTTTTTTGTTACTTTGAAAGTTACTTTTAAGCTTTTAAATCGTTATGTCGACGTTTGAAAATTTCGTGTGCTGTTTACGATAGGTGTCGTTGTCTTTTTGGCGGAGTTCGTTCTCAATCTGCGCGAGTTGTTTTTGTAAATCGGCGTTGGGATTTTGCGCGGAAGAAATTTTTTGCTCCAACTGCGCCTTTTTAACCTTGAGCTGTTGAATTTCGCTGTCAACCTTATCAGTCGCGGCTTTGGTAAATTCTTTCTTTGGTAAACGACCTGCGAGACGTTGTTTTTCTTCTTCCGTGAAGTGCATAAGCGAACGAGTTGTCTTGTCATCATCGAATTGCCCGATACTCCACATGCTGAGTTCGCCCTTGCTGTCGATAACAAAACCTTGCGCCTTGAGTCCGGGACGGTTCGCCGAGTTTTTCAAGGCGTTGTTGCAGTCGTAAATCAACGCCTCGTACTCCAACTTTTTATCGGGGTCGTTCGCCATTTGACGCAAAATATTGGGCGCGATAGAAATGTTGTTCGTGCCGTTGCCGCTGAAAGGCTTGGCTCCGACGCTGAAATTGACGTCCTTGAATTCCTTCGACAAGTCGTTGAGGACGCCGTCGGATTTTTCATCGACGCGGCTTTGAGCGTAGGCAAGCGCGGACTCGGTGACGTAAGAATTTCCAACTTTTACTGCCATGTCAATCATTCCTTTCCTTAGGATAGTTCGATCATAGCAGGGCTTATTGCTTTGTCAAGCTATTCAAAATTTCTTTGCCGCCGCTGTTCAGAAGACGCGCGGCTAATTTTTTGCCAAGTTCCCTTCCCCTGATTCCTGATTCCTGCCCCCTGACCACTCGCCCGCCGTCAACGGAAGAAATTATTGCGCGAACCGTAACTTGCTCGCCGTCAACTGTCGCGAAGACACCGACGGGAATTTGACAACTGCCGCCAACTTCTTTTAGAAACTCGCGCTCGACTTCGATAGCCGCGCAAGTTTCGTCGTCGTTGAGGCTTTGAACATAGGAAAAAATTTCGTCGTCACCTGCGCGGGTCTCGATAGCCAATGCGCCTTGCCCCGCCGCCGGAATTATCTCCGTTAAAAGTTCGTTGATTCGAGAAAAGTAGCCGAGCCGCTCAAGCCCCGCCGCCGCTAAAATGATTGCGTCGAAGTCGCCCGCGTCCAACTTCTTTAGCCGCGTCTCGACGTTGCCGCGCAGATTTTTTATTTGCAGGTCGGGGCGCAGGTTTAAGAGTTGAGCCGCCCGCCGCAAACTCGAAGTCCCCACGACAGAATTTTTCGGCAAGCTCGCGAACGTCGGAAAGTTATTACTTATAAAGGCGTCGAAGGGTTGAGCGCGTTTCGTTATCGCCGCGATTTTAAAGCCGTCGGATAATTCGGTCGGCACGTCTTTTAAGCTGTGAACCGCCAAATCAATTTCGTCGCTCGCAAGCTGAAGTTCAAGTTCTTTGGTGAAAAGCCCCTTGCCGCCGATTTTCGCAAGCGGCGCGTCAAGAATTTTATCGCCCGTCGTCTTCACCTTGACCAATTCGACTTCGAGCGTCGGGAAAAATTTTCTTAGCTTCGCCGCCACAAACTCTGCTTGCCACAGTGCCAATCGACTTGACCGCGTTCCAATCCGCAAAATCATTCCTAATTCCTCATTCCACATTCCAAATTGCCTTCCAAGCTTGCGTGTAAAAAATTTCCTCGTCAGTACCCGCCGAAGCGTTAAGTTTCATCATTGGCATTCGCAAAAGCTTTCTTACAATGCGCCGCGTCAACTGCTCCAAAAGTTTCCGTTCGTCGTCGGTCATGTCGGGGAGTTTGCTTGAAAACTTTTTAACTTCGCGCTGACGCATTTGCTCCGCCCGCTCCGACAAGTTCGCCATGAGCGGTCGAAAGTTCAGATATTTAAATCGCTCCATGACTGCCGCCGCGTCTTCCGCGACGATTTTTTTTGCAAGGAGTGCCTCGCGTTGTCGCGCCTGCAAATTTTTTTCAACGACTGATTCCAAATCGTCAATGTTGTAAAGCGTGACGCCCTTTATCTTGCCGACTTCCGGGTCGACGTCGCGCGGGACTGCTATATCGATAAAAAAAATCCCGCGCCCTTGACGCCGCGTCATGAGTTGTTGAGTTTGCCAAGGTTTAACGACGTAATGCGGTGCGCCCGTCGAAGTTATGATTATGTCGACATGCGCCGCGCTCGTGAAGGCGTCTTCCCACGCGACCGCCTGCCCGCCAATTTTTGCCGCCATTTCCTCCGCCCGCGACAGGTGATGATTCGCCACGAAGATTTTTTTCAAGCCGTGCGCCAGGAGATGTTGCGCCGTGAGTTGAGCCATTTTGCCCGCGCCGAAGATTAACGCGCTCTTGTCGACGAGTCCGCCCAGTTTTTTTTCCGCCAATGCTACCGCCGCCGAGCTGACTGATACCGAGTTGTAAGCGATTTTTGTCTCCGTCCGAACTCTTTTGCCCGCCGCGATTGCCCGATTGAACAGCGTATTTAAAATCGTGCTCGTTGCCTGCGCGGCTTTGGCGAGTGTGTAAGCCTCTTTGACCTGCGATAAAATTTGCCCCTCGCCCAAAACCAACGAGTCTAAGCCTGCCGCCACCTCAAATAAATGTTTCGCGCAAGCGTCGTCGTCGAACTCATACAGAAAATTTTTCTCGACAACGCCGCCTATTAAATCGTTTAAAAATTGATAAAGGCTCGCCTCGCAACCTTCCGCCGTCACTGCGTAAATCTCGGTGCGGTTGCACGTCGACAAAATGACCGCCTCGCTTAAGCCGTCGTAGCCGTCAAGATTTTCAAGCCCGCGCCTCAACGCCTCCTTGCTTATGGAAAATTTTTCGCGAATTTCAATCGGTGCCGTTCTGTGATTCAAGCCCAAAACTTTTAAGCGCATGATTTATTTTTTCCTCCAACTGGTCAAGCTCTCCTGCCTTCAACATTTCCCAGACTTCGCGCGTCAAAACTCTTTGCCAGAAAATTTTCCGCGCCCTATGATTCGGCAAAAGCCGCTTGACTTCCCGCCGCCGCGCCGAAATTATTTGCAAGCCCGCACCGAAATTTTCATCAAGCTCCGCCTCCAACATTTGCCGTACGAACTTTGAAAACGCCGGCGAACTCGCGCCCGTCGAGATTGTCAATAAAAAATCGCTGCGCTGGATTCGTGACGGTACGTTGAAATCGCCGCAACCTTCCACGACGTTGACCAAGATTTTTTTCTGCCGCGCAAGCTCCGCCGCCCGTTCGTTGACTTCGTGATTATCGGTTGCCGCGATTAAAATCAATTCGTCGCCTATTAATCCTTCCGAAAACTTTTCGCGCACAAGTGAAATTTCTCCGCGCTTTGAAAGTTCCTCGACGCCCGCGCAGATTTCGGGCGCAATGACTTTGACGAGTGCGCCCGCCTCCAACAGCCCGCGAATTTTTCTAAGCGCAACCTCGCCACCGCCGACTACGACGCAACTTTTATTCTCTATGTCAAGGTTTATCGGATAAAGTTTCATTTGAATTGCCTTCCAGTACGTGAGCCGTCAAGAAAATCACCAGCTCGGACTCGGATTTACTCTTGCGATGATTCCTGAACAACGCGCCCAAAATCGGCAGGTCGCCCAAAAACGGAATTTTGCTCACGGACTTTGCCTCCTCCGCGCCAATCAGCCCGCCGATAACCATTGGCTCGCCGTCGCGCACAGTGACCGTCGTATCTGCCGAGCGCGTGTTGAATCGATAAGCCCCCATGTCGGCGACATATTGCGGCGTGCTAACCTCCGTGTGAATCGTTGCGGTTATCGTGCCGTCGGCGTTGATTCGCGGCGTGTACTTCAAAATAATTCCCGCGTCGCGATAGTCAATTTCAGTTGTAGTGGCGGTGTTGGTTGAAGAAATTTTCGGAACCGGCACAGAACTCCCGACGTTAATCACCGCCTCTTTACCTTGAATCGTCGTGACGTTCGGGCGAGATAAAATCTTCGCCTTGCCGTTCGTGACAAGCGCGTTAATCTGTGCGCCGTAATAAAATTCATATGGTGTTCCTAAAACACTGCGACCAAATTGTATAATTCCATAGCCCGTAGATTCATTTGTTCTACGGGAATAACTTTCTTCGTATCGAGCAGAAGTAAGTTGTCTTCCATTTTCATCAAATGTCGGTGGATAGTAAGTTACGTTGTGGTTGGGATATTGCGGAACGGTTGACCACATCCACTCCACGCCGAGATTTTTCGTTGCGTTCTTGTCAATCGCCAAAATCTTCGCCTCAACCGAAACTTGCTTAAGCTCCACGTCGAGGGTCTCCAAAAGTTTTTTGACGCGCTCATATTCGGCGGGCGTCCCGAACAAAATCAGCGCGTTGACTTCGGGATTGACATAAACTCTATCCTTGCGCTTGACATTTTCTGAGTAGTCGTCGCCGCTGTCGCTGTCGTCGTCGCGATAAGTATAGCGGTAGGTGTAGGAGCCGTCGGCGTTTT